>NZ_PVLV01000560.1 GCF_002982015.1 Streptomyces solincola
CCTCCCGCAAGCACGGCAACCCGCCCCAGTAGTCCCACCAGTCCTGGAGAACCGAAGTGTCCGAGACCGATTTCCTGCGTGTGGAGAAGGGCCAGGCCGGCCCCGAGGAGCTGGCCGCCGTCACCGCCGTGCTGCTGGCCCGCGCCGGGGCCCGTCCGGCCGAGCTGCCGGCCCAGCCGACCCGTACCGCCGCGGGCTGGCGGCGGCTGGAGCGCCGCACCGGCTTCTACGCCCCGCACAGCTGGCAGCGCTGACACCGGCGGCGTACGACCGCCGCGCCGGACCCACGCGGAAGGCCCCGCACCCTTCAGGGGTGCGGGGCCTTCGTGCGCTCGGGGCGCCCGGTCACCGCAGTCGGGCCATGAGGGCGTGCTCGACCAACGTGATCAGGGCGGACTTGGCGTCGGCGCGGTGGCGCGCGTCGGTGGTGATGATCGGGGTGTCCGGCCCGATCTGCAGCGCCTCGCGGACCTCGTCCGGGGTGTACGGCTGGTGCCCGTCGAAGCCGTTGAGGGCGATGACGAACGGCAGACCGCTGTTCTCGAAGTAGTCGACGGCCGGGAAGCAGTCGGCGAGGCGGCGGGTGTCGACGAGCACGACGGCGCCGATCGCGCCGCGGACCAGGTCGTCCCACATGAACCAGAAGCGGTCCTGTCCGGGGGTGCCGAACAGGTACAGGATGAGGTCCTGGTCGAGGGTGATACGGCCGAAGTCCATGGCGACGGTGGTGGTGGTCTTGTCGCCGGTGTGGGTGAGGTCGTCGATACCCGCCGAAGCGGAGGTCATCACAGCCTCGGTGCGCAGCGGGTTGATCTCCGAGACGGCGCCGACGAACGTGGTCTTGCCCACGCCGAAGCCGCCCGCCACCACGATCTTCGCGCTGGTGGTTGAACGGGTGGCACCGCCGCTAGAGCTTGCGAAGTCCACTGAGCACCCTTTCGAGCAGTGTCACGTCTGGCTGGCCGCCGGCGGACTCGTCGCCGCCGGGCTGGTGGATGGCGACGAGCCCCGCCTCTGCCAGGTCGGCCACGAGGATACGGGCAACGCCGAGGGGGATGGAGAGGAGTGCCGAGATCTCAGCCACCGACTTGATCTCGAAGCACAGCCGGCAGATCCGCTGGTGCTCGGGCAACTGCCCGTGCAGCCGGGAGGGGTCGGCGGTGGTGCTGACCAGCGCCTCGATGGCGAGCTGGTAGCGCGGCCGGGTCCGGCCGCCGGTCATCGCGTACGGGCGGACCAGCGGGTTGTGGTTGCCGGCCGTCGGTTCGGGGGGCCGCCGCCGCTGGCCCTGCCCCTGCGGCATGCGCGGTGCCTCGGGCCGGACATACGGCGGAGGGGACTGCGGCTGCTGGTACGGCTGCTGCGCGCCGCCCTGACCGCTGGGCGCGGAAGGGAAGTTGAAGCGGTTCTGTGCCGTCTCACCCTGTGTGTGCCGAGCACCGTCATACGGGCGGTGTCCGCCTGGGGGTGTTGCCACGTGTCCTCCTCCGACTGCCTTTCGCGCCCCATGTCCCGTTGGAGCCACGCCACCGCACCTTATGGCGCGGTGGCGAGAAACGCACGGTCTGTCTGTTAGTTGAGAAGACTGCCTTGCAGTTCCGCGCGGAGGTCCGGAGTGAGGACGGTGCCCGCGCGGTCGACCAGAAGGGCCATCTCGTAGCCGACGAGACCGATGTCGGCGTCCGGGTGGGCGAGGACGGCCAGCGAGGAGCCGTCGGAGATGGACATGATGAAGAGGAAGCCGCGCTCCATCTCCACGACGGTCTGGTTGACCGCGCCGCCCTCGAAGATGCGGGAGGCGCCCGCGGTCAGCGAGGTGAGGCCGGAGGCCACCGCCGCCAACTGGTCGGCGCGGTCGCGGGGGAACCCCTCGGACATCGCCAGCAGGAGTCCGTCGGCGGAGACCACCACCGTGTGGGACACACCGGGGGTGTTGTCCACGAAGTTGGTGATCAACCAGTTCAG
>NZ_PVLV01000561.1 GCF_002982015.1 Streptomyces solincola
CCACCCTCCCCGCCGCCCTCCGGCGAACGATCCAGGCAGCCCGGCTACCCGCCCTCCGCGGAGATCCACTCCCCCCGGCAGCCCCGGCGGAGGGGGCGGCGGCCGCGGCGCCGCCGGTGGCGGCGTACCGGCCGCCGTGAGGCGTCAGCCGCGCGCGGTGTCCGCCACGAAGGCGGCCCAGGCGTCCGGGGCGACCGCGAAGACGGGGCCGTCGGTCACCTTGGAGTCCCGCACGTGCACGGCGTGCGCGCAGGCGGCGACCTCGACGCACTCGCCGCCCTCGTTGCCGCTGTGGCTGGACTTGCGCCACGCGCAGGCGGCGACCTCGACGCAGGCGCCGCCCTCGTTGGTGCTGTAGCTGGACTTGCGCCACTCGTAGGCGACCTCGACGCAGGCGCCGCCCTCGTTGCCGCTGTAGCTGCTCTTGAACCAGGTCAGTTCGGACTTCATAGCCTCGCCGCGATCCTCTCGATCAGTTCCACGGACTCCCAGGGCGTCAGGGCCTGGCCCCGCAGCGCGCCGAAGAGTTCGATCATCCGGTTGACCTCCTCCGGCCTGGAGATCAAGGTATCGCCGCCCTGGCCCTCCGTGTAGGCCAGATTGCGGCCCTCCGGGGTGCTCAGCAGATGGAAGGGGCCGTGCAGTCCGGCGTGGACGGCGCGCTGAGTCGGCATCACCTGCACGGTGATGTTGGGGTGGGTCCGCAGCAGGTCCAGCAGATGGTCGAGCTGCTCCTTGAGCACGGCCGCGCCGCCGAGGTCCCGCTCCAACACCGCCTGCTCCACCACATAGCTGACGATGGGCTTGGGCTTGCGGTCCAGCACCACCTGCCGGGCCAGTCGGGCCTCGACATGGCGGTCCAGGTCTTCGGGGTCGTACGCGGGCACCCGCGAGAGGTACAGGGCCCGGGCGTACTCCGGCGTCTGGAGCAGGCCCGGGATCACCATGCACTCGTACGCGCTGATGATCGCCGCCTCCGCCTCCGTCCGCTTCCAGTTCAGGAACTTCGGCGAATAGGTCTCCTCCTCCATCATCTCGATGCAGTCGACCAGCAGTCCGTCCGCGTCCAGGGCCTGGTCCGCGTCCTTCAGGAACAGGGCGGACGGGATGCGCTCGGCGCATTCGTACGCGCCGAGCAGCGACTCCGACATCACCAGCAGCTCGGACAGCTCCTTCTGCGTCAGGTTCTTGCGCGTCCGGAAGCGCTTGATCAGTCCTCCCACGTGCCTGCGCGCGTGCGAGGGTTCCTTCGCCGATCCCACAGACCCCACCGTCCTTTTCCACTCTGCCGTGAAGTGGAGCGCGTCCCCCTGGTCACGCTACGCACACACCCCGATGCTCGGAGGCATGAACAACGAGAAACTCCCCGATTGGGTCCCCGCCTCCGGTCACCAACTGCGTCTCGCCGGCGTGCACTTCGACGCCGTGCGGGTGCGCGGGGTGCGGGGTGAGGCGGTGCTGCACGAGATCGTGACGGCGCAGCTCTGTGCACCCCCGGACGAGGAGGACCCGCCGCTCGCGTGACCTATTCGCAACCGAACCCCCTCGCGACCGAGACCCACCGGGTGAACGCGCCGTTACGTTTGGTCCTCATGACCGACCTCATAGCCGAACCGACGCACCCCGAGCCGCCCGTGTACGTGATCGGCGCGGGCCCCGGGGGTCTGGCCGTGGCGGCGGAGCTGGGGCGGCGGGGCGTGCGGACGGTGGTGCTGGAGAAGGCGGACGCGGTCGGGGCCTCCTGGCGCGGGCACTACGACCGGCTGCGGCTGCACACCACCCGGCGGTTGTCCGGGCTGCCGGGGCTGAAGATGCCGCGCTCCTTCGGTCGCTGGGTGAAGCGGGACGACGTCGTGCGGTACCTGGAGAAGTACGCCGAGGTGCACCGGCTGGACGTGGTGACCGGCGTCGAGGTGACCCGGATCGAGCGCGGGGCGGACGACGCCGGGCGCTGGGTGCTGTACGCCAGTGGGGGGCGGCGGCTGGTCGGGCGGGCGGTGGTCGTGGCGACCGGCTACAACCACACGGCGCGCATACCGGACTGGCCGGGAGTCGACGCGTATGAGGGGGAGTTGGGGCACGCGGGCGCGTACCGGAACCCGGCGCCGTACGCGGGGAAGGACGTGCTGGTGGTGGGGGTCGGGAACACCGGGGCGGAGATCGCGGCGGATCTGGCGGAGGGCGGCGCGGGCCGGGTGCGACTGGCGGTGCGGACCGCGCCGCACATCGTGCGCCGGTCCACCGCCGGCTGGCCGGCGCAGCGGACCGCGATCCTGGTGCGCCGGCTGCCGGTGAGGCTGGTGGACGTGGCGGCGCGCGCGATGAGCCGGGTCGCGGTGCCGGACCTGTCGGCGTACGGGCTGGCGCGGCCGCGGGCCGGGCTGTACTCGCGGGTGCGGGAGGGGGCCATCCCGGTGCAGGACGTGGGGCTGATCGCGGCGGTGAAGAGCGGGCGGGTGGAGGTCGTCGCCGCGGTGGAGGGGTTCGACGGCGGCGAGGTGGTGCTGGCGGACGGCAGCCGCATCGCGCCGGAGGCCGTGATCGCGGCGACGGGGTACCGGCGCGGGCTGGAGGGGCTGGTCGGGGAGCTGGTGGAGCTG
>NZ_PVLV01000562.1 GCF_002982015.1 Streptomyces solincola
CCCGCCTCGCCGGACTGGTCGAGCTGCACGGCGACACCGCCCGCCCCGGCTGGCGGCTGCGCGCCTGGGACCGCGACGACTCCGCCGTGCTGCGCGGCTGGGTCGCCCTCTTCGACGCCGGGCCCCTGGTGCGCCCCGCCCCCGAAGGCACCGCCCCCACCGCCGTGGCCGAGGTGGTCGAGGCCCTGCCCCAGGTGCTCTCCCTGCTCCAGCTGTCCGCCGGACCGGTCGCCGTGCCCGTGCTGCTCGACCTGCTGGAGCAGCGCGTCGCCGAACTGCGCGAGGAGCGCTGCGAGGTCCCCCAGGGCCCCGCGCCCGCCCCGCCGCCCGGTCCCGACTCCCTCTCCCGCCTGCTCGACTGGGCGCTGGAGCAACTGGCCGAGGTCGGCGCGCTGACCCTGGGCGAACTGCTGACCGGTGAACGCCAGGCCACCCTCACCCCGCTGGGCAACTGGGCGGTCTGGGTGAAGCTGGAGCAGATCTGCGTCGCCGCGCAGAGCCCGGCCGGCCACATCGAGCAGTCCGCCGAGGACATGCTGCGCGGCTGCGCCCGGCTCACCCCCGGCCCGGCCCGCGCCGAGTACCGCGCCTGGCTGGCCGCCCGGCCGGTCCGCGGCGCCGTCACCGAGCTGCTCACCGCCGCCCGCGGCGAGGACGCCCTGCTGCGCGGCCTCGCCTTCGAGGCGCTGCGGGTCGTCGGCGCACCCGCGGAGGCCGACGTCCGCGCGGCCGCCGAGGAGGTGTCGCTGCGCCCCTACGCCCTGCTGTGGCTGGCCGAGTACGAGGGCGCCGACCCCGAGGACGCCGCCGAGACGCTCACCCGCGCGGAGTCCACCTGGCTCTGGGTGGACACCGCCGCCGCCGTCGCCGACCACGGCGAGACCAGCCTGCTGGTGCGGCACCTGGAATCGGCCGTCCAGGGCACCGTGCCCGCCCTGCTCGACGAGGTCCGCGCGGTCGGCCACCCCCGTACCGTCCAGGTCCTGGTCGCGCTCGCCGCGGCGCACCCCGACCCGGCCCTGGCCAAGGCGGTCCGCCGGGCCGCCTTCCAGGTCCACACCGGCGGCTCCTGACCGGCCCGGCGCCCCCGGGCCCGCGCACACCGCGCGGGCCCGGGGGCCCGCGCTCGGCTCAGTCCGGTATCCGCGGCGCGTAGGTGCCGAAGCTCCAGACGTTCCCCTCGGCGTCCCGGGCCATGTAGTCGCGGGAGCCGTACTCCTGGTCGGCGGGCGGCATCAGGATCTCCACCCCGTACGCCGCGGCCCGCGCGTGGTGCGCGTCCGCGTCCGCCACCACCACGTACATCCCGGCCGGGCCCGCGCCCGCCATCGCCTCGGCGAACTTCCCCTCCCGCCCCTTGCTCCCCAGCATCACCACGCTGTCGCCCACGGCCAGCTCGGCGTGGACCACCGAGCCGTCCTCCCCCTCGTACACCGCCAGCTCCCGGAATCCGAAGCCGTCCACCAGCAGCCGGATGGCGGCCCTGGGGTCCTCGTAAAGCAGCGTCGGGCTGATCGTCGCCGCCTGCGCCATACCGATCACTCCTCCCGCACTCGCCCAGCGCCGACCCTCGCGCTGTGACGTGGATCACCGACGACTCCCAGTCTGGCACCCCCCACCGACAACGCCTCCCGGACGGGATCCGCGCGCGGCGGACCTCAGCGGAAGGTGTCGCAGCGCGCCAGGTCACCCGTCCGGTAGCCGGTCGCGAACCATCCCTGCCGCTGCTCCGCCGAACCGTGCGTCCAGCTCTCCGGGGTCACCCGCCCCTGTAGCCGCTCCTGGATGCGGTCGTCGCCCACCGCGGCCGCCGCGTCCAGACCGTCCCGGACGTCCTCCTCGGTCAGCTCCGACAGCACCGGGCGGCCGGTCCGCTCGTCCGGCGCCGTCGTCGCGTGCCGCGCCCACACCCCGGCGTAGCAGTCGGCCTGGAGCTCCACCCGCACCGCGTTGCTGCCCGCGCCCTGCCGGCCGTCCTGTGCCCGGCGCAGCGTCCCGGTCAGGTCCTGCACGTGGTGGCCGTACTCGTGCGCCACCACGTACGCCTGGGCGAACGGCCCGCCGCGCGCCCCGAACCGCGACCGCAGCTCGCCGAAGAAGTCCAGGTCCAGATAGACCCGCGCGTCGCCCGGGCAGTAGAACGGCCCCACCACCGAGGTCGCCGTCCCGCACGCGGTGCCCACCCGCTCGCTGAACAGCACCGTCCGGGCGTCCTGGTACCGGCCGCCGCGCCGGGTGAACTCCGCCCGCCAGTAGTCCTGCACGTTGTTGACCACCCCGACGATCCGGCAGTCCTCCCGCGCGTTGGCGTCCGATCCCCGGCGGCAGGAGGCCGCGACCCCCTCCGCCGCCGTGGAGCTGGCCGCCGGCTCGGGGCTCCCCTCGGACAGCCCCAGCTCCTCCGGGCCGACTCCGAAGAACAGCCCCAGCAGCAGCGCGATCACCCCCGCGATCCCGCCGCCCACCGTGGCCC
>NZ_PVLV01000563.1 GCF_002982015.1 Streptomyces solincola
AGGTAGAGCAAGAGCGCCCCCCGGCCCGCGGGCCCCGGCCACCGCCCGCCCGGCGCGGACGGTGGCCGGGGCCCGCGGACCGGGAGGCGCTCTGGCTCTACCTGGTGACCCGGCTGGCGCTGGCCGTCACCGCCTACTGCGCGCGCCGGCTGTTCCCCGCCGACCGCGACGCCCGCGACGCCGGCCCGTTCCTGGCGGCGTTCGAGCAGTGGGACTGGGGCCTGTACCTGAAGATCGCCCGCGACGGCTACTTCCCCGGCGGGGCCGGTCCGGGGACGGACGGCTGGGACAACCGGGAGGCGTTCCTGCCCGGCTTCCCGACGGTGCTGCGCGCGGTGCACGCGGTGGTCCCGCACTGGCCGGCCGCCGGGCTGCTGGTGTCGCTGGCCGCGGGCGCGGTGGCCGTGGTGGCGCTGGCCCGGCTCGCCCGCTCCTACCTGCCGGACACGGGCGCCGCCGGACCCCGGCGCACCGTGCTGTTCTTCCTGCTCTCGCCGTGCGCGGTGTTCCTGGCGGCCGGCTACACCGAGGCGCTGTTCCTGGCCTTGGCGCTGCCGGCCTGGCTGGCCGCCCGGCGCGGCGCCTGGCCGCAGGCCGCCGTGCTGACGGCGCTGTCCGCCACCGTGCGGGTCAGCGGGCTGTTCCTCGCCGCCGCGCTGCTCGCGCAGTTCCTGCTGACCGCCCGCCGCCCGTGGCGCCAGGCGCCCTGGCTGCTGCTGTGCGCGCTGCCGCCCGCCGCGTACACCGCCTACCTGTATCTGCACACCGGCGACTGGATGGCCTGGAAGCACGCCCAGGAGCGCGGCTGGTACCGGGACTTCCACCCGCCGTGGGAGGCGTGGGCGCACACCTGGCAGGCGGCCTTCGGCGAGGCGTACGCCACCGGCTACGCGCTCACGTCCCAGGCGGAGTTGCTGGCAATGACCGGCGGGCTCGTGCTGCTCGGCGTACTGCTGTGGCGGCGGCAGTGGCCGGAAAGCGTCTATCTGGCGGCGACGTTGTGGGCACTGGGCACCTCGTTCTGGTACACGTCCGTGCCCCGCTCCACCCTGCTGTGGTGGCCGCTGTGGATCGGTCTGGCGGCGCTCAGCCTGCGCAGGCCCCGTTTCACCACCGCCTGGCTGTGCCTGACCGTTCCGCTGTCGGCGGCGCTCGCGTACGCCTTCCTGACCGGCCGCTGGGCCGGCTGACCGCGACCGGCGCACGCACGCGGAAGGGGCCCGGAGACCCGGGCCCCTTCCCCTGCTCGCCTGCCTGCCCCGCGGCCGTGTCACGTCCCGGGCTTGCGCCCGTAGACGAAGACGTCGTCGCCGTTCTTCAGCAGGTCCCAGTACTTCTTGGCGTCGGTGCGGGTCATGTTGACGCAGCCGCCCGAACCGGGCGGGTTCCACATCGACTTGTCGGCGGCGTGGAACGCCTGGCCGCCGTCGAAGAACTGCGAGTGCGGCATCCACACCTTGTACAGCGTCGACCAGTGGTTGGCGCTGCGGTAGTAGACCTTCTTGGCCCCGGTGCGGGTCGGGGTGGCCTTCTTGCCGGTGCGCACCGGCACCGGGCCGTACACCAGCTTCTTGCCGTCCTGCACCCAGGACAACTGCCGGGTGAGGTCCACGCAGGCGATCCGGCCCTTGTCGGTCGGGCACTTGCCGGCGGCGTTCGGCGTCTTGCCGGCGGCCTTCTGCTGGATCATCGTGTTCATCGTCTGCCAGGTCAGCGGCCCGGCGAAGCCGATGGTCGGCGTGATGCCGTGCTTCTTCTGGAAGCCCTGGATCGCCTTGCAGTCGGCGGCCGACTGCCGGCCGTCGGCCGTGCGGCCCAGGAACTTCTCGACCTGCTTCTGGTGCGGCCCGGTCGACGTCGTACAGGACGCCGCCTGGGCGGGTGCGGCGCCGAGCGCCGCCGTCAACGGGATGACCATCCCGGCCACCGCCAGCGAAGCGGCCGTGCGTCTGCGTATCGCGGCCACGTCCGTCCCCCCTCCGAGGTTGTCTGTGCTACGGGTTGCGGATGCTGCCCCCCGGCCGGTGGTGGCTGCCCCGGTCGGGGGCCCGCCATGCCGGCAAAAGCACTGCTATGCCCGTAGGACGCTGGGAGAGCCGGTGTGGTTGTACGTTTCCCGGCCGTTTTTCCGGGCGCGCTCGCGCTCCTCGGCCCTCAGTTCGACGCGGGCCCGGTGGGTGCCGTACAGCGTGACCGACACCACGCCGAGGACGGCGACCAGACCCAGCAGCACGGTGCCCGCCCAGCCGCCGGCGTGGAAGGCGACCGCGCCGAGCGTGCCGCCGGCGCTGGAGCCCAGGTAGTACGCCGACTGGTACAGCGCCGACGCCTGCGCCCGCCCGTGGGCGGCGGTGCGGCTGACGCTGGAGGAGGCGACCGCGTGCCCGGCGAAGAAGCCGGCCGTGATCAGCACCAGCCCGGCCAGCACCCCGGTGAGCGTCTCCGCCAGCGAGAGCAGCAGCCCGGCCGCGGTGGCGGTCACCGCCAGGTACAGCGCGCCGCGCCGCCCCAGCCGCGCCACCAGCTTCCCGGCCGCCGCCGAGGAGAAGGTGCCCACCAGGTAGATCAGGAACACCGAGCCGATCACGCCCTGCGGAAGCGAGAACGGCTCCTCGACCAGCCGGTAGCCGATCACCGTGTACACCGCGCCGAACACCGTCATGAACAGCGCGCCGATCGCGTACAGCCGCAGCAGCAGCGGATCCGACAGATGCGCCTTCACCGTCCGCGCCAGCGCCGCCGGGCTGCCGGTGCCCGGGGTGAAGTGCCGGGCCTTCGGCAGCAGCAGCCGGAACGCCACCGCGCACACCGCGGCCATCAGCCCGACCGCGGCGACCCCGGCCCGCCAGCCCCAGAGCTGCGCGGCCCAGCCGGTGACGACCCGGCCGCTCATCCCGCCGATCGAGTTGCCCGCCACGAACAGCCCGATCGCGGCGACCAGCGCCCTGGGCCGGACCTCCTCCGCCAGGTACGCCATCGCCGAGGCCGGCACCCCGGCCAGCGCCGCGCCCTGCACCGCGCGCAGCGCCACCAGCGACTCGATGGACGGGGCGAACGGCGTCAGCAGGCCGATCGCCACCGCGACCGCGAGCGAGCCGGTCATCATCGCCCGGCGGCCGAACCGCTCCGACAGCGCGCTCAGCGGCAGCACGCACAGCGCCAGCGCGCCGGTGGCCGCGGACACGGTCCAGCTCGCGGTGGACGCGCTCACCCCGTAGGCGGCGGAGACGTCCGGCAGCAGGGCCTGGGTGGAGTAGAGGAGGGCGAACACGGCGAGGCCGGCCGCGAACAGCGCGAGGCTCGTGCGGCGGTAGCCGGGTCGTCCGGGGGCAAGGCGGGAGTCGGCGTCCACACGTGCGGTGGTGGACACCGCGGTACTTGCGGAAGGCATGCCTCGAACGTAGGCGCGGCCGACTCATGCGTCCAATGCATGGAACTGCTGTAATCGTTCCCATGGTGCATAACAACAGCTCACCGCCGTGGCTGTCACCGGACGGTAACGAAGAAGACATGGGCCTGCTGCTCGCGCCGAGGCTCTCCTACTTCGCCGCGGTCGCCCGCCACGAGCACGTCACCCGCGCCGCGCAGGACCTCGGCGTCCCCCAGTCGACGCTGTCGCGGGCCATGGTCCGGCTCGAAGCCGACCTCGGCGTCGCGCTGTTCGCCCGGCGCGGGCGCACCGTCGCCCTCACCCCGGCCGGCCGCTCCTTCCTCGCCGCGGCCGAACGCGCCCTCGCCGAGGTGGAACGGGCCGCCGACACCGTACGCGCCGACGCCGACCCGGCCGCCGGGCGGGTCGCCTTCGGCTTCCTGCACACCATGGGCTCGGAGACCGTCCCCGCGCTGATCCGCGCCTTCCGCGTCGACCACCCCAAGGTCCGCTTCACCCTGGTGCAGAACTACGGCGAGGCGATGATCGAACGGCTGCGCGCCGGCGAGCTCGACCTCTGCCTGACCTCCCCCGTCCCCGACGCCCCCGACCTGGTCACCCGCCGGCTCGACGAACAGCGGCTGCGCCTGGTCGTCCCCGACGAACACCGCCTCGCCCGCCGCAAACGGGTCCGCCTCGCCGAGGCCGCCGACGAGGCCTTCGTCACCCTGGAGGCCAACTACGGGCTGCGCCGCATCACCGACGCGCTGTGCGCCGAGGCCGGCTTCACCCCGCGGGTCGCCTTCGAGGGCGAGGAGGCCGAGACGCTGCGCGGCCTGGTCGCCGCCGGCCTCGGCGTCGCCCTCCTGCCGCCGCCCGCCGTGCCCCGACCCGGCGTCGTCGAGCTGACCGTGACCGCGCCCCGGGCCGCCCGCGAGATCGGCGTCGCCTGGCTGGACGGCCACCCCGACACCCAGCCGGTCGCCGCCTTCAAGCGCTTCCTGCTCTCCCGCCGCGGCAGGCTGCTCGGCGAGCACGGCATGCACCCGGCGGACCAGAGCCCCCGAGAGGAGCCCTAGGGGACCTGCGCGCCCTGCGGCTCCTCCCGGATCCACTCGCCGCCGCCCAGCGGGTAGTGGTAGGCCGGCCGCCCGGCCGCGCCGCTGGTACGGAACGGCTTGCCGTCGTCGTCGATGTGCACCGTGCCCTGCCGGTCGCCGCTGGACCACTTCAGGGTGAGGTCCCAGCGCACGTCGTGCGCCCGGGTGCGCACGGTGACATGGAATTGCAGCGGGTCGGACTCGGTGACGCCGTACGGGAAGTCCGGCTGGCCGTTCTTCGGCACGGCGACCGGGCTGCCGGCGTCCAGGTCCACGTCGAACGACCTGCGCTCGACCTGGCCGCCGCAGCCCGAGCCCATCGCGTAGTCGTTCCAGGCGGGCGGCGCGCCCTTGGAGACCACCCGCACCTGGAGCGAGTCCAGCACCACGGTCTGCCTGCCGGTGCCCTGGAGGTTGACCGCGATCCGCTGCTCCCCGGCCGACACCGCTCCGTAGGCGGCGGCCCAGCGCGGGGCGTCCTGCTCGGTCGCGGCCGGCGGACCCACCTGCGCGGGCTCGCTCTGCACCAGGAAGTGCTGGCTGCACGGGCCGTCGTAGACGAACGGCCGCACGGCGACGTTCACCGACGCGCCGCCCTGCGGCTCGGCCCCGCCCCCGTTCCCGCCCTCCGGGGCCGCCGGCTTCGGCTCCGACGCCGAGGCCGAGGCAGACGGCCCGTCCGCCCCCGGGCTCCGGGACGGCGACGGGGAGCCCGAGACGGATCCGGACGGCGTGGGGGAGGGGCTGCCCGACGGGGCGGGCCGCTCGCCGTCCGGCCGCCCGGTGGCCGCGCCCCCGGACTCGGCCACCGGACCGGAGACCGTCTCCCGCCCGTCGCCCCCCGAGGAGGCAGGCAGGTTCACCGCCAGTACGACCGTGCCCAGCACGGCCGCCGCCGCCGCGACCAGCGCGGCACGCCGCCGGCCGGGCCCCGCCGCCCCGGCCGGAGCCGCCTCGGCAAGCGGGAGCGGGGCTGCCGGTGCGTCGGGTACGCCACCGGCAGCCGCGCGCTCGTCCGCTACGGGGCCGGTGGGCGCGTCCTCGTCCGGTACGGGGCCGGCGGCCGCGTTCGCCGCCGCACCCGCACCCGCCGCGCCCGCCGCCGCTGCGCCCCCCGCCGCCTTACGCCCTCTCGCCGCGTCCGCCAGGATCCAGCGGCGGTGCAGTTCCACCAGCTCCTCGGGGCGCGCCCGGCAGACCCGGGCGAGCCGCTCGACCGGCGCGTAGTCGGCCGGCGTGGCGGTGCCGTTGCAGTAGCGGTGCAGCGTCGACGTACTCATGTGCAATCGCTTGGCGAGCGCCCCGTAGCTCAGTCCCGAGCGCTCCTTCAGCCCGCGCAGCAACTCCGCGAAAGCCTCCGCCTCCCCGTCCGCCCCTGCCGCTCCCCTGGCCCCTGCCACCGCGTTCCCCTTCCCCGTGCGGCCCGGCGCGTCCCATTCCCGCGTTCCAGGCCGCTGGTGTTCTTGCTGGTCACAGCCCGTTCCGGCGTTCCACCGTCCCCAACTGCCCGGTGTCCGTGGCAGGTGGGACGGATCACCGCACAAGCTTCGGTCATCCAAGCACCACACCACCGCAGCACCGAAGGGACTCACCCTCGTGTCGAACGCCCGTACCTCCCGCACCCGTCTGCTGACCGCCGCCGCGACCGCCGCGATCGCCGCCCTCTCCCTTACCGCCTGCAACGGCGGGTCGGGTGCCAAGGACGCCGGCATGGCGCCCGCCGCCTCCTCGTCGTCGCCCTCGGCCGCCCCCGCCACGCCCGGCGCCACGGCGCCGGGCGTGGCGGGGGCGGCCGAGGGC
>NZ_PVLV01000564.1 GCF_002982015.1 Streptomyces solincola
GGAGGGGCGGTACGGGGAGGGGTCGGTGGGCGTGCCGGGTACGGCCGCGTGCAACGGGTTGACCTGCACGAAGTCGGCGCCCAGGGTGCGCCCGGCCCAGTTGGTCAGCTCGACGAGGTCGCCGAGGTCGCCCATGCCCCAGGAGCGGGCCGACAGCAGCGAGTAGAGCTGCACCAGCAGCCCGTACCCCCGGCCCGGCGGCTGCGGTACGCGGGCGGGGGCGACGATCAGGGTGCTGTGCGAGACCCGGCCGTCCCGGGCGCGGGCGCGCAGCCGGTGCACGCCCAGCGGCAGCCGCTCCCAGCGCGGGGTGCCGGAGACCTCGTCGCCGGACTCGGTGGTGACGGTCAGCTCGGCGCCCGGCGGCGGCGCGGCCAGGGCGGCGGGCAGCTCCGCCCCGCCGGCCGCCCTCACCCCGGCGCGGTCGTGGGCCCGCCCGGTCCGTTCCGGCGGCTGCCCGGCGCGCTCGGTGAACTGCCCGGCCCGCTCCGGCGGCGACACGGCGGGGCCCGCCGGCTGCTCCTGCCAGACGACGAGCACGGGCGGCAGCAGCCGGGCGGCCTCGGCGGCCTCGGCATCGGCCAGCGACGCCCGCACGGCCTCGGGGGTGGCGGCGTCGACGTCCAGGGCGGCGAGCACCTCGACCACCGTGGCGTCGGGGACCGGGACGGTGACGCCTGCCGACGGGGAGTACTCGGTGGCGACACCGTGCAGCGCGGCGAGCCGGGCTAGGGTCAATTCAGGCTCCTGGGGACTCCGGTCCGCCGGCCGCGGCGTAGGCGGTGGGCTCGCTGGTCAGCGGAGTGCTCTCGGTGTAGGCGGGTTCGCTGGTGAGCGGCGCGGCGTCGGCCAGCGGGGGCTCACTGGTGAGGGGGACCATCGGGGCGTGCGGGCCGGCCTCGGGGGCGGTGACGGCCTCGGGCATGGTGACGGCGGTGGCGCGGGCGCCGGCGGGGCGGTGGGAGTCCGGACCGGAGTGCGAGGTGTGCGCGACGACCCTTCGGGCACTCTGGTCCGGAACCTGTTTGGAGAGGGCCTGCTCGGACAGGGCGGAGAGCAGGAGCTGAGCGGACGCGGTCACGGTGGCCTCCGTTGTGGGGTGACGGTGGGACACAGCAGCCCTACCCCGTCGGCGGCAGACCATCCGCAGTTTGTCACGTGTGTCACAGCGGCGCCGCCGATGTCCGCAAGCCGCCGTCCGGGTGACCGGCCGCGATCCGCACCGGCGCCGCAGGACGTCCTGCGGCGGTCGGCATCCCACTGCCCGGCGGGCAAATACGACATGACGGTCACGCGCATTGACACCCTCGGCGACTCGGTGGTGGGCTCGCGACCGGCATGTCGCCGGGCTCGGACCCCCGGCCCGGCGCCCCGCCGACAGCCGGAGAGCCGGCCGGAACCCGGGCGGGCCCGGCCACCGGCCACGCTACTCGCCGCACAGGGAAAGACGAGGGAGACGCGCGTGGGGTTCGGGCGCATCGGCCGCGCACAGCGCGCCGGACGGACGGAGCACCCGCACGCGGCCGCCCAGGGCGACGCGCACGGCGGCGAGACGGACGGCCGTGCGGCGGACGGCCGGGAGGTAGGCCGGGCGGCGGACAGCCGTGGGGCAGGCGGGGCGGCGGATGGCCTTGCGGCGGACAGCCGGAAGGCGGACCGGACGGCGGACAGCCGGAAGGCGGACAGCCGTGGGGCAGGCGGGGCGGCGGACGGCCTTGCGGCAGGCCGGGCGACAGGCAGCCTTGCGGCGGGCCGGATGACGGACAGCCGTGCGGCGGACGGCCGTGCGGCGGACGCACGTGTGGCGGACCGGGCCGCCGGATCCGGCCGCCGGGGGCTGTGGCCGCCGGCCCCTCGGACGCGGACCGCGACGGCCGTCGCGCTGGCCGTGCTCGGCGGCCTGCTGACCACCGCCCCCGGGC
>NZ_PVLV01000565.1 GCF_002982015.1 Streptomyces solincola
GGGCGGGGGCACGCCCACCCCGTCCCCGGAGAAGAGGAAGGTGAGGACGAGGGAGGCGGCGACGGCGACGGGGACGCCGACGAGCGCCAGGCGGTAGGCCCGTCGGCGACCGGGGGCGGCCGCCTGGGGTCTCGCGACGCCGTCGGCCTCGGGCGTACGGCCCCCCTGCTCGTCGTCCACGTCCACTCCCTGGTTCCGGCCGCTCGCCCCCGACCCTACCCAGGGCGGTCAGGGGCCGGTGCGGCGGCTCACATCCGTCCCGCGACGGCCTTCACCACCTCGTCCACCTGCTCCTGGACGAAGAAGTGCCCACCGGGCAGCACCCGCATCCCGAACCCGCCCCGGGTCTCCTCCTCCCACCGGGCGACGTTCGCCACCTCCACCCGTGGGTCCTGGTCCCCGGCCAGCGCGACCACCGGGCAGGACAGCCGGGGCCCCGGCACGTACCGGTGGTCCTCCAGCATCCGGTAGTCGCCCCGCAGCGCCGGCAGCGCGAAGGCCAGCAGCTCCGGGTGGGCCAGCGCGGCGGCCGTGTCGCCGGACAGCGCCGTCAGCTCGCGCACCAGCTCCGCGTCGTCGGCGTCCCGCAGCGACCGCGTCCCCGGCGGCGGCCAGGGCAGCGAGGGCGCCTGCCGGCCCGACACGAAGAGCACCGAGGGGCCGCGCCCCTCCGCCTCCAGCCGCCGCGCCGCCTCGAACGCGATCACCGCCCCCATGCTGTGCCCGAACAACGCCTGCGGCGCCCCGTCGTCGTACGCCTCCGACAGCTCCGCCAGCACGGCGTCCACCACGGTCTCCAGCCGCTCCGCGCAGCTCTCCCGGAAGCGGTCCTGCCGCCCCGGGTACTGCACTGCGACCGCCTGCACGCCGGTCTGCGCCAGCCCCGCCGACAGCTTGTGGTACGCGCTGGCCGCACCGCCCGCGTGCGGAAAGCACACCACCCGCGCCCGCGCCTCCCGCACCGCGTGGAACGTCCGTACCCACGTACCCACCGACTACCTCCCCGTCCCGACGTCCCGCCCACGGTAAGCGGCCCCCGCCGCCCCCGGGACG
>NZ_PVLV01000566.1 GCF_002982015.1 Streptomyces solincola
GCTCCGCGGGCCGGGGCGCGGCGGGCGGGCTGGCCGGGTCGATGCCGATCGAGGGGGCCACGTACTCCAGCTCGCGCAGCAGGCCGTGCGCGGAACCGAGCGGTCCGCCGCCGGCCAGCAGCTCGTCGGTGGAGAGCGGGGCGGGGAAGTCGACCGGCACGTACGCGCCGGCGTGGTCGTAGTGCCACACCAGGTGCGACTGCTGGGCGGTGGACTCGAACATCTCCAGCAACTGCTCGTAGTCGCCGCCCAGTTCGTCGACCGGGGTGACGGCCAGTCCGCAGAGCCGGAGCAGGTAGGCGCGGCGCAGGAAGTGCAACGCGTCGTAGTCGAAGCCGGCCACCGGCGCGACGTCGCCGGAGAGGCCCGGCATATAGGCGAAGACCGGCACCGGCGGCAGCCCGGCCTCGGTCAGCGCGTGGTCGTACGCGGCGATCTCCTCCGCGAACGGGTTGTCGGGGCTGTGGCACAGGACGTCGACGAGGGGGACCAACCACAGGTCACAGGCCAAGGGGTACTCGCTCTCCTCTGGTCGCGGTCGGGACAGCGTAGTGCGCGGTACGGAGCCGGGCGGTGCGGGCGCCGGAGGCCCGTCGATCCCCGTCACATACCCACCGGGGCGGGGCCGTAGCCGCGTGCGGGCCCGGTCGCCCGCGCGCGCTCAGCGGCCGGCGCGGCCGAGCGCGTCCAGGTGGTCGGCCCAGCGCAGCGCATGCGCGTTGTACGCGTCCATGACCGAGCCGACCGCGTCCGGGTCGGCGAGGGTGACCGCGGCCACCAGCTCCTCGTGCCCGCTCCACAGCCACCGCTCGCCCCGCGGGTCGGCACGCAGGTGCGGCACGGCGAACACCCACGCCTGGACGCGCAGCCGGTGCAGGAAGTCGACGATGTAGGCGTTGGCGACGAAGCCGCTCAGCTCCCGCCAGAACCGCAGGTCGTAGCCGATCAGGATGTCCAGCTCACCGGCCCGGGCGGCGCGCGCCGCCTCCTCGCCGCGCCGCCGCACGGACACCAGCCTCGCCCCGTACGGCGGTGCGGTGACGATCTCCCGCCGCACTCCCCCACCGGGGCCGGCGCTCCCGCCACCTCCGGTGCTCGCCGCCTCCGGGGAGCGGGCCGGCGGGGGAACCGCCGCCGCGCCCCGGTCCGCGCCGGGCGCGCCCAGCTTGCGGAAGACACCGTCCACCACCAGGGCGCGGGCCTCGACCATGCCCCGGTAGTCCTCCACCGAGAAGCGGTGCACGCGGAAGCCGCGGTGCTGGTCGCAGTCGAGGAGCCCCTGCGCGGTGAGGTCCACCAGCGCCTCGCGCACCGGGGTGGCGGACACCCCGTACTGCTCGGCGATCTGCCGGACGGTGAACACCTCGCCGGGGCCGAGACGCCCCGCGAGCACTTCCTCACGGAGCGCGTCCGCGATCTGCTGGCGCAGAGTGCTGCGGGTGACGGCTCCGCTCGCGGGCATGACGGGGCCCCCTCCTGCACGGTTGCGGACACTTTAAGCGAGTGTGCGGAGGGGGCCGCGGACCCGTGACGGAAGTCTCCCGCCGGTATCCGGATCCGGTGACCGGTACCCGGCGGCCGCTGGCCGGTGGCCGGTACCCGAATCCGGCGCGGTCGGCCTTCGGCCTGCTCGTCAGCCGGTGGTGTGCTCGTCGACCCGGTGGTGTGCCGGTCGACCGGTGGTGTGCCGGTCGACCCGGTGGTGTGCCGGTCGACCGGTGGTGCGCCGCTCAGCCGGTGGTGTGCTCGTCCGCCACCGACAGGGCGGCGTCCAGGGCGGCCAAGCCCTCCTTCGCCTCCGCCTCGGTGATGTTGCAGGCAGGCACCGCGTGGGTGCGGTTCATGTTGACGAACGGCCACAGCCCGTTCTTCTTGCAGGCCGCGGCGAACGCGGCCATCGGCGCGTTCGCCTCGCCGGCGGCGTTGTACGGCACCAGCGGCTCGCGGGTCTCCCGGTCGCGCACCAGGTCCAGCGCCCAGAACGCGCCCAGGCCGCGCACCTCGCCGACCGAGGGGTGCCGCTCGGCCAGCTCCCGCAGCCCGGGGCCGAGGACGTGCTCGCCCAACCGGGCGGCCTGCTCGACGACCTTCTCCTCCTCCATGGCCTCGATGGTCGCCACCGCCGCGGCGCAGGCCAGCGGGTGCCCGGAGTAGGTCAGTCCGCCGGGGTACGGCCGCTTGTCGAAGGTCGCCGCGATCTCGCCCGAGATGGCGACGCCGCCCAGCGGCACGTAACCGGAGTTGACGCCCTTGGCGAAGGTCAGCAGGTCGGGCACGACACCGAAGTGGTCGGCCGCGAACCACGCCCCGGTCCGCCCGAAGCCCGCCATGACCTCGTCCAGCACGAAGACGATCCCGTGCCGGTCGCACAGCTCGCGGACGCCGGCCAGGTACCCGGGCGGCGGGACCATGATCCCGGCGGTGCCGGGGACGGTCTCCAGGATGATCGCCGCGATCGTCCCGGGCCCCTCGAAGGCGATGGTGTCCTCCAGGTGCGCGAGCGCCCGCTCGCACTCCTGCGCCTCGTCCGCCGCGTAGAACGGCGAGCGGTACGCGAAGGGGCCCCAGAAGTGGACGACGCCGGAGGACGCGGTGTCCGACGCCCAGCGGCGCGGGTCACCGGTGAGGTTGATCGCGGTGGAGGTGGCGCCGTGGTACGAGCGGTAGGCGGACAGCACCTTGGTGCGCCCGGTGTGCAGCCGGGCCATCCGGATGGCGTTCTCGACCGCCTCGGCCCCGCCGTTGGTGAAGAAGACCTTGTCCAGGTCGCCCGGAGTGCGCTCGGCGATCAGCCGGGCGGCCTCGGACCGCACGTCCACGGCGAAGGCCGGCGCGAACGTCGCCAGCTTCCCCGCCTGCTCCTGGATGGCCGCGACGACCTTCGGGTGCTGGTACCCGATGTTGGTGTAGACGAGGCCGCTGGTGAAGTCGAGATAGCGGTTCCCGTCGTAGTCCCAGAAGTACGCCCCCTCGGCGCCGGCGACGGCGAGCGGGTCGATCAGGCCCTGGGCTGACCAGGAGTGGAACACGTGCGCGCGGTCGGCGGCCTTGACGGCCGCCCCGGCCTGCGGATCGGGCTGAGGGGTCAGAGGGGTCATGCGGGCCAGGGTAGGGACCGTGCCGGGGTGCCGGTATGGCCATCTTGTATGGCGGAAACCGGCTGGTTCGGCAGGGTGTCGTCCTCCGAAGGACACCACCCGCACCGCCTGGAGGAACCTACGGCGAATCCCACCCCCGTCCACCCGTTGACAGCATCCTGCCTTCATGACAGCATTATGTCATCAGCCACCGAGGAGGCAGCCATGACCAGCTCCGCCACCCCGCCCACGGACGCCCGCAAGCCCGTCCACCTCGCCGTCTACGACACGCTCGCCGACTGGGAGCCCGGCCACGCCACCGCCTGGCTCGCCCGCTCCGGCTACGACATCCGCACCGTCGGCCCCGGCACCGACCATGTCACCTCCGTCGGCGGGCTCCGCATCACCCCCGACCTCGCCCTCGCCGAGCTGCGCCCCGAGGACAGCTCCCTGCTGATCCTCCCCGGCGCCGACCTCTGGGACGCCGGGGACGACCTGGCCCCCTTCGCCGCCACCGCCCGCGCCTTCCTCGACGCCGGCGTCCCGGTCGCGGCGATCTGCGGCGCCACCCTCGGCCTCGCCCGCGAGGGACTGCTGGACGACCGCACCCACACCAGTGCCATCTCCTTCTACCTGGCCCAGAGCGGGTACGCGGGCGGCAAGCACTACCAGGACGCCGACGCGGTCACCGACGGCGACCTGATCACCGCCGGGCCGACCGAGCCGGTCGCTTTCGCCCGCGAGATCCTCGGCCGGATGGGCGCCTTCCAGGGCAGCCGGCTCGACGCCTGGTACCGCCTCTTCCACGACTCCGACCCGGCCGCCTACGAGGAACTGAACACGGAAGACTGACCGCCCATGACCTGTCTCTTATACACATCTCCGAGCCCACGAGACGT
>NZ_PVLV01000567.1 GCF_002982015.1 Streptomyces solincola
TTCCTCCCCCTCCCCGCCCCACCACACACACGGAGACACATCCATGGCCTCGTTCGACGTCAACGCCGCCCGCGCACAGCGCATGGAGGCCCTCGGGCAGAACTGGTCGTTCGACCTGGACGGCGACACCTTCGAGCTGCCCACCGAGCTGTCCCGGGCCACCGCCAAGGGGCTGCGCGCGCTGGACGACAACGACGTGGACGGACTGCTCAAGCTGCTGCTGGGCGCCAAGCAGTTCGCCCGCTTCGAGAAGCACGACGTCACCATGCAGGACATCGCCGCCATCCTGGAGGCGTACGGCAAGGAAACCGGGCTCGGCCTGGGGGAAGGCTGAGCCTCGACGAGTTCGTCACCGAACACGCCGAGGCCCTGGAAGCCGACCTGCTGCGCCACTACGGCGTCGACCTGCTCGACTGGCACCGCGACCGGCTCTCCACCCGCCGGCTCGCGGTGCTGATCAGGCACCTGCCCCGGGACAGCGCGCTGCTGAGCGAGACCGACGGCGAGGCCGCGGAGTGGAACACCGGGGACTACCTGCTCGCCGCTGTGGTGGACCACCTCGCCGCCGCCAACTGGATGTTCGCCTCCGTCCACTCCGACGAGGACGCCGAACCCCCGGAGCGCCCCGTCCCGGTACCGAGGCCGGGCGACGGCGACCGCCGCGGCGCCCCCGCCCCGGCCGAGCCGGCCGCGGTCCCCGAACCGGAACCGGAGCCGCTGAGCCCGGCGGAGCTGGCGCGGTTCTTCAGCTGAGGAGCGCCAGGACCACCGCGGTGGCCACGAGGACCACGAGCACCGCCTGCTGGATATACGTCTTGCGGGACTCGTTCGAGTGCAGCCGCAGCGTGGTCGAGGCGGTTTTCGGGTCCTGCGGATCGTAGACGACCCTGAGGGCCTGCCCCACTTCCGGTGGAATGACCGGGCTGTTGACGGTCACCCGTACCGTTCCGCCGGTCTGCGGCTGGAACTCGCAGCGTATGGCCGTCACGACGACACTTCCGGTGCGTATTCGCTCGACGCAGACGGCGTCCGCCTGGACACCCCTGCGCCGCAGCCGCCGGTCGCGGAGCTGGTCGGGAACCGCCACGCAGACGACGACGGCGAGTGGCAGGCAGAGCATGCCTATCGCCATGGCTGCCGTCCGCAGGCCCTCCGAGGCCAGATACATGAAACCCCCTGTTGCGCATGCCCCTAACGAGCCGTGCGCAGCCTACAACCCACGCCACAAACGGGAGGCTCCCTGTGGCCGAGGACTACGTCACCCCAGCGGAACTGGAAGCGACGCTCGCCGCACACGGAATAGCCAAGGGCGAAAAGGGCGTCACGACGTCGGCTGAAGTCCAGAAGCAGATCGACGCCGCGGTATCGGCTCACAAGGAGCAGATCGCGGCCGCCGCGAAGAAGAAGAAGGAAGAAGAGGACGCCAAGGAAGAGCAGCTCTTCGCGGACTGGAAGTGGAGGATTCCGACCGAGCTCAACGGACTCAAGTCCGAGTTCACCAGCTTCAAGGCCGAGATCGTCCCCATGGTCACCGGGTGGGCCATCATCAACGCGGCCTTCCCCTCCCTCTTCAGCCTCGAGGAACGGCTGATGGGGAAGCACAAGTGGAGCTACACCGACAGCGGCTGGCTCCAGACGCCGGGGATGGAGCAGCGGCGCCATCAGCGCACCCTGAACCGGGCGTACGACGAGGCGATGGCGGAGGAGGTCCGTCGCTCGGAAGAGCTGGCGCACCGCGAGCACGCGGAGCGCCGGCGTCTGGCAGAGGAGCAGCGCCGCAACCCTCCGGCCGGCCAGACTCCGCCCC
>NZ_PVLV01000568.1 GCF_002982015.1 Streptomyces solincola
CCTCCGCCTCCTCCACCTCCCCCGCCCCGCCACCTCCCTTCCCTCCCGGACGGACGCCTGGCCGGACGTGACCGTCGAACCTGTCCGTCGACGCGACCGTCGACCGCCGGCCGCGATCGCCGAACGCATGCGCCGGTGGCGATCGCCGGACGCATGCATCGGACGCCGTCGGCCGACGTCTGTTGGGAGAGACCGTAGGCGGAGGGCCAGAGCGCGGGGGCGCAGCTGTCCACAGAGGGCCGCATCAGTACGACCGGGGGCTCGGGGCTGTGGACAACCGTCCCGTCCGTCCCGGGCGACCTGGCAGCATGGCAGGGTGACAGCAGCAACGCACTCCTCCCTCTTCCCGCACGCCCCGGGGGCGAGCCAGTTCCCGGCTCCGCCGCGGGACGCCGACGCGGTGCTCGACGGGCTGGATCCCGAGCAGCGTGAGGTGGCCACGGCCCTGCACGGCCCGGTGTGCGTGCTGGCCGGGGCCGGCACGGGCAAGACGCGGGCGATCACGCACCGCATCGCCTACGGGGTGCGCGCGGGCATACTTCAGCCGTCCAGCGTCCTGGCGGTCACCTTCACCCACCGTGCGGCGGGCGAGATGCGCGGCCGGCTGCGGCAGCTCGGGGCGGGCGGGGTGCAGGCGCGCACGTTCCACTCCGCCGCGCTGCGGCAGCTCCAGTTCTTCTGGCCGAAGGCGGTGGGCGGGGACATGCCGCGACTGCTGGACCGCAAGGTGCAACTGGTCGGCGAGGCGGCGGCCCGCTGCCGGATCAAGCTGGACCGGAGCGAGCTGCGGGACGCCACCGGCGAGATCGAGTGGGCGAAGGTCACCCAGACCGTGCCGGCCGACTATCCGGCGGCCGTGCTGCGGGCGCAGCGGGAGGCGCCGCGGGACCCCGCCGAGATCGGCCAGCTCTACGCGGCGTACGAGCAGCTCAAGCGCGATCGCGGGGTGATCGACTTCGAGGACGTGCTGCTGCTGACGGTCGGCATCCTCCAGGAGCGCCAGGACGTCGCCGAGCAGGTGCGCCGCCAGTACCGGCATTTCGTGGTGGACGAGTACCAGGACGTCTCGCCGCTACAGCAGCGGCTGCTGGAGCTGTGGCTCGGTGAGCGCGACAGTCTGTGCGTGGTGGGGGACGCGAGCCAGACGATCTACTCCTTCACCGGGGCCACGCCCGATCATCTGCTGGACTTCCGGGCGCGGCATCCGCAGGCCACGGTGGTGAAGCTGGTCCGCGACTACCGCTCGACGCCGCAGGTGGTGGGCTTGGCCAACGGGCTGCTGAGCCAGGCTCGGGGTCGGGCGGCCGATCACCGGCTGGAGCTGGTCTCGCAGCGCGACGCCGGGCCGCCGCCGACGTACACCGAGTACGGGGACGAGCCGGCCGAGGCCGAGGGCACCGCGCGCCGGGTGCGCGATCTGATCGCCGCCGGGGTGCCGGCCGGGGAGATCGCCGTGCTGTACCGGATCAACGCCCAGTCCGAGATCTACGAGCAGGCCCTGGCGGACGCCGGGGTGCCGTACCAGTTGCGCGGCGCGGAGCGGTTCTTCGAGCGGCAGGAGGTACGGGAGGCCGGGGCGGCGCTGCGCGGCGCGGCCCGGTTCGGCGGCAACGACGCGCTGCTGGACGAGGTGGCGGACCTGCCGTCCCAGGTGCGGGCGGTGCTGTCGACGACGGGGTGGACGGGCGAGCCGCCGGCCGGTTCGGGCGCGGTGCGCGACCGCTGGGAGTCGCTGGCGGCGCTGGTGAAGCTGGCCGAGGACTTCGCCGCGGCCAGGCCGGGGGCGACGCTGGCCGATCTGGTCGCCGAGCTGGACGAGCGGGCGGCCGCGCAGCACGCCCCCACCGTGCAGGGGGTGACGCTGGCCTCGCTGCACGCGGCCAAGGGCCTGGAGTGGGACGCGGTGTTCCTCGTGGGGCTGACCGAGGGCATGCTGCCGATCACCTACGCCAGGACGGAGGCGCAGATCGAGGAGGAGCGGCGGCTGCTGTACGTGGGGGTCACCCGGGCCCGGTGCCATCTGTCGTTGTCGTGGGCGCTGTCGCGCTCTCCGGGCGGTCGGCCCTCGCGCCGGGTGTCCCGGTTCCTGGGCGGTCTGCGCAAGGGCGGTGGCGCGGGCGCGGCCGGGGCGGCGGGTGCGGTGGGCGGCGTGGAGCGGGGG
>NZ_PVLV01000569.1 GCF_002982015.1 Streptomyces solincola
GTCCTGGCCTCCCGCCCCGCCCCGGACGCCACCTGGCCGGGCGACACCGCCTGCCTCTCCCCCGACGCCCGCACCCCCCTCTCCCACGCCCGGCTCCTCGACCGCCTGGACGCCGTCCAGTCCAGGCTGGCCACCGGCCCCGAGGACACCTGGGCGCTGGCCCCGTCCCTGCTGCACCACGCCTGGCTGCCGTGGGCCGCGCTGCTCTCCGGGGCCCGCCTCACCGTCGCCGACGACCCGGCCCTCCTCCCCGGGCACCGGCCCACCGTGCTGGCCTGCCCGGCCGCGTTCCTCGGCTCGCTGTCCGACCAGCGCCTCCCCGCCCTCCGCCGTATCCTCCGCACCGGCCCGGCCGGGTCCCGCGTGGACACAGCGGCCTTCGCCCCGCACGCCGAAGTGCTCACCGAGGACGCTCTCGTCGGCACGGCCCGGTAGACCGCCGACCGGCGGGCAGGGTCAGCCGAGGCGGTGGGCGCGGGCGGTGGGATGGCGGCGCTCGGGGGCGCTGGTGGTGCGGCGGGCCGCCTCGCGGTAGGCGTCCGCGGCGCTCTCGTGTTCTCCGAGCAGTTCCAGCAGCTGCGCGCGGGTGGCGAACAGCCGGTGGTGACGCGCCAGTCGCGGGTCGTGCGCCGGTTCCTCCGGCAGGTCGAGGCCGGCGGCCGGGCCGTTGACCATGGCCACGGCGACGGTGCGGTTCAGGCTGACTGCCGGGTTGGGCCCGAAGCGCCCCGGGAGGTCGTACCGGACGAGGATTTGCGGCCAGTCGGTGCTCTCGGCGACGAGCCGGCGGTCCCAGCGGCCGCGGGCCCCCTCAGCCTTGCCACGCGCGCCTAGGAGTCCTAGGTTATCCCTAGGAGTCCTAGGAAGGAGAAGCGCGCATGGTGCGGGCCGGGTTGACGGCGGAGCGGGTGACGGTCGCGGGGGCCGAGGCGGCGGACGAGGTCGGATTCGAGCAGGTGACCATGTCGCAGGTGGCGCGGAGGCTCGGCGTGAAGGACGCGAGCCTCTACACGCACGTGCGCGGCCTGGCGGATCTGCGCGGGCGGATCGCCCTGCTGGCGGCGGACGAGAAGACCATCCGCATCGCGGAGGCGACCGCCGGACGGGCCGGCAAGGAGGCGCTCGTCGCGTTCGCCGACGCCTGGCGGGCGTACGCCCATGCACATCCGGGCCGCTACGCGGCGACGCAGACGCCGATCGAGATCGATCCCGAGCTGGCCGCGAAGGCGCGCGGGCCGCGGCGCGCGGTCGAGCTGACCTACGGCATGCTGCGCGGCTACGGACTGGCCGAGCCCGACGTGACCGACGCGGTCCGGTTGCTGCGCAGCACGTTCCACGGGTTCGTCGCCCTGGAGGCGGCGGGCGGCTTCGGGCACGAGCGTGCGCCGGAGCAGTCCTGGAGCCGCTCGCTCGACGCCCTGCACATCCTTCTGGAGCACTGGCCCACGTCCCGCGCAGGAGACCCCGCATGACCCGCCCGACCATCGGAAGCCTTCGCGTCGACGGCGCCACCCTGCACTACGAGGTACGCGGCCGAGGGCCGTTGCTGCTGCTGATCCCCGGCGGGACGGGCGGCGCGGCCGCCTTCGACGGCGTCGCCGACGACCTGGCCGCCATGTACACGGTCGCGGCCTACGACCCGCGCGGCATGGGCCGGAGCACGCTGGAGGACGCCGGGGCCGAGCAGTTCGTGGCCGAGCACGCCGACGACGCGCTGCGGATGCTCGATCTGCTCTCGCCCGGCGAGCCGGCCCGGGTGGTCGGCGTCAGTTCGGGCGCGATCGCCGCCCTGCACCTGCTCACCGCCCACCCGGAGCGCGTCGAACGCCTGGTGGCGCACGAGCCGCCGGTGGTGGAGGTCCTGCCGGACGCCTCCGCCCACCGCGCGCTCGTCGCCCGCGTGCAGGAGACGCTGCGCACCCGGGGGCTCGCCCCGGCGATGGCGGTGTTCGCCGCCGGTCTGAGCAAGGACGGCGACTCCGGTGAGCCGCAGGCCGAGGCGGGGCTTCCGCCGGGGGCGGCGGCGCGGGCCGAGCAGACGACGGCCGGCCTGCCGTACTTCGTCGGCCGCATCGTGCCCGGGTTCATGTCCTACGCCCCGGACGTCCACCGGCTGAAGGCGCTGTCGGACCGGCTCGTGCTCGCCTGCGGCCAGGACTCGCACGGCGAGCTGCCCTACCGTGCGGCCGCCTTCCTGGCCGACGCCCTCGGCTCGGACCTCCTGCACTTCCCCGGCGGGCACACCGGCCTGACGACGCACCCCGCCGAGTTCGGCACGCTCCTGCGGGAGGCGTTCCGGCGCCCCTGAGGCACGCGCATCCGCCGCACCGCCCGGCCGGCGGACGGCGGTGCGAGAGCCTCGCCCACCGACAGGCCGCCCCGACGTCCGGCACGAGGGTGTCGAGCGGGGCGGCCTGTCGGTGGGCGGGGC
>NZ_PVLV01000056.1 GCF_002982015.1 Streptomyces solincola
CTCGGCGCGCCCCCCGCCCCGCGCCCCTGGTGGGCGGCCGGGGGCGCGAGCCGGCCGGGATCGCGGATCAGCCCGGGGTGACCAGGCGGGCTTCGTAGGCGAAGACGGCGGCCTGGGTGCGGTCGCGCAGGCCCAGCTTGACCAGGATGCGGCTGACGTGGGTCTTGATGGTGGACTCGGCCACCACCAGCTTGTCCGCGATCTCGCCGTTGGACAGGCCTTGGGCGATCAGCACCAGCACCTCCGTCTCCCGCTCGGTCAGGTCCCCGATCTGCGCCTGGGCCGCCGGGCGGGCCGGCTCGGCGGACTTGGCGAACTCCGTGATCAGCCGCCGGGTGACGGTCGGCGCGAGCAGCGCTTCCCCGGCGGCGACCACCCGCACGCCCTCGGCGAGCTGCCGGGCCGAGGCGTCCTTGAGGAGGAAGCCGGACGCCCCGGCGCGCAGCGCCTGGTAGACGTACTCGTCCAGGTCGAAGGTGGTGAGCACCAGCACCTTCGCGTCGCCGTCCGCGGCGACGATCTCCCGGGTGGCGTCGATGCCGTTCATCTCCGGCATCCGGATGTCCATCAGGACCACGTCCGGGCGCAGCACGGCGGTCTGGGCGACCGCCTCCCGCCCGTTGACGGCCTCCCCGGCGACCTCGATGTCCGGCATGGCGTTCAGCAGGACGGAGAAGCCCTCCCGCACCATCACCTGGTCGTCCACGATCAGCACGCGGATGGTGCTCACGACACCTCCTCGGAGCGGTCGGAAGCGGCGCGGTCGGCGGCGGCGTCCCGGGGGGCGGGCACGATCGGTACGGGGAGCCAGGCGGCCACCTCGTAGCCGCCGTCCTCGGTGGGTCCGGCGGTCATCTCGCCGTCCAGCATCGCCACCCGCTCGCGCATGCCGGTGATGCCGTGCCCGGCGCCCGGCGAGGGCTTGACCAGTCCGCGCGGCGGCCCGTTGACCACCCGCAGCCCGAGCCCGCCGAGCACGTACGACACCTCCACCCGGGCCTCGGCGCCGGGCGCGTGGCGCAGCGCGTTGCTCAGCGCCTCCTGCACGATGCGGTACGCGGACAGCTCCACGCCCTGCGGCAGCTCGCGCCGCGCCCCGGTGACCGCGGCCTCCACGGTCAGCCCGGCGTCGCGGACGTTGGCCAGCAGGCCGTCCAGGTCGGCGAGGGTGGGTTGGGGCGCGTCGGGGGCCTCGTAGTCCTCGGCGCGGACCACGCCGAGGATGCGGCGCAGCTCGGCGAGCGCGGCCACCGCGTTCTCCCGGATGGTGACGAACGCCTGCTCCAGCTCGGGCGGCGGGTTCTCCACCCGGTAGGGCGCGGCCTCGGCCTGGATGGCGACCACCGACATGTGGTGGGCGACCACGTCGTGCAGCTCGCGGGCGATGGTGGTGCGCTCCTCCAGCAGGGTGCGCCGGGAGCGCTCCTGCTGGGTGACGGTCCGCTCGGCGACGACCTCCCGGGTGGCCTGGCGGCGCACCTGGAGCAGGGCGACGACCAGCAGGAAGAAGGCCGAGAGGGCGGTCATGGCGAAGGCGTTGGAGGTGATCCCCCGGCCGAGGACGACCTGCGAGGCCGGTCCGTAGAGGGTGGTGATCACCCACATCCAGACGGCTGCCCGGGGCCGGGTGCGCGCGGCGGCCACCACCAGGACGATCAGGTGGGCGATGAAGGAGGAGGGCGTCCACGGCCAGTCGTACCAATCCCCGCGGCCCAGGACGAGCACGAAGGGGGCGGAGAGCATCGACAGCCAGAACGCGGCGACCGGCCGCACCAGGGTGAGCATGATCGCAGCGGCCGGCACCACCCCGCCGAGCCCCGCGCCGGTGCTCCAGGCGAGGCCGGCCACCCAGAACGCCGTGGCGGCGAGGACGGCGTGCGGGAGGTAGCCGGCGTAGGCGCGTATCCGCCCGGGCAGCCGCCGGGTCACCGGGCCGTCGGTGCGCATCGGGGGCAGCAGCCGGTAGGCGAGGACGTCCCCGAACAGCTCCTCGCGCAGGCCCCGCAGCAGGCCCTGGGCGAGGGCGTACTCGGGGCTTCGGGTCTTGGTGTCGGTCACGTGCAAAACGGTAAACGGGGACGGGGGCGGGGTCGTCACCTTGGATGCGGATCCTTCGGCGTCCCTCCCAGGTACTACGGCGGTGACGGCGCGCCCCGGGGCGGCGACGCTCACCAGGCCAGTTGGGCGATCTCCTCGGCGACCAGCGCGCAGGCGTCCGCCTCCGGGTCGATCAGCGGGAAGTGGCCGACGCCGTCCAGCAGGGTGAGCGCGGGCGTCTCGCCGGCCTCGGCCGCCGCGTCCGCGTACGCCTCGGCGACGGCGACCGGGACCACGGTGTCCGCGCGGCCGTGCACGAGGGTGGTGGCGATCCCGGTCGGCAGCAGGGCGGCCGGGTCGGCTCGGGCGAGGCGCTCACCGGGGGTGTCGGGACCGAGGAGCTGGCGCACCGCGCCGCCGCACACGTCCAGTTCGGCGGCGCGCACCAGGTGGGCGATCGGGGCCAGGGCGACGACCCCGCGCAGCGCGGGCGGCCCGGCCGGCTTCCAGGGCGAGCCGGCCGGCAGCACGTGCCGGGCGGCGGCCCACAGCGCCAGGTGGCCGCCGGCCGAATGCCCGGTCAGCACCAGCTTGCCCGGGTCCGCGCCGGGCAGCTCCCGGGCGGCGAGCGCGGGCAGCGCGTCCAGCGCGGCGGCCACGTCGTCGAAGGTCTCCGGCCAGCGCCCGGCGACGTCGTCCGCGGCACCGTCCCCGCGCCGGTACTCGATGTTGGCGACCGCGAACCCGCGCCGGGCCAGGAAGTCCACGAACGGGGTGACGTGCAGGCGGTCGTAGCGGGCGCGCCACGCCCCGCCGTGCAGCACGGCGACCAGCGGGGCCCGGCCGGCCCGCACGCCCCGGGGCGCGTGGAAGTCCACGACCTGGTCCGGGTGGTCCCCGTAGGCGGCGGTGGAGTCCGGGGCGACGACCGGATGCGAGAAGGCCGACGCCTCCTCGGCGGCCTCACGCGCGGCGTCGCGGTCAGCCGCGCAGGCAGCGTCGCGGTCGGCCTCACGCGCGGCGATGCGGTCGGCCTCACGTGTGGCCTCACGTGCGGCGGCGCGGTCGGCGGCGCGGTCGGCGGCGTCGGTCATGCTGCGGGGCCTTTCACTGATGGGGCCGAACAGACGGGCAGGCCCCGACCGGTCCGGCTGTCCGACCGGCCCAAGGGCCGGACCGGTACCGGGGGCCAGACCGGTCCCAGGGACCAGACCGGCCCAAGGGGCTTGACCAGCCCGACGGGGCCAGACCGGCCCGACGGGGCCGGGCTGCCGGGACGGTACCAGCACCGGCGGCGGGTACGGCGCGGGGCCGCCGCGCACGGCGGCTGCTTCCGTACGCGCGGCGGCCCCCGGCCCGGCGGGCCGGTGCCGCTGTCAGGCGCCCGACGTCTCCGCCTGCACCGGGCCCGTCTCCGTGCCCGGGTCCGGGTCCGGCTCCGCCAGTATCTCGGCCAGCACCCGGGCCGCTCGCTCGGCGTCGGCGAAACCGACGTACAGCGGGGTGAAGCCGAACCGCAGCACATCGGGGCGGCGCAGGTCGCCGACCACTCCGCGCTCGATCAGCCGGCGCATCACCCGCGGCGCGTCCGGGCAGCTCAGCGACACCTGGCTGCCGCGCTCGGCGTGCGCCCCCGGGGTGACCGGGACGACCCGCCCGGCCGGCACGTACGCCGCCACGCACTCCAGGAAGAAGTCGGTCAGCGCCAGGCTCTTGGCCCGCACCGACTCCACCGCCACCCCGTCCCAGACGTCCAGCGCCGCCTCCAGCGCCAGCATCGACAGGATGTCCGGCGTGCCGACCCGGCCGCGCACCGCGCCGTCCGCCGCCGCGTACTCCGGGGTCATCCCGAACGGGTCGGCGTGCGAGGTCCAGCCCGGCAGCGGCGAGTCGAAGGCCGCCTGGTGGCGTTCGGCCACGTACAGGAAGGCGGGCGCGCCGGGGCCGCCGTTGAGGTACTTGTAGGTGCAGCCCACCGCCAGGTCGACGCCGTGCGCGTCCAGCCCGACCGGCAGCGCGCCGGCGCTGTGGCACAGGTCCCAGATCGCCAGCGCCCCGGCCGCGCGCACGGCGGCCGTCAGGCCCGGCAGATCGTGCAGCCGGCCGGTCCGGAAGTCGACGTGGTTGAGCAGCACCGCGGCGGTGCGCGGCCCGACCGCCGAGGCCGCCTCGCCCGGGGCCACCGGCACCAGCCGCCTCCCGGTCAGCCGCGCCGCGGAGGCGGCCAGATAGCCGTCGGTGGGGAAGGTGGTGGCGTCGACCAGGATCTCGTCCCGCTCCGGGCCGGCCAGCCGAACCGCGCCGACCACCGCCTTGAAGACGTTCACGCTGGTGGAGTCGCCGACCACGATCTGGCCCGGCGCCGCGCCGACGATCGGCGCGATCCGGTCGCCGACCCGCTCCGGCGCGGTCCACCAGCCGCTCTCGTCCCAGGAGCGGATGCGCAGCTCGCCCCACTCGCGGCCGATGACGTCCGCCATCCGGGCCGGAACGTGCGCGGGCAGCGCGCCCAGCGAGTTGCCGTCCAGGTAGACGGTCTCCTCGTCCAGCGCGAACAGCTTGCGGTGCCCGGCCAGCGGGTCGACCGCGTCCAGCTCCCGGGCGCGCGCGCCCAGCCCCTCGGCCCCGACGGCCGTCGCCGTCTCAGACATGGCTGCGCGCCGTCCACAGCTCGGGGAAGACGTTCTTGCGGGCCCGCTTCTCCAGCCAGGCCACCCCGGCCGAACCGCCGGTGCCGGTCTTGGAGCCCATCGCCCGCCGGGTCGCCATCAGATGGTCGTTGCGCCATCGCCACACCAGCTCGCCCACGTCGGTGAGCGCCTCGCCGAGCCGCACCAGCTCGCCGTTCTGGTCCGGGTCGGCGTAGATGCCCGCCCAGATCTCCTCCACGGCCGGCGACGGCTCGTACCTCTGCGACAGGTCGCGGGACAGCAGCTCGTGCGGCACCGGCAGGCCGCGCCGGGACAGCAGCCGCAGCACCTCGTCGTACAGGCTCGGCTCGTACAGCGCCTTCTCCAGCTCGGCGTGCACCCGCGGCGCGCCCCGGTGCGGAACGAGCATCGAGGCGGACTTGTCGCCGAGCAGGAACTCCATCCGCCGGAACATCGCCGACTGGAAGCCGGAGCCCTCGCCGAGCGCGGACCGGTAGGAGTTGAACTGGGCCGGGGTGAGCTGGCCGAGCGGCGTCCAGGAGGCGTTCAGCGCCTCCAGCTCGCGCACCGAGCGCTTCAGCGCGTCCCGCGCCACCGGGATGCGGTCCTCGCGCAGCGCCCGGCTCGCGGTCTCCCACTCGTGCACGATCACGGTGAACCACAGCTCCATGACCTGGGTGGTCACCAGGAACACCATCTCGCCCGGATCGTCCGAGAGCGGATGCTGGAGGTGGGTGAGGACGTCCGCCTGGACGTAGTCCTCGTACGGCGTGGTGCCTGCGAAGTCCAGGTTCGGGGTCTCCGAACCGGCCGCTGAGGCATCGGGGGCAGTCGACATAACTGTCTCCATCAATGCGTGCTACCGGGTAGCGGTCCGCTCCGTCCAGTCGGCTGGAGAGCCCCGGTCCCCTCGGGGCCGCGCCTCCCTCAGGTCTACGCCGGCCCCGCTCGCATCATGACACGGTTCACCCGACCGTGTGTGCGAGGCCCGGTGCGGGCGGTGGGCGCCACCGCCGCCCGCGCCGGGCCCCGTCGTGCGCGTCGGCGCAGGTCGCTCAGGGTCAGCTCAGGGTGTCGGCGGCCAGCGGCGAGGAGTCCCGCAGGAACTCCGAGCAGCGCTCGAACTCCGCCTGCTCACCGATCGACCCGGCCGCCCGCGCCAGCGCGTGCAGGGCCCGCAGGAAGCCGCGGTTCGGCTCGTGCTCCCAGGGCACCGGCCCGTGGCCCTTCCACCCGCTGCGCCGCAGCGCGTCCAGACCGCGGTGGTAGCCCGTCCGGGCGTAGGCGTACGACTCGACGACCCGCCCGCCCTCGAAGGCGTCGTCGGCGAGCTGCGCCCAGGCGAGCGAGGAGGAGGGGTACTCCGCCGCGACGTCCGCGGGCGCCGCGCCCCCGGCGAGCAGCTCCCGCGGCTCGGGGTCGTCGGGCAGTCGGGTGGGGGGAGGTCCCCCCAGCAGGTTCTCGTGGATGGCCATGCCCCCAGTGTCACCCACCCGCGTCACGCGCCCCGCACCGCGTCCGAGCACGCCGCGGGCCCGGCACCGCGTCGAGCGGCGCCGGGCCCGCGAGCGGGTACGGCCGCGTCACAGCGTTACTGCGTCACAGCGTTACTGCGTCACTTCAGCCTGGTGCCGGTGGAGCGCAGGGCGGCGCACGCCTCGGCGACGCGCTGGGCCATCGACTCCTCGGCCAGCTTGCCCCAGGTGCGCGGGTCGTAGGTCTTCTTGTTGCCGACCTCGCCGTCCACCTTCAGCACGCCGTCGTAGTTGCGGAACATGTGGGCCGCGACCGGGCGGGTGAAGGCGTACTGGGTGTCGGTGTCCAGGTTCATCTTGACCACGCCGTTCTCCAGCGCGGTGGTGATCTCCTCGGTGGTGGAGCCGGAGCCGCCGTGGAAGACGAAGTCGAACGGGTTCGCCTTGCCGTACTTGGCGCCGACGCCCTCCTGGAGGTCCTTCAGCAGCTCGGGGCGGAGCACCACGTTGCCCGGCTTGTACACGCCGTGCACGTTGCCGAAGGAGGCGGCGAGCAGGTAGCGGCCCTTCTCGCCCAGGCCGAGTGCCTCGGCGGTGCGGATCGCGTCGTCGACGGTGGTGTACAGCTCGTCGTTGATCTCGTGGGTGACGCCGTCCTCCTCGCCACCGGTCGGAGTGATCTCGACCTCGAGGATGATCTTGGCGGCGGCGGCCTTCGCCAGCAGCTCCTGGCCGATCTCCAGGTTGTCGGCGAGGGTCTCGGCGGAGCCGTCCCACATGTGCGACTGGAAGAGCGGGTTCTCACCGCGGGCCACGCGCTCCGCGGAGACGTCGATCAGCGGACGCACATAGCCGTCCAGCTTGTCCTTGGGGCAGTGGTCGGTGTGCAGCGCGACGGTGACGTCGTACTTCTCCGCCACGATGTGGGCGAACTCGGCCAGGGCGACCGCGCCGGTCACCATGTCCTTCTTGTGCTGACCGCCCAGGAACTCCGCACCACCGGTCGAGATCTGGATGATGCCGTCGCTCTCTGCCTCCGCGAAACCGCGCAGGGCGGCGTGCAGAGTCTGCGACGAGGTGACGTTGATGGCCGGGTAGGCGAACTTGCCTGCCTTCGCCCGGTCGAGCATCTCGTTGTAGACCTCGGGGGTTGCGATGGGCATGGTCCGCTCCTTGTGATCCGCGGGTGGTGTTGCGTGGTGTCCCTGACCTGGGGGCGACGTCATCGTCGCCCCCATCTTTCCAGATGCCCCCCGAGGCTCCACCCGGCATCCGCTCTGCGTCCGAAACCGGCGGGACCGGGCGGGAATGCGGCGGTCGTACGGCGACCGTGACGTACGCGGGCCTTGCGGGGTCATACGGCGCGGGGCGGCGTGTTTCACGTGAAACAACGCCGCCCCGCCCATGAGCGAACGCGTCAGGCCAGGCCCAGCTCGTCCAGGGCGTACGCGTACCGGTACGGCACCCCCGCCGTCTCGCTGATCTTCTCCGCCGCGCCGGTCGCCCGGTCCACGATGGTGGCCACCGCGACCACCTCGGCCCCGGCCTCGCGGACCGCCTCGACGGCGGTGAGCGGGGAGCCGCCCGTGGTGGAGGTGTCCTCGACCACCAGTACCCGGCGGCCCTTGATGTCCGGGCCCTCCACCCGGCGCTGCATCCCGTGCGCCTTGGCCGCCTTGCGGACCACGAACGCGTCGAGGCGCCGGCCGCGGGCGGCGGATGCGTGCAGCATCGCGGTGGCGACCGGGTCCGCGCCGAGAGTCAGCCCGCCCACCGCGTCGAACTCCAGGTCCTCGGTCAGATCGAGCATGACCTGACCGACGAGCGGGGACGCCTGGCCGTCCAGGGTGATCCGGCGCAGGTCCACGTAGTAGTCGGCTTCCAGACCCGAGGAGAGGGTCACCTTGCCGTGCACCACGGCCTTGTCCTTGATCTGCTGGAGCAGGTCGGCTCGTACGTCAGTCATGCTCCTGAGCTTAAGCGGCCTGACTAGGCAAGCCGCCGCCAGGTGAAGGTGGCGGCCAGCTCCAGCGGCTCGATCGGCGTCACCAGCGCGGGCGCGGTGTTCAACCCGTTGGGCGGCCCGGACTGCGGCTCCACGCAGACCGCCGCCTCCTGCTCGTCGTAGACCACGACCCACTCGGCGCGGCTGGTCAGCTTCAGCTCCATGGCCCCCGGCCAGGTCACCGTCGCCGCCAGCCCGCCCGGCACCCCGAAGCAGTCGTCCCAGGGCCCGGGCAGCGGATCGATCCGGCGGCCGGTGGGCAGATGGTCGGCCCCGCGCTCCTCCTGCCAGGCCGGCGCGAACTCCAGCAGCGCCCCGCTCTCCCGCGGGCCCTCCTTCTCGTCCAGGTGGCGGCGGAACCAGGGGTGCCAGCCGACCTGGGCCGGGAAGGAGTCGCCGTAGGTCTCCACGCCGAGCCGCAGCGTCAGGGCGTCCTCGGTCAGCTCGACGCTCTGGGTCACCCGTCCCTCGTACGGCCAGGGCTTGGCGAGGTCGTAGAAGAAGGACGCCTCGGTCCCGGTGGCCCGGGCGGTGTGCCAGGCGGTGTCGCGCCCGGTGCCGTGGATGGCGTGCGGGGCGGCGTTGAGCGGCATCTGGTGCTCCACCGCGCCGTCGCGGAAGCGCCCCTCGGCGATGCGCCCGCACCAGGGGACCATCGGGAAGCAGCCGTAGTGGTCGCCCTGCCGGAGCAGTTCGGTACCGGCGATCCGCAGGCTGCTGATCCGGCAGCCGTTCGCCGGGTCCACCGTCACTTCGGCCTCGCCCGCGGTGAGCCTGACGTCCTGTCCGCTGCTGCTCCTGCTGTTCGTCACGCTGCCCGAGCCTACTGGCGCGAAGCGGCGCGCGGCGGCACAGCGCGCGGCTAGCGGCGTCGGCGCAGCGCCCGCCCGATGACCACCGCGGAGGCGACCGCGGCCGCGGCGGCGGGCACCAGCCAGCGCAGGGCGCCGGAGGCGGTGGCGGCCTCCGGGCCGGGCAGCGGCGCGTACCGGCCGCGCGGCGGGGCGTGGTCGACCTCCTCGGCGCTGCGGCCGATCATCGTCCGCCGGGCGTGGGCGGCCTCGACGGGCTGGTCCACCGACAGCGGGTCGGCCGCCTCGTCGCCGTCGTCCGGCTCGTCGCCGCCCATGTCGTCCCCCTCCACCTCGTCGCCGGCCGGCCCGTCGCCGTCCAGCCCGTCCGCGCGCGGGTCCAGCGAGGACGGCGGCACCGGCACGTCGAACACCGACCCGCGCCGCGCGCCGCTCTCCTCCTCGGGCTGCCCGCCCTCGTCCGCCTTCCCCCGGGCGTCCGCGGCATCCCCGTCGTCCCGGGAAGCCGAGGCGACCTCGGTGAGCGACTCCGCGAACCGGTCGAGCAGCCGGTGCGCGGCCGAGACGGCGGCGTCGTCCGGGAGTTCGGCGAGCCGGCCGTCCGCCGTGACGGCGCCGGCGAAGTGCAGGGTGGTCCCGCCCTCGACGGCGGTGAGCCGCACGGTGAGCGCCAGCCTGGCCGTCCCGGTGCCCCGGACCTCCTCGCCGTCCCCCTCGGCCGTGTAGGAGCCGTCATCCGCGGCAGCCACCCGCAGGGCGCCCCGGTAGGTGATCGAGTGCCCGCCGGCGCGCACCCTGAGGCGGCCGGACAGCGGCCCCGCGGACGCGTCAGCGTCCTGCTGGAGCCCCGGAACGCAGGGGGCCAGGCGGGCCGGGTCCCCCAGCACCTCGCGCAGGCTCTCTTCGGCCAGCGGCACGAACACCTCATGCTCCATGGACCCCAACCTACCCACGCCGTGCGCGCACGTCTGCCTCGCGCACCCGGCAAACGAGGGGCGGCCGGGCCAGCGGGGCGCCGCCCGCACCGCGTACCGCGGTCCCCGCCTCCCCGGGCCCGCCGCCTACTCCTCGTACCGGGGGTGCACCAGGGTCGACGGCCGGACGCCCGGGGCGGGCGGCCCCGGCACGGGCAGGATGTCCGGCCCGCTCGGCGCGGGCGGGCCGCCGCCCCGCGCCGCGAGCACGAAGCCCCAGTCCGCCGGGGCGGCGGCGGACGACGAAGGGCGCGGGCCGGCCGCGCGGTAGGGGCGGGTGGTGAAGCCGGCGGCCCGCAGGGAGGCGTCCACCGTCCAGAAGACCCGGCCCCCGGTGGTCGGCGACCCGGCGTGCACCGCCAGCTTGCCGCCGTCGGCCAGGGAGCGGGCGGCCAGACCGTAGAACTCCTGCGCGTACAGCTTGGCCCCGGCGGTCAGGTCCGGGTCCGGCAGGTCGGAGAGGATGACGTCGTACGGCGCGGGGCCGCCGCCGGCGGCGGCCTGCCGCAGCCAGTCGAAGGCGTCGGCCCGCACCACCCGCACCCGGGGGTCGTCCCAGGCCCGGCGGTTGAGCCGGGACAGCGCGGGATCGGTGCGGGCCACCCGCACCACGCCCGGATCCAGCTCCACCACCGTCACCGACGCCACGTCCGCGTACCCCAGCACCTCCCGCAGGGCGAGCCCGTCACCGCCGCCCAGGACCAGCACCCGGGCGTGCCGGCCGCGCATCGCCGGGTGGACCAGCGCCCGGTGATAGCGGCGCTCGTCCTGCCCGCGCACCCGCAGCCGGCCGTCCAGGAACAGGTCCGGCGGCTCGCCCGGCACGCCCGCCAGCACCACCTCCTGGACGCCGGTGTGCACCGCGACCCGCACCCCGTCCCCGTACACCGCGCGCCGCGCCGCCCGCTCGAAGGCGTCCACCTGGAGGGCGGCGGTGGCCAGCAGCGCCAGCACGGTGGCGTTGACGCCGATCAGCAGCCAGCGCTGGCGGGGCGTCAGGTCCCGGCCGAACAGCCACAGCACCAGGACCGCGCCCGCCACCGCGTTGACCGCGCCGGTGGCCAGCGCGCTGGTGAGCCGGCCCAGCCAGGGCAGCAGCAGGAACGGGAAGGCGAGCCCGCCGACCAGCGCGCCCACGTAGTCGGCGGCGAACAGGTCGGCCACCGTGCCGCCGGCGTCCTGCTCGGCCGACGCGCCCCGGGACTCCGGCGGCCCGTCCCGCCGCTGGACGCGCTGGATGAGCGTCATCAGCAGCGGCACTTCCGCTCCGATCAGCACCCCGATGGCGAGCGAGAACAGCACCAGCGGGACGCGCGAGGGGCCGAGCCAGGCGAACGCGGCGTACAGCACCAGCGCCGAGGCGCCGCCGACCAGCGCCAGCACCGCCTCCAGCAGACCGAAGCCGACGGCCGCCCGGCTGACCAGGCGCTTGGCGAGCAGCGAGCCGAGGCCCATCGCGAAGACCATGACCGACAGCACGACCGAGGCGTGGGTGACCGAGTCGCCGGCCAGATAGGAGGCGAGGGCGACCAGCTCCAACTCGTACACCAGGCCGCAGGCGGCGCAGACGAAGACCGCGGCCAGCACCAGCAGCCGCGCGGCCCGCGGCCGGACGAAGGGCACCCCGGGCGCGCCCGGCGGTGACTGCGCCACCCCGGCGTGCTCATGACGCCCCGGCCCCGGTGCGGACGACCGGGTCGGGGAGCCCTGCGGTGCTTCGATCACACAAGCAACGCTACGTCACATGACGATTGCGGTTCGTCACCCACAAGGGTCTATCTCGCGCCCGCGTGCATACGTACGCCGATGCTGGTGCGGGTGGCGACGAGCTGCCCGTCCTGGGGGTAGGCGTGCCAGGTCCGCCACCGCACCCGCCCCTCGTGACGGTGCGCCAGCATCGCCGTGAAGGCGTGCGGGGAGCCGGGAAAGGTGCCGGCCAGCCCGTTGGGATGGTCCGCCACCAGAGCCAGCAGCTCCTGCGCCCGGCCCGCGAACGAACCGGGCCCCAGCGTCTCGACCCGGGCGGCGAACTCGTACTCGTACTCCCCCACCCTCTTCGACACCCCCAGGGGCAGCGGGGTGCTGCTGCCGGGCATGCAGGCGACGGTCTCCGAGCAGTGACCGCCCCCCTCCTCCTCCACCAGCACCTGGTGCGAGGCCCCGAGGAGCCTGAGCTGGAGGCGGGCGCCGGCCAGTTCGAGGTCCAGCACGGCGAGCGCGGGCAGCGGCTCTCGGCCGAGCGCCCACGCCAGGTCGGTGGCACGGGTGTCGGTATAGGCGGTCTTCAGCGTCGTGAGCATGGGTCGGCTCCGCACACACGGTTTGACGGGGTGGACCGGGAGTTCCCGGGAGGAGGCAGAAGGGGCCCGGGCATCCGGCGTCACCGCACCGGCACGGCCGGAAACGGTCCGACGCCCAGGGGCCGGAGTGGTGTCGACAGCGAGCGAATCACGAACCGCGCACGGACTCACAGCGTTTTTACCCCACTTGGCGCGGTTTCCACCCACCGGGGGACCCGCCGGTTCAGGTGTTCACCGTTGAACCAACGCTACGGGACGACGAGACGGCGCCCGGCCGGATGCGCACCGGCCGGGCGCCTGGATCGGTGGCGCCGGCTGCCCCGTGTCAGCTGCCGCCACCGCATCCGCCTCCGCCCCCGCAGGAGGAGGAGCTGGAGCCGCCCCCGCCGCAGGAGGATCCGCCGCCGCAGGAGTGGCCGCCCGAATGACCGCCCGAGTGCCCGCCGGAGTCGCCCGACGACGAGCTCCCGCCGTCACCCGCCACCCACCAGCTCCCGGAGCTGTCCGACGACGAGCGCCGCCGCGACCGACCCGAGCCGGCCTTGACCCCGCCGGCCTTCCCGCCACCGGCCTTGACCCCGCCGGCCCGGACCCGGCCCGCCGAGCCGACCGCGATCAGGAAGCCCGTCACCACGATCACCGCGGCCATGATGAAGACGAACGTCATCTCTCCCACCCCCGTCGTGTTGTCCCCCGTGCTTGCGTGCCAGGGGGATGCCCGCCCGCCGACCCGCCCCAATCGGAATTGAGCAACTCCAGAGCTTTCCGGCCCGGAACCGCGAAGCCGCGAAGCCGCGGAACCGCCGAGGGCCGGAGCCGCCGAGGGGCGCTCGGGACCCTCGGGGGCCGCGCCGCGGGGGGAGCACACTTGAGGAAGTCCGGCACCCCACCGCAGGATGGCGCCCATGACTCGACCGGTACGACCCCCGCGCCCGCCGCTCAACCGCCGGCTCGACGGGTTCGGCACGACGATCTTCGCGGAGATGTCCTCGCTGGCCGCCGCCACGGGCGCGGTCAACCTGGGGCAGGGCTTCCCGGACACCGACGGACCCGAGGAGGTCCGGGAGGCGGCGGTGCGGGCGATCAGGGACGGCCGGGGCAACCAGTACCCGCCCGGGCCGGGAATCCCGGAACTGCGCTCCGCCGTCGCCGACCACCAGCGGCGCTTCTACGGGCTGTCGTACGACCCGGACACCGAGGTGCTGGTGACCACCGGGGCGACCGAGGCGATCGCGGCCGCGCTGCTGGGGCTGGTCGAGCCGGGCGACGAGGTGGTCGCGCTGGAGCCGTACTACGACTCGTACGCCGCCTGCGTCGCGATGGCCGGCGGCATCCGCGTGCCGGTGACCCTGCGGCCGCGGACGGGGCCGGACGGCGACCGGTTCGTCCTCGACCTGGACGAGCTGCGGTCGGCCGTCACCGACCGCACCCGCCTCATCCTGCTCAACACCCCCCACAACCCCACCGGCACCGTGCTGACCCGCGCGGAACTGACTGCGATCGCCGAGCTGGCGGTGGAGCGGGACCTGCTGGTGGTCACCGACGAGGTCTACGAGCACCTGGTCTACGACGGCGCCGAGCATCTGCCGATCGCCGCGCTCCCCGGTATGCGGGAGCGAACGGTGACCATCTCGTCCGCCGGCAAGACCTACTCGTTCACCGGCTGGAAGGTGGGCTGGACGACCGCCCCGCCGGAGCTGACGGCGGCGGTGCGGACGGCCAAGCAGTACCTCACCTTCGTCTCCGGCGGACCGCTCCAGCACGCCGTGGCCGAGGCGCTGCGGCTGCCCGACGCCTTCTTCGCCGACCTGCGGGCGGACCTGCTGGCCAAGCGGAACCTGCTGGTGGAAGGGTTGGAGCGGACGGGATTCGGCGTGTTCCGGCCGCAGGGCACGTACTTCGTCACCGCCGACATCCGCCCGCTGGGCGAGAGCGACGGCGCCGCCTTCTGCCGGGCGCTGCCCGAGCGCTGCGGCGTGGTCGCCGTCCCGAACGCCGTGTTCTATGACCACCGCGACCAGGGCGACCCCTTCGTGCGATTCGCGTTCTGCAAGCGGACGGAAGTCCTCCAGGACGCCGTGAAGCGGCTGTCGGCGCTGTAGAGCACTGCGAGGGGCGCTGCGAGAGGCGCTGGAAGGCGCTGTGTGGCGCGCTGCGAGACGTGCCGGCTACCGGTTGAAGGCGGGCAGGGCGAACCGGGAGGCGAGGCCGAGGCCGTTGTGGCGGGCGCTGCGCGCGGTCGCCCCGTAGACGGCGGTGCGCCGCAGGTCCCGGGTGGCGGCCAGCACGGTGTGGTAGCCGGGCCGGGAGCCGGTCTTGGCCCAGAGCACGGTGCCGTTGTCGTGCACGAAGCGCTGGAGGCCCATGCCGTGGGTCGCGCCCGCGACGTCGGGGACGGTGAGCATCCGGTCGAGCAGCGGCCCGGGCACCACCCGGCCGCCGAACAGGCCGCGCACCAGCTTCTCCAGGTCGGCGGTGGTGGAGATCATGTCGCCCACCGCCCACCGGTCGGACATGTTCCACTCGGTGACGTCCACGGTCCGGCCGCCGACCTCCGCGTAGGCGCGCAGGTGCGGGCCGTGGATCAGCGGGTCGGGGCCGGCCGGGAAGCCGGTGCCGCGCATGCCCAGCGGGCGCAGCACGCGGCGCTCGGCCTGGTGGGCGTAGGAGTCGCCGGTGACCTTCTCGATCAGCAGGCCGAGCACCGTGTAGTCGATGTTCTGGTAGACCTGCCGCTCCCCCGGCGCGAACGCCGGCCCCTTGGCGACGGCGGTGGCCACCACCCGCCGCGGGCTCAGGGTGCGAAACCGCTGGGCGTACATCTCCTCGGGGGTCTCGCCGAGGGTCGCGCCGGCCTGGAGGCCGCTGGTCCAGGTGAGCAGGTGGCGCACGGTCGGCGGCTCGGTGAAGGAGGCGGGCAGCAGGCCGGGCAGGTAGCGGGTGACGGGGGCGTCCAGCTCGACGCGCCCCTCGGCGACGAGCTGGAGGACGACCGAGGCGGTGACCACCTTGGTGGTCGAACCGGCCCGGAAGCGCAGGTCCTGGGTGGCCGCGGCCCCGGTGCGCAGGCTCCGCAGCCCGGCGGCGCCGGTCCAGGAGCCGTCGCCGCCGACCCGGATCAGGGCGGCGGTGACGTCGTCGTCGGGGACGTGGGCGATGGCCCGCTCCAGTGCGGCCGTGTCCGGGCCGGCGGCGGTACCCGCCCACCCCGCGGGCGCGGCGG
>NZ_PVLV01000570.1 GCF_002982015.1 Streptomyces solincola
GCTCGCGGCGCTGGCCTTCGACAACCGGGGCGGGGCGCGGCGGCTGACCGAGCATCTGCTCAGCCTCGGGCACCGGCGGCTCGGCTACGTCGCCGGGCCCGCCGACCGGACCACCACCCGCCACCGGCTGGCGGGCCACCGGGCGGCGATGGCCTCGGCGGGGCTGGAGGCGGACGGCGAGCGGCTGACGGTGCACGGCCCGTACGACCGGCGGTCCGGCTACGAGGCGGCCTGCGAGCTGCTGCGGCGGGCACCGGACCTGACCGCGCTGGTCGCCGCGAACGACACGGTGGCGCTGGGGGTGTGCGCGGCCCTGCGCGACCGGGGGCTGCGCGTCCCGCAGGACGTGTCGGTGGCCGGCTTCGACGACCTGCCGTTCTCGGTGGACGCGGTCCCGGCGCTGACCACGGTGCGGCTGCCGCTGCACGAGGCGGGCGCGCGGGCCGGCCGCCTGGCCGTCGGGGCCGAGCCGCCTCCGCCGGGCGGCCGCGCGACGATCGCCGGCGAACTGGTCGTGCGGGCCTCGACCGGGCGGGCGGCTGAGCGGCCCTGACGCCACCGCGGACGCCGAGCGCGGCGGCGGGGCCATAGGGAGGAGGTCACGGGGTACGTTGCCCGGGGCCGGACCGGCGCCGGCGCCGCGCCGCGGGTACGGCGGGGCGCGGGGCCGTCGGCCGCGGCCGTGCCGACCTGTCGACGTGTTGAGGAGTCCCGACGTGAAGTACGCCTTCTCCACCCTCGGTGTCCCCGGGATGCCGGTCCCCGAGGTGGTCCGCCTCGCCGCGGAGAACGGCTATCAGGGGGTCGAGCTGCGGGCGCACCCCGAGGAGCCGGTGCACCCCGGTCTGGTGGCGCACGAGCGGCGCGCGGTGGCCGAGGAGTTCGCCCGTGCCGACCTGGCGGTCCTGGCCGTCGCCGGGTACGCCAGGGTGGCCGAGGCCGGGGACGACGAGCCGGTCTACGAGGAGCTGCACGGGCTGCTGCACCTGGCGGCCGATCTGGGCGCCCCGCACGTGCGGGTGTTCCCCGGCGGCGGGGGGCTGGAGGCGGCCGAGGCGGACGCGATCGCGGCGCGGCGGCTGGGCGCGGCCGCGGAGGTGGCCGCCGAGCTGGGTGTCCGCATCCTGCTGGAGACCCACGACTCGCACCGCACGGGGGCGGACGTGGCCCGGGTGGTGGGCGCGGTCGGGCACCGGAGCGTGGGCGCGCTGTGGGACGTGCTGCACCCGTGGGCCGCGGGCGAGGCGCCGGCCGCGACGCACGCGGTGCTCGCCCCGTACCTCGGCTACCTCCAGGTGAAGGACGCCGCGTCGGGGGTGGAGACCACTCCGCTCGCGCTGGGCGCGGGATCGGTGCCGCTGGCCGAGTGCCTGGCGCTGGTGGACGAGGCCCGCACCAGCAACGCCCTGATGGACGACGCCCTGCTGGACGGCGGCGAGGTGTGGGCCTGCTGGGAGTACGAGAAGCGGTGGTACCCCAAGGCCGCCGAGCTGCCCCCGCTGCTCGCCCCGGGGCTGGCGCACCTGAAGGCCCTGGCGGGCTGAGGCCCGGGGCCGGCGCGGCCCGCGCGCCCCCTCGTGTAGCGGGAGCCGTCGCGGCACGGGGCGGGCGCGGCGTGCGCGGTTGCTTGACCTGGCAGTTACTTTCCGGCTATGCGTGACTCCTTGGAAGTTTCCTTCACTCCGGGGTCTCGGCCCTTCGCGGGGCCCGCCCCGCCCTCCCCG
>NZ_PVLV01000571.1 GCF_002982015.1 Streptomyces solincola
GTACCGCCACCCGCCGTGTCCCCCCGGCCCGCCGCCGAACTGCGGGGCGTCACCTTCGCCTACGGCCCCGGGGCGCGGCCCGTGCTGGACGGGCTGGAGCTGACCGTGGCGGACGGCGAGCACCTGGCCGTGGTCGGCCCGAGCGGCATCGGCAAGTCCACCCTCACCGCCCTGCTCGCCGGCGCCCTGGTGCCGGACCGGGGCGAGGTGCGGGTCGCGGGCGTGCCCGCCGGACCGGACGGACCGCCGCACCCGGAGGCCCGCCGTGCGCTGCTGCCCCAGCAGGCGTACGTCTTCACCGGCACCGTCCGCGAGAACCTCGCCTACCTCCGCCCGGACGCCTCCCCGGCCGATCTCGAACAGGCGGTGCGCGCCCTGCGCCTGGGCCCGCTGCTGAACCGGCTCGGCGGCCTGGACGCGCCGGTGGATCCGCGCCGCCTCTCCCAGGGGGAGCGCCAGCGCCTCGCGCTGGGCCGGGCCTATCTCTCCCCGGCGCCGCTGCTGCTGCTGGACGAGGCCACCTGCCACCTCGACCCGGACACCGAGGAGCACGCGGAACGCGCGCTCGCCGCCCGTCCGGGCGCCCTGGTGGTGGTCGCCCACCGGATCAGCTCCGCCGTCCGGGCCGACCGGGTCCTCGTCCTGGACGGCGACCGCGCCCAGTGCGCCCCGCACGCCGAGCTGCTGGCCCGCTCGCCCCTCTACCGGGACCTGGTCGGCCGCTGGCAGCCCGAGGAGGCCGGAACACCCGGCGGGGTCACCTCGCCGACCGCGGACCGGTCCGCCCCCTCGGACCGATCCCGGGCGCGGGAGGTCACATCCAGCCCGCACCCTGGGTGATGCGTATCGCGTCGATCCGGTTGCGGGCGCCGACCTTCCGGGTGGCCGAGGCCATGTAGTTGCGCACCGTCCCGTTCGACAGGTGCAGCCCGCGGGCTATCTCCGCTATCGACTCGCCCTCGGCGGCCCGCGCCAGCACGCTCAGCTCGCGCGAGGTCAGGGGCATCCTGGTCGCCTCCAGAAAGCCGAAAGCGAGCGATTCGTCCACGAAGCGCTCGCCCGCCGCCACCTGCGTGATGCCCCGCACCAGCCGCTGGGGGGACCCGTGCTTGTCCACGAACCCCAGCGCCCGGGCCTCGAAGGCTCTTCTGAGCGCCCCCGGCCGGGCCGCCGACGCCAGGACCAGAAGCCCCGCCCGGGGCCCCGGAATCGGCTCGTCCGTACTCTCCCCACCCTCCAGCAGCGCCGAAGCGCCCGGACAGTCCAGGTCCACCACGCACACGTCCGGACGTAACGCCCCCGCGTGCCGGCCGGCGGTGCGCCAGTCGGCCGCGCACACGTCGAAGGTCCCCTCCGTCTTCAGCAGCGCCGCCAGCGCGGAGCGCATCAGGCTGACACTGTGCAGCACGAGCACCCTGGTCATGGCCATCCCCTCCCGGTCGTCAACCCGGTCATGAACACACCGGGCATCCGTATGGTCACCCAAGCGGCTTCCCAGGACGGCCGAAACGGAACCTCACTCCGCAGCGGATGGCAGCGTGTCCCCGCACCGAACGCGCGCCCCCTGCGCCCCCCGTGCATCAGGCGCGCCCGCGTGCACGGCGCGCGGCCGCTCCCCGCCGCCGGACCGGTGCGCGTCGTCAGAGGCGTACGCCGTCCGTGGGACGGGCCGAGGCCGGCCGGTGGGCCGTACGCGGGAACTCCCGGCCGCGCGCGTGCGCACCCCGCCCGCAACCGGATACCGCTGTTCTGCCAGCCCCACCCCACGGC
>NZ_PVLV01000572.1 GCF_002982015.1 Streptomyces solincola
GCCTCCAGACCGGAGGTGGTGTTGTGCGCGAAGGCCGCGATCGCCGTGGTGATCGCGATCGCGGCCTTCGCGCACAACACCACCTCCGGTCTGGAGGCGGACATCACCCGGCGTACCGGGCAGGCCCCGGACGTGTTCGTGCAGTTGGCGGGGCTGGCGTCGAGCATCGCGGTGCTGCTGGTGCCGGTGGCGTTCGCGATCGAGCGGCTGGTCAAGCGGGACGGGCTGCGGATCGCGGACGGTGTGCTGGCCGCGGTGCTGGCGCACGGCGTGACCCTGGCCACCGACCTGTGGGTGGCGCGGGTGGCGCCGGAGACCATCCAGGAGGCGCTGACCCAGCCGCAGGCGGGGGGCGGGCTGTCCGATCCGGTGCACGGCTATCTGGCGCCGGTGATCGCCTACATGACGGCGGTGGGCATGGCGCGCCGCCCGCGCTGGCGGGTGGTGCTGTGGATGGTGCTGCTGCTGGACGCGTTCGCGATGCTGGTGGCCGGCTACACCACGCCGTTCTCCATCGCGCTGACCATCCTGATCGGCTGGACGGTGGCCTACGGCACGGTGTACGCGGTCGGGTCGCCGAACGTGCGGCCGACCGGGCAGACGCTGCTGGCGGGTCTGCGCCACGTCGGGTTCCGGCCGGTGGGCGCCATACGGGCGGAGGATCTGCCGGACGGCGTGGAGGCCGACCGGGGCCGCCGCTACCTCGTCACCCTGGAGGAGGGCCCGCCGCTGGATGTGACGGTGGTGGACCGCGAGCAGCAGGCGCACGGCTTCTTCTACCGGGTGTGGCGGCGGCTGACGCTGCGCGGGATCACCACCCGGCGGTCGTTGCAGTCGCTGCGGCAGGCGCTGGAGCAGGAGGCGCTGCTGGCGTACGCGGCGATCGCGGCGGGCGCGAACGCGCCGAAGCTGATCGCGACCTCCGAGCTGGGTCCGGACGCCGTGATGCTGGTGTACGAGCACGTGGGCGGCCGTTCGCTGGACGCGCTGGAGGACAAGGAGATCACCGACGAGGTGGTGCGGGGCGCCTGGATGCAGGTGAAGGCGCTTCAGTCGCGGCGTATCGCGCATCGCAGGCTGACCGGGGACGCGCTGCTGGTGGATCGTTCCGGCAGGGTGATCCTGACCGATCTGCGGGGCGGGGAGATCGCCGCCGGGGATCTGGTGCTGCGGATGGACGTCGCGCAGTTGCTGACGACGCTGGGGCTGCGGGTGGGCGCCGAGCGGGCGGTGGCCGCGGCGGTGGCCGCGCTGGGCCCGGACAAGGTCGCCGACTGCCTGCCGCTGCTCCAGCCGATCGCGTTGAGCCGCTCGACCCGGGCGACGCTGCGCCGGCTGGCGCGGGAGCGGGCGCACCGGGAGCGGGAGGCGGTGCTGGCCGCCTCGCAGGCGGACAAGCAGGCCCGGGTGGAGGAGCACGCCCGGCACGCCGAGCACCGCGGCGAGCCGGTGGGCAAGGCGGAGCGCAAGGCGGCCAAGGAGCACAAGCAGGCCGAGAAGCGCGCGCTGGACGAGGCGATGGACGAGGCCCGCGAGGAGGATCTGCTGGTGCAGATCCGCCAGCAGGTGCTGCTGATCCGGCCGCAGGCGCCGGTGGAGCCGGTGCGGCTGGAGCGGATCAAGCCGCGGACGCTGATCAGCCTGATCGCCGGCGCCATCGCGGTGTACTTCCTGCTGTCGTCGATCTCGCAGTCCCCGCTGTCGCTGTCCACGTTCGCCGAGGCGGACTGGGCCTGGGTGGTCGTGGCGCTGCTGTTCTCGGCGGCGAGCTACGTCGCGGCGGCGATGAGCCTGCTGGGCTTCGTCCCGGAGCGGGTGCCGTTCGGGCGGACGGTGATCGCGCAGGTGGCGGGGTCGTTCGTGAAGATCGTCGCCCCGGCGGCGGTCGGCGGGGTGGCGCTGAACACCCGCTTCCTCCAGCGGTCGGGGGTGCGGCCGGGGCTGGCGGTGGCCAGTGTGGGCGCCTCCCAGTTGTTCGGGCTCGGCGCGCACATCCTGCTGCTGCTGTCCTTCGGCTACCTGTCCGGCACCGAGAAGACGCAGGACTTCACCCCGTCCAGGACGGTGATCGCCGGTCTGCTGACGGTGGCCGTGCTGGCGCTGGTGGTCACGGCGATCCCCGGTCTGCGCAAGTTCGTCACCACCCGGCTGCGGTCGCTGTTCGCCGGGGTGGTGCCCCGGATGCTGGACGTGCTGCAACGGCCGGTGAAACTGCTCACCGGGATCAGCGGCATGCTGCTGCTGACCGGTGCGTTCGTGCTGTGCCTGGACGCGTCGGTGCGGGCGTTCTCCAACGGTGAGCAGCCGGTGAGCTACGCGATCCTGGCGGTCGTCTTCCTGGCCGGCAACGCGCTGGGGTCGGCCGCGCCGACGCCGGGCGGTGTGGGCGCGGTCGAGGGCGCGCTGATCGCCGGCCTGGTGGGGGTGGGCAACCTCCCGGCGGAGGTCGCCACGCCCGCCGTGCTGCTGTACCGGGTGATGACGCTGTGGCTGCCGGTGCTGCCGGGCTGGCTGTCGTTCAACTCGCTGACCCGCAAGGGCAGCCTCTGAGCGGACCGGGTGGTGCGGCGGCGGGTGGGCGACGGCCCGGCGCCGGGCGGGGGCCACTCGCTTGGCGGCGGGCGTGAGCGCCACACCGCGCACGGGCGCACCATGGGACGCATGATGCTCCGCGCCGCCCGGCCCGCCGCCGTCCTCGCCGTCGCCGCCCTGCTGGCGGCCGGCTGCTCGGGCGGCGGGGACGGCG
>NZ_PVLV01000573.1 GCF_002982015.1 Streptomyces solincola
TGCCGGCGCTGCGGGGGCTGCGGCGGGCGTTTCCGGCGGCCGAGATCGTGCTCGCCGCGCCGGAGGCGCTGGCCGGCCCGGTCGCGGCGTGCGGGGCGGTGGACCGGCTGCTGCCGGCGTCCGCGCCGGGGCGGGCGGTGCCGGCCGCACTGGCCTGGAGTGGTCCGCCGCCGGACCTCGCGGTGGACCTGCACGGCAACGGCCCGCCGAGCAGGCTGCTCCTGGCGCGGCTGCGGCCCGCCCGGTTGTGGGCGTTCGCCCCGCCGGGCGACCCGCGGGCGGCCGGGCCGGTGTGGCGGGGCGACGAGCACGAGCGGGAGCGCTGGTGCCGGATGCTCGGGCACTACGACGTACCCGCGGATCCGGGAGACGTCAGGCTGGCACCACCCGCGCGGCCCTCGCCGGCGCCGGGCGCGGTGGTGCTGCACCCGGGCGCGGACGCGGGCGCCCGGCGGTGGCCCGCCGAGCGGTACGCGGCCGTGGCCGGGGAGCTGCTGCGGCGCGGCCGGCGGGTGGTGCTGACCGGCGGCCCGGGCGAGGACGGCCTGCTGGCGCGGGTGACGGCCGCGCTGCCGGCCGGGCCGCGGCCCCAGGTGTACGCGGGCGGGCTGCCGTACGAGGAGCTCGCGGCCCTCTGCGCCGGGGCGTCGGCGGTGGTGAGCGGCGACACCGGGATCGCGCACCTGGCGGTCGCCTACGGCACGCCGTCGGTGACCCTGTTCGGCCCGGTCTCCCCGCTGCTGTGGGGGCCCCCGCCGGGCGCGCGGCACACGGCGCTGTGGCGGCCGGCCGCCGGGGACCCGCCCGGCGACCCGCACGGCGCGGACCCGGACGTCCGGCTGCTGCGGATCTCGCCCCGGGACGTGCTGGCGGCGCTGGACGGCCGGCCGGCCGACGCGGTGGCGGAGGTGGCGCGGCCGTGACGGCGGGAAGCGGCGGGGACCCCGGGGCGGGGGCCGATCCGCGCACCACGGTGGTGGTGCTCAGCCACGACCGGCGCGAGGGCCTGCTGGCCACCCTGGACCGGCTGGCCGCGCTGCCCGAGCGGCCGCCGGTCGTGGTGGTGGACAACGCCTCGACCGACGGCGCCCCGGCGGCGGTGGCCCGCCGCCATCCGCGGGTGACCCTCGTCGCGGCCGGCGGCAACACCGGTGCGGCCGGCCGCACCCTGGGCGTACGGGCGGCCCGGACGCCCTATGTGGCGTTCAGCGACGACGACTCCTGGTGGCGGCCGGGCGCCCTGCGGCGGGCGGCCGACCTGCTGGACGCCCATGACCGGCTGGCGCTGCTGGCCGCCCGGGTGACGGTGGAGCCGGGCGGGGCCGAGGACCCGGTCAACGCCGAGCTGGCCGCCTCGCCGCTCGGCCGGGCGGCCGATCTGCCGGGCCCGCGGGTCCTGGGCTTCCTGGCCTGCGCGGCGGTGGCACGGCGGGAGGCGTTCCTGGCGGCGGGCGGCTACCACCCGGCGCTGTTCGTGGGCGGTGAGGAGACGCTGCTCGCCTACGACCTGGTGGCCCGCGGCTGGGGGGTGTGCCACTGCCCCGAGGTGGAGGCCGTGCACCGGCCGGCCGGCGGGGAGCGGCCGGGGCGGCGCGCGGTGCTGCGGCGCAACGCGGTGCTGACGACCTGGCTCAGGCGTCCGCTCGGGCTGGCCGTGCGCCGGACCGGCGTGCTGCTGGCCGACGCGCGGCGCGACCCGGCCGCCCGGGCGGCCCTGGGCGGTCTGCTCGTACGGCTGCCGGTGGTGCTCCGGGACCGCCGCCCCCTGCCGCCCGAGGCGGAACGGCTGGCCCGCCGCCTGGACCCGGAGTCGGCGGCGGCACCGCAGCGCGAGACCGCGGCGCCGCCGAGGGTGGCCGCCGCCTGGCGAGCGGACACGGCGGAGGGAGACACACCGTGAGCGATCCGCGCGTGACCGTCGTCGCGCCCGGCCGCGATCTGGACGCGGTCGGCCGGAAGCTCGCCGTCGCCGAGGTCGCCACCCCGTACACCGTGCCGCCGGAGCTCGCCTCGGTGCGGGCGTTCGGCGCGGCGGTGGCGGGGCTGCCGTGGGTGCCGCGGGAGCGGCGGGTGGTCCCGCCGGCGGTGGAGGCGCGCCAGGGGGCGCTCACCGAGGCGCGGCGCGCCTGCACCGCCCGGCGCCATGTCGGCTGAGCCGCCGCGCCGGGGGCCGCGGCTTCCGGCTGGTTCCGCATCGGTTCAGCGGTCCGACCCGGGGTACTCGGACCGCATGATCACCATCGGGGTCGAGGAAGAGTACCTGCTGCTCGATCCGGAGACCTGCCTCCCCGTGCCGCTCGCCGACGAGGTGCGGACCGCCGCCGGTCTGGATCCCGTGTTCGGCGCTTCCGAGGTGCAGTCCGAGCTGCTTCAGGCCCAGGTGGAGGTCGCCACCCCGGTCTGCACCGACCTGGAGGAGGTCGGCGGTCATCTGCTGCGGCTGCGCCACGCGCTGGGCTCGGCGGCCGAGGCCAACGGCTGCCGGATCGCCGCCTGCGCGACCGCGCCGTTCCGCGAGCCGGCGCCGGTACCGGTCACCCCCAAGGCGCGCTATCTGGCCATGCGCTCGCAGGCCCCGCAACTGGTGGCCGAGCAGTTGGTCAACGGCATGCACGTGCACGCCGCGGTGCCGGACCGGGAGATGGGCGTGGCCGTGCTGAGCCGCATCCGGGTCTGGCTGCCGGTGCTGGTGGCCATGTCGTCGAACTCCCCGCTGTGGGACGGCAAGGACACCGGGTTCGCGAGCTGGCGCACGGTGGTGTTCGGCCGCTGGCCGGTGAGCGGCCCGCCGCCCGCCTTCACGTCGCTGGCCGACCACGAGCACCGGGTCAAGGGGCTGCTGGACACCGGCATCATCACCGACACCGGCCAGCTCTACTGGCAGGCCCGGCTCTCCGACAAGTACCCGACGGTCGAGGTGCGCTGCGCGGACGTGCAATTGCGGGCGGACAGCGCGGTGATGTTCGCCGGGCTGGTGCGGGCGCTGATCGCCACCGCGATCCGGGAGGAGAAGGCCGGGGCGCGGATGCCGGAGTGCACTCCGGAGATGCTCCAGGCGGCGAACTGGCACGCCGCCCGGCACGGTCTGAGCGGCCAGTTGGTGGATCCGGGCGGCACCCCGCGGCAGGCCGGCGACGTGCTGGCGATGCTGCTGGGGCATCTGATGTCCGCGCTGGAGGAGGCGGGCGACGCCCGTGAGGTGTCGGCGCTGGTGCACCGGCTGCTCCAGCAGGGCACCACGGCCGACCTCCAGCGCCGGACGCTGGCCGACGGCGGGATGCCCGCGCTGGCGGAGCTGCTGACCGCGGAGACCGTGGCGCCCTGACCGGGGGCCCGGGCACGGGGGCCCGGGCTTGTCCGGGCCGGCTCACAGACCGGTGACCTTGGCGTCCGCCGTGATCTCGTGGACCAGGGTGAGGGTGCGGTGGCCGCCGGGCGGCAGGGCGACCTCCCAGCGGGCGATGCCCTCGGCGTCGACCGAGGCCGGCGGCGGCAGGCAGGCGTCCTCGCGGATCCGGGTGCGCACCGCCGCGTGCTCGGAGACCGGCACCCGCTCCCGTACCGTGACCCGGCGTTCGTCGTCCTCGCCGGGGGCGGAGAAGCGGGACAGCCGCACCGTGACGGTGCGGGTGATCACCGTGCGCTGGCCGAGCCCGGCGGAGGCGCGGGTCTCCTCGGTGTCGCGGGCCACGTGGTAGTCGTCGCGGCTGCCGAAGGACAGCTCGACAGGGGCGCCTGCGGCGGTGAGGTCCAGGGCGGCCCGGCCGGCGTATCCGCCGCCGAGGACGAGGTCCACGGGCCCGGCGAGCAGGGTGTGTCCGGAGGTGTTGTCGCACCGGGCCACCCGGGTGACCACCGGGGACAGCTCCGGGGCGCAGCGCAACTCCAGGTGCGCGGGCGCGGTGAACGCGGAGACCGGGACGCGGTGGGCGCGTCCGTCGCCGGGCACCGCCACGGGCGCGGCGGGCCGCAGCACCCGGGTCTCGCCGCCGTCGTCCACGCCCGGCAGTCCCGGGGTGGCGGCGGGTCCGAGGCTCGCGCTCTCCTCCTCGCGCAGTTCGACGTCCACGGTGCGGCGCTCGGCCGCGGTGCGGTCGGTCAGGGTGAGCCGGTCCTCGTGCAGGCGCGGGGGTTCGGTGGCGGCCGACGAGCGGGCCGTGGAGAGGGTGAGCCGGACGTCCGACCAGTCCTCCCCGGTGCGCTGCCAGACCATGGCGTCGGTCTCCAGGGTGAGCTGGTCCCCGTCGAGCACCGCGCGGTAGGCGGGGCGCCACAGCGCGCAGGCGGTGAGGTGGCTGAGCCGGAGCCGGGCCGCTCCGGCCTCGGCCGACTCCACGGTCAGCTCGATGTGGGCGGTCGGTTCGAGGGGTCCGTCCTCGGCGAGCCGGAGGGCGCGCCGGACCTGGTCCAGCGCGGCGTCGACGGCGGCCAGTTCGGCCCGTGCGGTGCGGGCCCGTTCGGCGCAGGCGTCGCGTTCGGCATCGGCGCGGTCCAGTTCGCGGGCCCAGCGGGCCGGGTCGGCCTCACCGGCCCCGGCGCCCTCGCCGATCTCGCGCAGCACGTCGGCGGCGAGCCGGCCGAGCAGGTCGCGGCGGGCGTCCAGCCGCTCGCACCGCTGCCGCAGCGTGAGCTGTTCGGCCTCCAGGGTGTGCACGCGGCGGCGCAGCGCCGAGTCGTCGTCGGACGGCCCGGGGGCGCGCGGCGTCCAGGCGCGGGTGATGCGGACGTCGAGCACGCTCACCGGGTGGTCGGCGGTCACTTCGGCGTGCAGGCTGCGGTCGACGGCCAGCGGGCTGACCGGTCCGAGCCGCAGCTTGTGGACGCCGGCGGCCAGGTCGAGCCCGGTGGTGCGCTCGATGTGGGCGCGGTCCTCCAGGCAGGTGACGGCGGTGACGGGGAGGGCGATCGGGTGCGGGGAGAGGGGCATGGGTGGCTCAGCTCCTGCGGTTGCCGCCGGTCAGGGCCTTGCCGGCCGGGATGCGGATCTCGTAGCCGCCCTCCAGGGCGGTGCCGGCGCCGGCGGGCAGCTCCAGTTTCCAGACGCGGGTGCCGGGGGCGGGCCGGTCGGGGCCGGGGGCCTCGGCGGGCGCGGTCCACTCGCCGCGTTCCTCGACGCGGATGTCCGGGTCGGTGGTGACCGGTACGCGCTCGCGCACCTCCACGGCGACCGGCCGGGCGGACCGGTTGGCCAGCTCGACGCGGACGCGGTGGTCGAGGACGGTGACGTTGCCCCGCAGGCCCGCGGTGGA
>NZ_PVLV01000574.1 GCF_002982015.1 Streptomyces solincola
GGTGGGAAGGCGCGGGCGACCTCGTCCACCGTGCAGCCCCAGGGGCGGAGGTCGGCGGCGGTGCGCAGCTCGGGCCCGCGGGCGCCGGGGGCCCGGACCAGCCAGGCGTTCCAGGCCGGTCCGCCCGGCGCGGCCAGCACCTCGAACCGCAGATCCGGCCAGAGCGGCACCGGCCACCGCAGCACCTCGCACTCCAGGTCGCCGACCGTCCGGCGGGCGCGCGACTCGGGCTCGCCCAGCACCCGGCGGTAGCGGCTCAGCTCGCCCGGGCCGCGCGGCGCCCGCACCATCGCCTGCCAGCGCCGGTTGGCCTCCCGCATCTCGGCGATCGAGGCGTCCAGCTCCCGCCGCGCCTCCTCCACCAGCCCCGGCTGGAAGTCGCCCATCCGGCGCAGCAGCACCAACTGGAACTCACGCGGACCGAACGGCGCGGCGGAGGAGGCGGAGCCGGGAGGCGTCATGCCCCCATCCTGCCGGTGCCGGTGCCGGTGCCGGTGCCGGTGCCGGTGCTGGTGCCGGCGGCAGGATGGCATGCGGGCAGCAGGCCGGGGCGGGTGTGGCCGCGTTCGCGGCGGTACGCGGCCCAAGGCGCCGTACGGCCGGTGCGGACGGGTTGGCGGCGATACGGCCGCTTCACCGCGCCGACCAGCGGTGCTTCCACACACGATCCACACAGTCATGGCCGGTTCCGGGCCCCGCGGCGCGCATACTCTGCGGGCGCCATGGACTACTGCCACTCGTGCCGACGCCACCTGAACGGGGCCCTGGCCTGCGCAGGCTGCGGCACGCCCGCCGAGCGGCTGCCCGGCCGCGCGCCGGCTCCGCCGCCCGCCCCCGACCGCACCCCGGTCTTCGAGCTGAGCCAGGACGAGGACCTCCCGGCGGGCGGCAGCCGGCACGGCCGCGAGCGGGCGCGCCGGGCCGCCCGCCGGGCCCGCAGCCGCCGCGGCCGCAAGCTGGCGACCGGCGCGGCCGGTCTGCTGCTCGCCGCGGGCCTGCTCGGGCTGGCCGAGCTGGCCGTCGAGGGCTCCGGGGACGACCGTGCCGCCACCGCCGTGGAGGAGCAGGGCGGCGCGG
>NZ_PVLV01000575.1 GCF_002982015.1 Streptomyces solincola
CCGGTGGCGGCCCGGGTCCCGCCGGCCGGCGTCCCACCGCAGTCTCCACCCGCCGGGCGGTACCCGTAGCCCGGGACGCCCGCCCCGCCGGCCCACACCGGGGCGCTCAGCGGGGGAGGGGGCGGCGGGGTGAACGGCGGGTACGACGGCAGGGGCGGACCCGCGTCGGGCGGCCTGGACCGGTCACCGTGCCCCGCGATCGGGGGAGTTGTGGGATCTTCGGTGGTCATGGCGTGGCTCCGTTCGCCGGACTCCGGTGAGGCACACACCGTGTCGCTCGTCGTGCGCCACCACTGGGCGCGCGGTCTGCACCATCTAGTGGGCATCCGGGAGCGTTGCGCCATCCGGGAAGCGCGGATGGGGGAACGCCCCGCCCGCGGCGTTCGCGCCGCCGCCGGGTCCACGGTTCACTGGACGGGTGGGCCGCGGCTCCGGCTCCGCCCCGCGCCAGCTCACCGCGTCCGGAAGGCCCCCGCATGCTGACGACCCGTTACGTCTCCGGCTCCCCCAACTGGATCGACCTCGGCTCGCCCGACATCGACGCCGGCGTCGCCTTCTACGCCGCCGTCTTCGGCTGGACCTACCAGCCGGCGCCCGGCGGCGGATACGGCTTCTTCCAGCGCGACGGCGGCACCGTCGCCGCCATCGGCCCGCTTACCGAGCAGGGCGCCACCCCGTCCTGGACGGTCCACTTCCACACCGACGACGCCGACGCCACCCGGCAGGCCGTGGTGGCGGCGGGCGGCACCGTGCGGACGGAGCCCGACGACGTCTTCACCGCCGGCCGGCTCGCCGCCTTCACCGACCCCACGGGCGCCGACTTCGCCGTCTGGCAGCCCGGGGACGTCAAGGGCCTGGACACGGTCATGGAGCCCGGCACCCTGTGCTGGACCGAGCTGTACACCACCGACCTGTCCGCCGCCCAGGACTTCTACCGCTCGGTCTTCTCCTGGACGTACCAGGAGATGGACGCCGGCGACGACGGGCCCTACCACCTGATCTCCGCGCCCGGCGGCGGCGAGGGCGAGGACACCACGCAGGGCGGGGCGCTACAGCTCGGCCCGGAGAACCTCGCCGCCGGGTCGCGCTCCGAGTGGCACCCCTACTTCGGCGTACGGGACGTGGACGCCGTCTTCGCCGCCGCCGGCGCGCACGGCGCGACCACCGTCATCCCGCCGACGACCATCCCCGGCGTGGGCCGCATGGCCCAGGTCAAGGACCCGGCCGGCGCGGTCTTCGCGCTCATCGCCGGCGACCCCGCCACGACCTGAACCCAGCCACCGGGCGGCTCACTCCTCGGCCTGCGCCCTCAGCAGCGCCTCGCCGGCCTCCGAGCGGTCGTCACCGCGTGCGCCCACACCCACTCCGGCAGTCCCGCCGCCGAGGCCCTCTCGCCGGCGACCGCGACGACCGTCGTGGCCGCCGCCGCGGCGGCCGTCACCCTCGCGCCCGGCCCCGGACTGCGGACCGGCGGCCCCCGGGGGGGGCCTGCCCGCCGGGGGCCGCCGGGGGCCTGCGCGCGCCGCCCGGGGGTGACCTGCCCCGTCAGTCGCCGGCCAGGACCAGGCCGTCGGCGCGGAAGGTGCGGCGGTAGGCGATGGGGGAGACGCCGAGCACCCCGCGCATGTGCTGGCGCAGCGAGTTGGCCGAGCCGAAGCCGGCCCGGTGGGCGACCAGGTCCACCGGCAGGTCGCTGGTCTCCAGCAACTGGCGGGCCAGATCGAGGCGCTGGGCGGTCAGCCACTGCACCGGGGTCATGCCGACCTCGTCCCGGAAGCGCCGGCTGAAGGTGCGCACGCTCATCCTGGCGTGCCGGGCGAGCCGGTCCACCGACAGCGGCGTGTCCAGTCGCTCCAGCGCCCAGGCCCGGGTGGCCGTGGTGGTGGCGACGGTCGGCTCGGGCACCGGCCGGTCGATGTACTGGGCCTGGCCGCCGTCACGCCACGGCGGGACCACGCACAGCCGGGCGGCTCGGTTGGCGACCGCGGTGCCGTGGTCCCGGCGGATCATGTACAGGCAGAGGTCCACCCCCGCGGCCACCCCGGCGGAGGTGAGCACGTCGCCGTCCTCCACGAACAGCACGTCCTCGTCCAGCAGCACCCGGGGGAAGGCCCGGCGGAACTCCGGCGCCGAGTGCCAGTGCGTGGTGGCCCGCCGACCGTCCAGCATCCCGGCCGCGGCCAGCACATGCGACCCGGTGCAGATGGACACCAGCCGGACGCCGGGCCGGATGCGCGCCAGCGCCTCGGCGAGCGCAGGGGGGAGCGGGGCCCCCCGGGTCAGCTCGTCCATGGCGTGGGTGGGCGGCACGATCACGGTGTCCGCCCGCTCCAGCGCCTCCGGCCCGGCGTTGACGGTGACCGTGAACCCGGCGTCACTGGCCACCGGCCGCCCGTCGGCGGTGCAGACGGTCACCTCGTACAGTCCGCCGCCCTCGGCGTCGTGGGCGTTGCCGAAGACCCGCGAGGGGATGCCCAGCTCGAACGGGGGGACGCCTTCGAGGGCGAGGACGGCGACACGGTGCATGGCCGAATTCTGTCACATGCTGGCCGTACGGCCAGCGCCGCCCGGCGACGCGGGCGGCCATGCTGAGGGCTCGGCCCACTGGGTGGTGGGCCCGACCATGCGCCCAATGAGGAGAAGAGCCATGTCAGCCATGCGTGCCGTCGTCGTCAGCGAGTGGGGCGGTCCCGAGGTGCTCGTCGAGCGCGAGATCGAGCGCCCCGCACCGGGTCTCGGCGAGATCCTGGTGCGGATCCGGGCGGCCGGGGTCAATCCGGCCGACTGGAAGACCCGGACCAGCGGCGAGCTGGTCGACTGGGGCGAGACCGCGATCGTCGGATGGGACGTCTCCGGCACGGTGGCGGCGGTCGGGCCCGGCGTCACGCTCTTCCAGCCCGGCGACGAGGTCTTCGGCATGCCGCACTTCCCCCGGCAGGCCGGCGGCTACGCCGAGTACACCGCCGCCCCGGCCCGGCACTTCGCGGCCAAGCCGGCCGCGCTGAGCCACCAGGAGGCCGCCGCGCTGCCGCTGGCCGCGCTCACCGCGTGGCAGGCGCTGGTGGACACGGCCGGCGTCGGCGCGGGCGACCGGGTCCTGGTGCACGCCGCGGCCGGCGGCGTCGGGCACCTCGCCGTGCAGATCGCCAAGGCCCGGGGCGCGTACGTGATCGGCACCGCCAGCGCCGCCAAGCACGAGCTGCTGCGCTCGCTGGGCGCCGACGAGGTGGTGGACTACCGCTCCGTCGCCTTCGAGGACGTGGTCGGTCCGGTGGACGCGGTCCTGGACAACGTCGGCGGCGACACCGGGGCCCGGTCGCTGAAGGTGCTGCGGCCCGGCGGCACCCTGGTCACCCTGCCCGGCCCGGGCGACGTGCCCGCCGACGCGGACGGCGTGCGCACCGGCTGGCTGCTGGTCGAGCCCGACCGGCACGGAATGCTGGAGATCGCCGCCCTGGCCGAGTCCGGCCGGCTGCGGCCGGTGGTGGACACCGTGCTGCCGCTCGCCGAGGCGGCCAAGGCGCACGCGCTCGGCGAGCAGGGCCGCACCACCGGCAAGATCGTCCTGACGGTCGACTGACCGGCCCGCCGGGGCGGTCAGCCCCGACGCAGGTAGTCGGCGAGCCGGGAGCGGGCGTCCTCGGCGGTCAGGCCCAGGGCGGTGCCGACGGCCTCCCACGACAGCCCGTCCTCCTCGACCGCCCAGGCGGCCTCCCGGGAGATCCGGGAGGTCATCCGCTCCACCGCCGCCACCGCCTTGAGCGCGGCCACCGGGGCCTGGTCGGCGACCGCCTCCAGCCGCTCGTCCAACCGGGCCAGCAGCTCGGCCAGCTCCTCGGGCAGCGGGACCGTCCGCGCCTCCACCGCGCGCAGGTGGTCCCGCCAGTCCCCGTAGGGCCCCGAGGTGTCCAGGTCGGACAGCTTGCCGCCGTCGTCCAGCCGCTCCCAGTCGACCGGGTAAGCCGGGCCGCGCCAGCCGCAGGAGCAGCGCCCCCGGTAGGCGGCGGCCCGGGGCCGGCCGAAGGCGCCGGTGTACGCCCACCACTCGCTGGTGCGGTGCACGTCGCCGCCGCTGCCGAGGTCGACGCTCACCGGCCCGGGCTCCGAACCGTCGGCCAGCACCGCGCCCGCGCCGCCCTCGTGGGACCGGCCGTACTCCTCGCTGGTCCACCCCATGGCTTCCTCCCCGCTCGTCCACCCCACGGCTGCCTCCCCGGCAATGGACCCCGCACCGGCGTCCCCCACGCCCGAGGGTGCATCAGCCCGGTGACGCGGGAGGGCCGAACGGCCGAACTGCCGCCACCTGAGCGGCCCGCCGCCCGGCAGCTGGCACCGGGCTGCCCTGTCAGGTCCCGGCGGCTGGCTCCGCTGCCAGGGCGAGCACCAGCGCGGCCGCGTCCTCGCGGAACAGCGCGGCCCCGGCGCGTACCAGCGTGTCCCGGGCGGGGCCGTCGGCGGACAGCGCGGTGACCGCCGCGACCAGCTCGCCGGGCCCGTCCGCGTACACCGAGACCCCGCGCGCGGCCATCTCCCGCACGCCCGCCGCCCCGTGTCCGGCGATCGGCCGGAAGCCGACCACCGGCAGCCCGGCGGCCAGCGCCTGCGCCGCGGTCTGACCGGCCGCGTTGTCCACCAGCACCCGGGCGGCGGCCATCAGTCCCGGCAGGTCCCGCACCCAGCCCAGCGCCAGCACCCCCGGCACCCGGTTCGCCCGCCCGCGCAGCTTCTCGTCCCGCCCGCACAGCAGCACCGGCAGGCAGCCGGCCGCCAGCAGGGCCCGGGCCGCCGGCAGCAGCCCGGGGCCCACCCCCCACGCCCCGGCCGACAGCAGCACCACCGGGCGGCCCGCCGCCCGCGCCGCCGCCAGCCGCGCCGCCGGGCCGGGGGTGTCGGCCCGGCGGAAGTCCGGCGGCACCACCGGGCCGGCCGCCACCGCCGGGCGGCCGGTCCCCGCCCTCGTCGCCCGCGCCGCCGCCTCGGTGACGCAGAGGTACAGGTCGTTGCCCGGCTCCAGCCAGGCCCGGTGCACCGCGAAGTCCGTCACGCAGACCGCGCACGGCACGTCCAGCGCGCCCCGCGCCCGCAGCCGCCCGGTGACCTGCCCCGCCAGATGGAACGTGGACACGACCACGTCCGGCCTGGCGCGCGCCACCAGCGCGGTCAGCGGCCGCTCCGCCAGCCTCGCCAGCGGCGACACGTCCGGCCGCCGCCGCGCCCCGGGCGCCGGGGCCAGGAACACCCGGTGGATCAGCCCGTACAGCGCCGGCGCCCGGCGTACGACGAACCGGTAGAAACCGCGCAGCGCCGGGCCCGCGCCCGGCGGCAGCAGCGTCAGTACGTCCCGTACCAGCACCTCGCAGCCCGCCGCCCGCAGCCGGCGGGCCAGCTCCCCGGCCACCGCGTCGTGCCCCGCGCCCATGCCCGCGGTCAGCACCAGGCACCGCCGCCTTTGCCGCCGTGTCGGATGCCGCATCCTCATGCCTCCGTCACCGATCCGCGCCCCTGCCGGGCGGGACGTCCCATCGTGCGGCGCGCGGCGGCCCGGCGCGGCCCGGGACGGCGCGCGTCGGACTGTTCGGGTGGACGACAGGACGCCGCCGGCCCACGCCGGGAGGCGAAGCGGCCGGAAACCGGGACGCTGGAAGGGCACCCCGTCCACAGCCCGGAGGCCCGCATGCCGACTCCGACCCCGTCCGCGCCCTCCCGTGCCGCCCTGCCGCCGCCGATCCGGCCGGTGGCGCTCGTCACGGGAGCGTCCTCCGGCATCGGCGCGGCCGTCGCCGACCGGTTCGCCGCCGACGGACGTTGCAGGCTGCTGCTGGCCGGGCGCGACGAGCCAAGGCTGGCCGCCGTGGCCGGGCGCACCGGCGGCGTCCCGCTCCCCGGCGACCTGGGCGAACCGGCCGGCGTGGCCAAGCTCGCCGCCGACGCCCTGGACCGGGAGGGCCGGGTGGACGTGCTGGTCGCCGCGGCCGGCCTGGGCTGGGCGGGGCCGCTCGGCGCGATGCCCGCG
>NZ_PVLV01000576.1 GCF_002982015.1 Streptomyces solincola
TCCCGGTCCAGCGGATGCCGGAAGACCAGGCACGGCCCCTCCTCCCGCAGCACCGCGTGGCGTACGGCGAGCGCGGCGGCGTCCTCGCCCCGCGCCGGCTCCAGCCCCGCCACCTCGGCCAGCACCCCCACCGACGCGGCCCGGTCCAGCACCGCCGCCGCCTGCACCACCCGCCGGGCGTCCTCCGTCAACCGCCCCCACCGCCACGCCCACTCCCGCCGCACCCGCACCGGGACCAAGCCCCGCGCCACGGCGTCCAGCAGCGCCCCCGCCTCCCGTACGCCGTCGGCCCCCGCCTCCCGTACGGGATCGGGCTCAGTCCTCCGTACGCGACCGGGCACGGTCTCCTCCACGTCTACGGATACGGATACGGGTACGGGTACGGGGACGGGGGCGGGTGCGGGATCGGCTTCCGCCGCCACCGCTCCCCGGTCCGCCGCGCCCGTCATCGCACCGCCCGCCGCCTCGGCGAGCAGCGCCTCGGCCGCGCCCGGGTGCCCGGCGGTGCGCCGGTGCACCAGTCCGGCGAGTCCCGGCTCCTCCCCGTACGCCCGCTCGCCCACCCACCGCCGGACGAACGCGCCCGTCTCCTCCGGCGTCCACGGCCGGACGCCGACCTCCGCCACCCGCACCCGGGGCGGCACCCGGACGCCGAACAGCGGCAGCCCGGGCGCGACCCGCTCGGTGACGACCACCCGCAGCCGCGGCGGCATCGACTCGATCAGCCGGTGCAGCAGTTCCAGCCCGGCGGCGTCGGCGCGGTGCACGTCCTCGATCACCAGCACGGTGTCCCCCTGCACCGCCAGCAGCACCCGGATCGCACGCGGCAGCAGCGCCCGGCGCACCTCCGGGTCGGCGGCCGAGGCGGGCGGCTCGGGCAGCCGGTCGGCCAGTTCGGGCACGATCAGCCCCACCACCCCCGTCAGCGCGGGCAGGCGCGCCTGCGAGGAGGGCCGGTACGGCAGCCCGGCCAGCGCCTCCGCCAGCGCGTCCGCGAGCCCGTCCGCCGGCGCGTCGGCGACCGCCCCCGACCGCACCCCGCCCGCCGCCGCACCGCTCGCCGGCTGCGGACATCCCCCGCGCAACTGCGCCCACCCGGTGAACGCCGGGTGCCCCAGCGCCTCGTCCACCAGCCGGGACACCCCGGTCCCGGCCTCCCCCCGCACCACCACCACGCACGCCCCGGCGGCCAGGACCTCCCGCAGTCGGCGCAGCTCGGGTCCGCGCCCGACGAACCCGCTCCCCGCGAAGCCGCTTCCGCCGCCCGGCTCCGCACCCGCACCCTGCTCAGCGAAGGATCGTCGCTCCACCGAGTCCTCCTTCCACCGGCCGTCCGGGCGGCCGCGGCCCGGCCCCCTCCTCGGACCGGGCCGCAACCCCCTTGGCCCGGTGGTCTACCCGCCCGACGGGCACGGTCGCAATAGGGGGCGGCCACCTACGAAAAGCCGCACCCGCCCGGGCCGGGGGGCCGGGGCGGGTGCGGTGGTGGTCGAGAACCGGCGCGAGCCGCTCGCGTCAGTGCGCGGGCGCGGCGGGCAGGAAGTCCTCCCACGCCATCGCCGGGAAGAGGTCGGCGGCCAGCTTCAGCAGTCGCAGCGGCTGCTCGTACAGGCCGGTGAAGGCCACCGCGCGGCCGCCGCGCCGGGCGTCCTCCCGCTGCTCGCACATCAGGTGGAGACCGGAGACGTCCATGAACGAGGTGTCCCCCAGGTCCCAGGTGAGCCGGGTGACCGTGTCGGGGAGGGCGTGGGCCGTGGCGTACAGGCGGGGCAGGAACTCGGCGTCGATCTCACCGTGCGGGGTGATCGACGCCGCCTCGCCGTCGATCGTCGTGCTGATGGTGGTCGTCGAGGTGACGTGCATGTCGGCCCCCTTCCGGGGGTCCATGAGCCTCACAGCGGTCCGGCCCGGCCGGCCGCGATGGCGGGTCGCGAATGCCCGGGTCGGGGGCAACTTCCGCGATCCGTGAACCGGCGCTTCGGGCCTGGGGCCGCACGAGCGCCGGGACAGTCTCTCGTCCCGCCATGGTCGCACGCCCGCGGCGCCACCGGCCATGCCGCCGCCCGGTGTTCCGCACCACCCTCCCGTCCGGCGGAACGGTCCCGTCCGGCGGCCTCCCCGCCTCCCGGTCCGCGGCGGCCTCCCTCTTTGGGTAGCGCTACGCATTGCTGGGCCGCGCCGCCGGGGCCGAAGCTCTGGGCGGTCCGACAACGCCTCCCGCGGCCCGGGGTCCTACGCCGGCAGGACTCCGGGTGCGGGGCGGCCGCTCCCCACGCGGCCGTCGGGCGGGTGCCGACTCGGTGCCGCGCGGAGCCCCACTCCGCGCGGCCCGACCCCCGGCACCGCCGTCACCGCCATCGCCAACCTTGTCATGAGCGCGCCTACTCGCCGCTCAGTCCAGGTGCCTCCCGAGCCCGAGCCGGGCCCGGGACAGCCCCCCAAGGGAGTAACCATGGAGTTCGACGCCCGCGTCGCCCGGCGCCTGCTCGCCGTCGGCGCCAGTGCCGCCCTGCTCGTCGGGGCCGCCACCACCGCCGGGGCGGCCGCCGCACCCGTACCGCCCGGCGGCGGAGAGGGCCGCATCGTCGGCGCCGACCGCGCCGGGGCCATCGAAGGCTCCTACATCGTCACCTTCAAGGACAGCGTGGCCCGCGCCGAGATACCCGCCTCCGCGAAGGCCCTGGCCAAGCGGCACGCCGGCAGCGTCCGCTACACCTACACCGCCGCCCTGCGCGGCTTCGCGGTGAACATGACCGAGGAGCAGGCCAGGAAGCTGGCCGCCGACCCCTCCGTCGCCCGGGTGGAGGCCGACGCGGCCGCCTACGCGGTGGACACCCAGACCAACCCGCCCTCCTGGGGGCTGGACCGCATCGACCAGCGCTCCCTGCCCGTCGACAAGGCGTACACCTACCCCACCACCGCCTCCAACGTGACCGCCTACATCGTGGACTCCGGCGTGCGCCTGAGCCACCGCGACTTCGGCGGACGGGCGGTCAGCGGCTACGACTTCATCGACAACGACTCCAACGCCTCCGACTGCCACGGGCACGGCACGCACGTGGCCGGCACCGTCGGCGGCAGCGCCCACGGCGTCGCCAAGGGCGTCAAGCTGGTCGGCGTCCGCGTCCTCAACTGCCAGGGCAGCTCGGGCAGCAGTTGGGCGCCGGTTCTCGCGGGCATCGACTGGGTGACCAAGAACGGCGCCAAGCCGGCGGTCGCCAACATGAGCATCGGCGGCGGCAAGACCCAGTCCGTCAACGACGCGATCAACGCCTCCATCGCCTCCGGCGTCACCTGGGTCGTCGCGGCCGGCAACAACAACGCCGACTCCTGCTCGTACTCGCCCTCCTCCACCCCGGCCGCCATCACCGTCGGCTCGACCTCGGCCAACGACGCCCGCTCCACCGGCTGGTCCAACGGCCAGGGCTCCAACTACGGCTCCTGCCTGGACATCTTCGCCCCGGGCAACGCCATCGTCTCCACCTCCAACTCCGGGGACACCGCGACCCAGTCCATGAGCGGCACCTCCATGGCCGCCCCGCACGTCGCCGGCGCCGCGGCCCTCGTCCTGGCCGCCAACCCGACCTTCTCCCCCGCCCAGGTCCGCGAGAAGCTGGTGGCCGACGCCACGCCCGACAAGGTGACCGACGCCCGCGCCGGCTCCCCCAACCGCCTCCTGTTCACCGGCAGCGGCGGCACCATCCCGCCGCCCACCGGCAAGAAGTTCGAGAACACCGCGGACTACGCCATCGCCGACAACGCCACCACCGAGTCCCCGCTGCCCGTCACCGGCGTCACCGGCAACGCCCCCGCCAACCTCTCCGTCACCGTCGACATCCGCCACACCTTCCGCGGCGACCTCCGCGCCGAGCTGGTCGCCCCCGACGGCACCGCCTACCTCCTCAAGGACTACAACTCCAACGACGGCGCCGACCACGTCCAGGCCACCTACACCGTCAACGCCTCCGCCGAGCCCGCCAACGGCACCTGGAAGCTCCGCGTCACCGACAACTGGACCAACGACACCGGCTACATCAACGCCTGGTCCCTCCAGTTCTGACACCCCCGCCCTCCCCTGACC
>NZ_PVLV01000577.1 GCF_002982015.1 Streptomyces solincola
GGATGAACAGGACGTGAACTGCGACACGCCGGGCCGGCCGGCCCGGCGTGTCGCAGTTCACGTCCTGTTCATCCGTCGTGGGGCAAGTACACCCAGCGGCCCCGCACCGGGTGCAGTCACCGAAACCATGAAGGAGTTGGCTGGGCACCCCTCCGGTCTTGTAGATTCGAACGAAAGGCGCGGAGCAGTAACCTCTCCGTTTCCCCCTGGAAACGGTGGCCACAGCTCACCGGCGACAACGAGACACTCCGTGGCCCCTTCAGGACCCTTACGACCCTTACGAGAACAGATCGGCGGCGACGACATGCGGCTGCGCGCACTGCTGGAGACCGATGCGCTGGGCCTGCGGCTGCTTGGCGGCGAGGACGAACTGGACCGGACCGTGCGCGGGGTGATGACCACCGACCTGCGGGATCCCAGCCGCTACCTGTCCGGTGGGGAGCTGGTGCTCACCGGTCTGGCCTGGCGGGCGGACGCCGAGGACTCCGAGCGTTTCGTGCGCATCCTGACCGGCGCCGGCGTCGCCGGACTGGCCGCCGGCGAGGCGGAGCTGGGGGCCGTGCCGGACGACCTGGTGCAGGCGTGTTTGCGCCATCACCTTCCGTTGTTCGCCGTGCATGAATCCGTTGCATTCGCGACCATCACCGAGTACGTCGTTCGACAGGTCTCCGGTGAGCGGGCCGGCGACCTGGCCGCTGTGGTGGATCGTCACCGGCGGCTGATGACCTCCGGTCCGACCGGCGGCGGCCCGGAGGTCGTACTCGACCTGCTCGGCTCCGACCTGGACCTTCACGCCTGGGTGCTGTCCCCCACGGGCCGCCGGATCGCGGGCGCCGGCGGCGAGCTGCCCGCCGACCGCGGAGCCCTGCTGGCGGGCGAGCACCTGGCCGCCACCCGCACCGGACGGCGCGGACCGCACCGCGCCACCGTCGGCGGAACCACCTACTCCCTCTTCCCGATCCGGAACACCGGCCGCGGCCCGGCCGCCACCCGGGACGTCCGGGCCACCGTGCTCTCCGACTGGCTGCTGGCCGTCGAGGCGGACGCCGGCGACTGGCCGGCCGCCCGGCTGGACCTGCTCCAGGGCGTCACCCAGTTGATCGCCGTGGAGCGCGACCGCCGGGACGCGGCCCGCACGGTACGCCGCCGACTGGCGCAGGAGGTGCTGGAGCTGGTGCAGTCCGGCGCCCCGCCCGCCGAGATCGCCGCCCGGCTGCGGGTGGCCGCCCCGGTGCTGCTGCCGGGCCTGGGCGCCGCGCCGCACTGGCAGGTCGTGGTCGGCCGGGTGGAGTGGGGCGACACCCCGTCCGCGCCCGGCGTCGAGGCCGGCGCGGTCGCCCAGTCGCTCCTGGAGGAGGTCCTGGTCGACCCCGCGACCGCCGGGCCCGACTCGGCCGACCGGATCGCGGTGGCCCACACCGGTGACGAGGCGATCGCCCTCGTACCGCTGCCCGCCGCCCCGGCCCCCGAGGGCGGAGCCCGGGAGCCCGGCGAGGACGCCCCGGAGGCCGCCGCGGACGCGGCCGGGAGCGGGCTGCACGCCGAGGTGCTGCTGTCGGCCGTGCAGGGCCCGCTGTCCGCCGGACTCGCCGACGACGGCCGACTCACCCTCGGAGTGAGCGCCCCGGTGCACTCCGCCGAGGGGCTGCGCGGGGCCCTGGAGGAGGCCCGGCACGCCCGCCGGGTGGCGGCGGCCCGGCCGGGCCGGGTCTGCGCGGCCGGCCACCACGAGCTCGCCTCGCACGTCCTGCTGCTGCCGTTCGTGCCGGACGACGTGCGCCGCGCCTTCACCGCCCGGCTGCTGGACCCGCTGCGGGACTACGACCGGCGCCACCGCGCCGAGCTGATCCCCACCCTGGAGGCGTTCCTGGACAGCGACGGCTCCTGGACCCGCTGCGCCTCCCGGCTCCATCTGCACGTCAACACCCTGCGCTACCGCATCGGCCGCATCGAGCAGTTGACCGGGCGGGACCTGTCCCGGCTGGAGGACAAGCTGGACTTCTTCCTGGCCCTGCGGATGTCCTGACGGACGGACGGATCTGATCCTGCGACCGACTCCCCTCCGGCTCCTCCCCCGGCGCCGGGCCGGACGTGCGCCGCCCGGCCCTCCCCGTGCTCCCCGCCGGCGATCGCGCGCTGCGCGGCGACTGCGCGAACTGCTTCGGACTGTGCTGCGTGGCGCTGCCGTTCACCGCCTCGGCGGACTTCGCCGCGGACAAGCCGGCCGGCGCCCCCTGCGGCAATCTGCGGTCCGACTTCCGCTGCGGCATCCACGACCGGCTGCGGGGCTCCGGCTACACCGGCTGCACCGTCTACGACTGCTTCGGCGCGGGCCAGAAGGTCTCCGGGCACACCTTCGGCGGCCGGGACTGGCGGCGCGACCCGTCGTCGGCCCGGCGGATGTTCGCCGTCTTCCCGGTCGTCCGCCACCTTCAGGAACTGCTGCGCCACCTCACCGAGGCGCTGGAGCTGCCCGCCGCGCGCCCGCTCCACGCCGAACTGCGCGCCAAGCGGGACGAGGTGGAGCGGGCGCGCGGCGGGCAGCTCCAGCGCCTCGGTGAGG
>NZ_PVLV01000578.1 GCF_002982015.1 Streptomyces solincola
GGGCGGGGGGCGCAGTTGGGGCCGGCCGGCGGTGCGGTTCTCGGGCGTCTCGCCGGGCCGGGCGCCGTCGCCGGTGCGCGGGCGCGGCAGGGAGCCCTCGCCGAGTCCGCCGCGGGGGCGCGGACCGGGGCCGAAGGGGTCCGGGACGAAGGGGGCGGGGACGAAGGGCGCCGGGTCGGTCGTCCGGGGGGCCGGTTCGGCGTCCGGGCCGGTCCGATCCTGGTCGGGGCGGCGGGCCGGGCCCTCGACCGGTCCGCGCGGGTCGGTCGGCCAGGCGTGCGGCGGCCGGGGTCCGTCGTCGTCGCCGAGGGCGCCGACCGGGGCGTCGAGCTCGACCGGGCCGTCCAGGACCGGCGGGCGGTGCCCGGTGCGTCCGGAGGCGAGCGGGGACATGCCGGTGCGGCGCGGCAGCACGTCGCCGTTGGCGGTGCGCACGCCGGGGCGGGCTCGGCCGGCGCCGGCGCGTTCGGGCACCCGGCCGTCGGCGCGCGGGCCGGTGTCGGCGCGCCGGTCCTCGCCCGCGGGGCGGCCGCCGGCGCGGTCCAGGCGGAAGCCGGTGCCCTGGGTCTCGGGGGCGTCGGTGAGCAGCGCGGCCGGGAGGAAGACGACCGCGGTCATCCCGCCGTACGGGGAGGGCTGGAGGGAGACGCGGACGTTCTGGCGCTGGGCGAGGCGGCTGACGACGAAGAGGCCGAGCCGGTCGGTGTCGGACAGCTCGAACTCGGGGGTCTCGGCGAGCCGGAGGTTGGCGTCGAGCATGGCCTCCGGCGCCATGCCCAGGCCCCGGTCGTGGATCTCCAGGGTGAAGCCGTTGGCGACGCGTTCGCCGTGCACCTGGACGCCGGTGTGCGGCGGGGAGAACACGGTGGCGTTCTCCAGGAGTTCGGCGATGAGGTGGGTGAGGTCGGCGACCGCGGGGCCGCCGACGCCCAGGCGCGGCAGCCGGCGTACCTCGATGCGTTCGTAGTCCTCGACCTCGGCGACCGCGGCCCGGACCACGTCCATGAGCTGGACGGGTTTGCGCCACTGGCGGGAGGGCGCGGAGCCGGAGAGGATCACCAGGCCCTCGGCGTGCCGGCGCATGCGGGTGGTGAGGTGGTCGAGACGGAAGAGGTCGGCGAGTTCGGCGGTGTCCTCGGTGCGCCGTTCCATGGCGTCGAGCAGGGTGAGCTGGCGGTGCAGCAGGACCTGGTTGCGGCGGGCGAGGTTGACGAAGACCTCGGAGACGCCGCGGCGCATGTCGGCCTGCTTGACGGCGGCCTCGACGGCGGCCCGCTGGAGGGTGTTGAGGGCCTGGCCGACCTGCCCGATCTCGTCGCGGTCGTAGCTCAGGTGCGGGACCTCGGTCTCGACGTCGACCTGTTCGCCCGCGGCGAGCCGGCGCATCACGCTGGGCAGCCGGACCCCGGAGACCTCCTGGGAGTCCTTGCGCAGGGTGCGCAGGTCGCGGACGAGGCCGCGGCCGACGCGGACCGAGACGACGAGGGAGGCGAGCAGGGCGACGAAGCCGAGGACGCCGGCGACGCCGGCTTCGAGCAGGACGTTGCGGGCCGCCGGTTCGACGCGGTCCTGGTAGCGCCGGCCTGCCTCGGTGTTCTCGGTGACGAGCCGGTCGAGGACCGGGGTGGCGAGTTCCTCCCAGCGGGCGGCGGTGACGGCCTTGCGGGCGCCGGCCGGGCCGGCGTCGAGCAGGGCCTCCTCGGCGTCGCGCAGCGGACCGGTGTCCGGGCCGCCCCAGTAGCCGCGGAACACCTCGCGTTCGCCGGCGGGCAGTTGCTCCAGGCTGAGGTCGTACATCAGCCTGCGGTGGGCGACCAGGTCGGAGACCACGCGCAGTTCGCCGGCGGTGGTCCGGTCGGTGAGCAGCGAGGAGGCGACCAGGGCGTCCTCGCGGGCGAGCATCTCGCGGGCGCGGACGACGCCGACGAGGCCGCGGGCCTGCTGTTCGAGGTCGACGTTCTCCAGCGCGGTCAGGCCGGCCAGGAAGCCGTAGCAGGGGTCGATGAGCCGGTTGTAGAACTCCAGCGCCTGGAGGCGGCCGACGGACCGGTTGTCGACGCTGCGCCGCAGGGCGGTGACCTCGTCGAGGGCGGTCAGCAGGGCACTGAGCCGGCGGGCGGGGCGGCCGTCGAGGGTGTCGGCGACGGCGGCGTCCCGGGCGTTGGCGCGGATGCGGGCGATGCCCCGGTCGGTGGCGATGCGCTCGGCGCGGAGTTTGGGCAGCGCCTCGGCGTCGCGAGGGTCGGCCAGGTAGACCAGGGTCTGGCGGCGCTCGTCCTGGATGTCGCGGACGGTGTCCTCGAGCGGATAGCCGATCTTGTCGACGATGTGGGCGACGTCCAGGAGTTGGTCGGCCTGGCGGACGGTCAGCAGGGTGGAGAAGGCCCACAGTCCGGTGAGCGACACCAGGGGGACGAGGAGCAACGCCACGATCTTCCGGCGGATCGACTTCCCGCGAAAGCGCATGGCCTCCCCCACTCGCACCCGTGCGAACGTTCGGGGACCCATCAAGGTTCACCCGCCCGGGTGTTGACATCAACACAGCAGCAATAAACGGCGCGAGCCTACTACCGGAGCGGTGACATCCCGAAGAGATGTCCGGATGATTTTCGGACGCGCCTCGGGGCCCAGATCACGAGTTGTCCGGGTATTCGGCGAGTTGGCGGGCGCGGGCGGGCGGACCGGCGTCCGGCGTGCCGTCACTTCTTGGACAGAGAAGAGCTCGGGGATGGCCGGAATTGCATGCTGCGTGCATCACGTCGGCCCTCGCCGCCGGAACCCTTGCCGCCGGAAATCGGGGGAAGACTGGCCTCGGGGCGGCAGTGCGCGCGACGATCCCGCGCGGAACGCCCCGCGCGCCCTTCCCGCTCGTCGCGCGTCAGGAAAATACGTCCGACTTCGTCAGGTCGACGGGAATCATCGTCGCCGTTCGGACGTCTTCTCCTATAGACGGCCGGGAGGGCGTGAAACGGCTCAAGAGGGGCAGCCACCCTTCTGACGACGGTCGGCGGTGGGGAGTGACGGTTGGTATGGAGACGGCTCGGCGTGAACTGTGGGTGGAGGAGCCGGTCGGGCGGCGGCGGATGCCCGACCCGGTACGGACGGCCGCCGTCCGCGCGGTGCTGGTCACCGCGCTGACACTGGGGCTGGCCACGGTGGCGTTCTTCTGTTCGGTCACCGGCTCGTGGCTGGCGTTCCCGATGGTGCTCGGCAGCATCGCCGGCACGATCGTGGCGACCTGGGCCGTGCTGGACGTGTGGGTCACCCGCCAGGTGTGGAATCAGCGCCACGGCGTGGTGTCGGCGCCCAGCAGCACGGCTCGGGCGCTGCGCCGCGAGCGGCGGGCCCGGCAGGGCCAGTACGCCGAGGCGCGGGACGCGGACCGCATACGCGGGTCCCGCGGCTCCGGCCACGGCCGGCTGTCCCGGGCCTGACGGTCCGGGAGCCCGTCCCGGGCCTGACGGTCCCGGAGCCCGTCCCGGGCCTGACGGTCCGGGAACCTGTCCCGGGCCTGACGGTCCGGGAGTCGGGGCGCGGTCGTTACGAGAGCAGGGGCGCAGTCGGTACGGGGCGGGGCCAGGTCCGTTCGGGGCCGGGCTGGGACCCCGTCCGTACGGGGCGCAGTCGGTACGGGGCGGGGCGGCCGCATGGCCGTGCCGCCCCGTACCGTCACGCGCTGTCCCCCCGTACCGTCACTCGTCGCCGGCGGGTACGGGCTCGGGGCGGCCCTTGCGGAACATGCGGGTGGCGGTGATCTCGCCGTGCACCGCGGCCTCGCCCTCCGCGCGCTGCTGGGGCAGCCCGGGCCGCAGGTGCTCCTCGACGCTGATGTACTTCAGCCCGGCCCGCAGGTCGGCGTCGTTGCGCAACCGGATGACCAGGGGGAACTCCGCGAGCGCCGTGGTGTCGAACAGCCCCGTGGTGTAGAGGAGCTGGACTCCGAGGGCGTCGGAGACCGCGCGCTGGAGCTCCAGCAGATAGGTGGCGTTGGCGCGGCCGATGGGGTTGTCCAGGAAGAGGGTGCCGGCGTGCCGGTGCTTGTCGCGGCCGCGGTCGTTGCTGCGCAGCGCGGCCATGGTGCAGTACAGGGCGATGGCGGCGGTGAGGAGCTGGCCGCCGGAGAAGACGTCGCCCATCTGCCCGACCGGCACCCGCTCGGCGCGCAGCACCGCGTCCGGCTTGAGGATCTCGACCGCCACGCCCTTGGGCTGGAGGGCGGCCTGCACCCCGCGCAGCAGCAGGGACATGCCGTCGCGGCGCAGGTCGGAGTTCTTGCGGACGGCAGAGCGGGTAGCCTCGTCGATGACGTCGCCGAGCCGTTCCACCAGGGTGGCCTGGTCGGGTTCCTCGAAGCGGATGCGCAGGAACTCCTGCCCGGACCACTCCCCCAGGCCCTCGGGCAGGCGGGAGAGGCGCTGGGCGGAGCGCAGGGTGGCCAGGGCGGACTCCACCAGTCCGCGCAGCCGGTCCACGATCGAGTCGCGGTTGCGCTCCAGTTGGGCCAGCTCGTCGGTGAGGACGCGCAGCCGGGGCGCGAACGCCTCGGCCCACTTGGCGGCGTGCTCGGGCAGGGCGGCGGCGGGCAGTTCGCGGATCTGCTGGCGGGCGGGGGTGCGGACCTGCTCGTAGCGGGTGGAGTTGGCGTGCCGGACGAGGACGTCGCTCGCCTCGCGGACGGCGGCCTCGGCGGCGGAGAGGTCGGCGGCGCAGCCGCGCAGCGAGCGGCGGGCCTCGGCGGCGGACTGGCGGGCCTCCTCCAGGGTGCCGGGGTAGGGCTCCGGGGTGCTGTCCGGGTCCTCGTCGGCCGGCTCGCGCAGCAGGTCGCCGAGGAGGGCGGCGGTCTCGTCGAAGCCGCCGGCGGCGTCCTCGGAGGCGCGGTGGGCCTGGAGCAGTCGGGCGTGGCTGGTGCGGGCGGTGTCGAGGGACTCGGTGCGCACGGCGAGTTCGCCGGTGGCGGTGCGCAGCAGGCTCTGGGCGTGCTCGGCGTCGGCCGGGTGCAGCTCCTCGGGGAGGTCGGTGTGCGCGGCGGCGTCCTCGGGGGCGAGGCGTTCGGCGTCGCCCCGCAGCCGGCCGAGCTTCTCGCTGGCTTCGGAGGCGCGTGACTCCAGCATCTGCACCAGGGCCTCGGCGCGGGCTGCGGCGGCCTGCCGGGAGGGCCCGTCGGCGCCGTCGGGGCTTTCCAGCAACTGGGCGGCGCGGGTGCGGACCTTGTTGGTGAGCCGGTCCAGCTCGGCGAGGGCGGCGCTCTCGTCGCTCTCGGCGCGGGCCTGTTCGGCGCGCAGGTCCGCGCCGACGCCGACCTTCTCGTACAACTGGGAGGCGGCGCGGTACGCCTCGCGCAGGGCGGCGAGCGGGGCGCGGGGGGCGTCGCCGTCGGCGGCCGGGAGGTTCTCCGGGGCGCCGGCGATCTCGGCGCGTTCGGCGCGCAGGGCGCGGGCGGTGCGGTGGGCGTCGTCGGCGGTGCGCTGGGCGGCGCGGCGGTCCTGGTCGGCGGCGCGGGCCCGGTCCAGGAAGGTCTGGGCGCGGGCCTCGTGTTCGGCGGCGTCGTCGGCGAGCTCGCGGAGCCGGGACTGCCAGCGGGCGCGCTCGCGCAGCCGGTGGGCGAGGCCGGCGAGGGCGTCGGCGGCGCGGCGGGCGCGCTGGGCGGTCTCCTGGCGCTCGTCGCGGACCCGGGCGGTCTCGGCGGCGCTCTCCTCGGTCTCGGCGCGGAGCGCGCGGGCCTCGGCGAGCGCGGCGTCGGCGGTGTCGGCGGCCTCGCGGGCGGCGGCCGCGGCCCGGGCCAGTTCGGTGAGCATGCCGGGCGGGCAGTCGGCGCGCCAGGAACCGATGCGGGCGGCCAGTGAGCGGTCGCCGGCCAGGCGGGCGGCGAGCGCGCGGATCTCCTCGTCGCGGGCGGCGGCCCGGTCGCGCAGCGCCTGGCGCTCCTCGTCGGCGGCGTTCTCGTCGTGCATGGCCGGGTTCGGCGGGACGAGGAACACGTCGCCGACCGTCGGCCCGTCCGGTGCGGGGACGGGCGCGAGCAGGGCGGCGGCGGTGCCGACGGCGACGGCGGAGCGGGGCAGCAGGGCGGCGCCGGCCAGGGCCTCGCGGGCGCGGGCGTAGGAGACGGGGTCGGTGATGACGACGCCGTCGACCAGTTCGGGGCGGGCGGCGAGCACGGCGGCGTGGTCGGCCGGGTCAACGGACTGGGCGAGGTAGCGCCAGCCGGGCAGGGCGGGGATGCCGTGCTCGCCGAGGTACTCGACGGTGGCCAGCACGTCGGGGCCGGGCGGCAGCAGTCCGCCGTCGCCCAGGGCGCCGAGGATGCGGGCGTCGTCGGCGGCGGCGGTGCGCAGTTCGAACAGCTTGCGTTCGGCCGCGGTGACGCCGTCGTCGAGGAGTTCGCGGAGCTGGTCGGCGTACCGGTCGAGGTCCTCGGCGGTGAGCCCGCCGCCGGGGCGCGGCGCGGGGGCCGCGGTGTCCGGCTCGGTGCCGGGGCGGCGCTGGCCGGGGACGCCGGCGGGCTGGCGGTCCTCGGGGAGGCCGAGGAGTTCGGTGAGCCGGGGTTCGGCGGCGATGGCCTCGGCGGCGCGCCGTTCGGCCTGGTGGGAGCGGTCGGCGGCGTGGGCGGCGTCGGCGGCGCGGGCGGCGGCGAGGTCGGCGCGGGATTCGGCGGCGGCCGCTTCGCGGGCCCGGTCGGCGGCGGTGCGGGCCTGTTCGCGGGCGGTCTCCCAGGCGGCGACGGCCGTGTTCTCGGCGTCGCTGGCGGCCAGGGCGGCGCGGGCCGGGTCGGCGTCGGGGGCGGTGTCGTCGAGCCAGCCGGCGCGGACCGCCTCGGCGGTCTCCTGCTCGACTTCGGCGAGGCGCTGGCGGAGGTGTCCGGCCTCGCTGCGGGCGCGCTGGGCTTCGGTGGCGGCGGTGGTGGCGTCGCGGTGGGCGCTCTCGCCGGCTTCCTGGAGGGCGGCGGACCGCTCCTCCTGCTCGTCGGCGTGGCGTTCGCCGTCCTCGGCGGCACGGGCGAGGGCGCGGACCAGGTCGGCGGCGGCGGTGGCGCGGGCGGCGAGGGCGGGGGCGGCGTCCCGTTCGGCCTCGCGGATGGCGCCGGCGACGCGGGCTGAGCGGTCGGCGGCGGCCCGGTGGCGGAGCACCGCCTCGGCGGCCTGCCAGGCGGAGTGCAGGGTGCGGGCGTCGGTCAGCTCACGGCGCTGGGCGGCGGCGCTCTTCTCCGCGGCGGCGAGGGCCAGGGAGGCGTGCCGGTAGGCGAGTTCGGCGGTGATGAGGGAGGAGCGGGCGCGGGCCTGCTCGGCCTGGGTGACGGTGTGGGCGGCGGCGGTGACCTGCCGGGCGAGGTCGGCGGCGCGGTCGCGTTCGCCGGCGGCGCGCAGGGAGAGCCGGCGGGCCAGGCGGCGGGTGCGGCGCTCGGCGCCGGCGTGTACGTCGCGGGCGCGGGCGCGGTCGTGGGCGGCGTCCACGATGCGGCCCAGCAGGTCGGCGGAGCCGGCGGTGAAGTCGCGTTCGGCGGTGAGTTCGGCGCGGCGGCCGAGCTTGTTGCCGAAGCCGGAGACGAGGTCGGCCAGGCCGTCGGTGTCGCGGGTGTCGGTGACGGCGCGCAGCAGCAGGTCGGTGAAGTCGGAGTCCTTCTTGACCGCGAACAGGCCGGCGGCCTCGCCTTCGTCGGCGTTCATCTCCCGCTGGTAGCGGAAGAGTTCCGGGTCCAGGCCGAGGTCGCCGAGGTGTTCGTTCCAGCGGTCGTGGATCTCCTCCCAGTAGACCTCCAGGTGCGGGTAGGCCTTGCCGGCGTCGGTGAGGGCGTCGCGGAAGCCCTTCATGGTGCGGCGGCGGCCCTGGGCGCCGGAGGCGCCCTCGGCGAGCGGCCGGACGGCGGTGGACTCGGCGACCGGCAGGGAGTCCAGGCTGAGGCCGGGGCCGGGGCGGAAGGAGTACCAGGCCTCGGCGAACTTGCGCGGGTCGCCGGAGACCTGCCGGCCGCGCCACTCGCTGGCCTTGCCGACGACGACCAGCTCGCCGGTGAGGGTGTGCTGCCACTCCAGGGCGACGTGTCCGCAGTCGTCGGCGAGCAGGAACTTGCGCAGCACGCCGGAGCTGGCGCCGCCGAGGGTGTTGCGGTGGCCGGGGAGCATGACCGAGAAGATCAGCTTCAGCAGTACGGACTTGCCGCCGCCGTTCTCCAGGAAGAGCACGCCCGCGGGGGCGG
>NZ_PVLV01000579.1 GCF_002982015.1 Streptomyces solincola
GGCGCGGACCGCGGTGGCCGGCGCCCCGCCGGCCACCGCGGTCCGCGCCCCCGCCTCCTCGCGGGCGGCCGGCCCGCCGTACTCCGCGAGCTGCCCGAACTCCCCGAAGTCCGCCGGGAGCCCGTCCTTGAGCTGACCCAACTGCGCCCCGACGTCGTCCAGTTGATGTACGGCGAGGTCGCACAGCGCGCGCTGCCAGCGCCCCTGCGGATCGTCCTCGTCCACCACGGCGTCCCGCCGGACGGCGTCCACATCCCCCCGCAGCCGGCGGGTCTGCGAGATCAGCGCCTCCACCGCACGCTCGGGCGGCTGGGACGCGGGTCGGTCCGCGAACAGATGGGAGGGCATGTCGTACTCCGATGCGGCGCGCTGCCAGGACTGGCGAAGCAACAGGAACCACCCCGACTTTCGCACAGCCGGCAAGAGCCTGTAAGGGCTTTGGCGACACTCGGCCCGGTGGTGCCGACGGCATATGCCCCCGTCCCGCAATTGCGCTTCGCGATTGCGTTCGCCCACGAGCCGCCCCGCGGGCCGTCCCAGCGGCGGCCCCACCGGCCGTCCCACCAGCCGCTCCACCGGACCGCGGGGCCCGGCGGGCCCCGCGGTCCGGCGGGGGCCGGGGTCGGACCGGGTGCGTCAGGGCAGGATGGCGTCGACGTATCCGCCGTCCACCCGCACCGCCCCGCCGGTGGTCGCCGACGCCAGCGGCGAGCTCAGGTACACCACCATGTGCGCGATCTCCTCCGGCTCGATCAGCCGCTGGAGCAGCGACTGGGGCCGGTGCTCGCGCATGAACGCCCGCTGCGCCTCGTCCCAGGGCAGGTCACGGTCGACCAGCTCGTAGACGAAGTCCTCGACCCCGCCCGTATGGGTGGGCCCGGCGATCACCGAGTTGACGGTGACCCCGCTGCCCGCGGCCTCCTTGGCGAAGCCGCGGCTCACCGCCAGCAGCGCGGTCTTGGACATGCCGTAGTGGATCATCTCGGCCGGGACCGCCACCGCCGAGTCGCTGGCGATGTACTGCACCCGCCCCCCAGCCCCGCTCCTTCATCCCCGGCAGGTACGCCCGGGTCAGCCGGACCGCCGCCAGCACGTTGACCTCGAAGAACCGCCGCCACTCGTCGTCGGTGATCTCCAACGCCGGCCGCGCCCCGAAGATGCCGAGGTTGTTGACGAGCACGTCCACCTCCGGCAGCAGCTCCACCGCCCGCGCCGCGCCCTCGTCGGACGCGAGGTCGGCCGCCACCGGGACCACCTCCGCGTCCGGCACCTCCTCGCGCAGCTTCCGCACGGCCGCGGTCACGCTCTGCTCGGAGCGGCCGTTCACCGCCACCGTCGCTCCGGCGCGGGCCAGCTCGGTGGCGATGGCCGCGCCGATCCCCTGCGTCGAGCCGGTCACCAGCGCCGTCCTGCCGGTCAGATCCAACCGCATCCGCCGCACTCCCTCACACTCGCGTCGTCCCTGTCCGCCCATGGTGCCCCCGTCGGCGCGGGTACGCCGGACACCGCGGCCCGCCGCGTCGTCTCCGGGCAACGCCCGCAGACGGATGGCTAGCAGCGGGCTGACCGGGGTACCCGCAACCACCCCGGCGACGTCCGGGGGAGCAGCGGCAGGACACGGACACAGCCGAGCAGAGCCGACGGAGGGCGGACGCCGTGAGCAGCAGCGCCGGCAAGAGGGTCGTGGTGACCGGGGCGACGGGCAACGTGGGCACCAGTGTGGTGGCCGCGCTCGCCGCGGACGAGGACGTCGCGTCCGTGTGCGGGCTGGCCCGCCGGACGCCCGCCTGGTCGCCGCCGAAGACCGAGTGGGCCTCGGTGGACCTGCGCGAGGACACCGACCTGGTCGAGCACTTCGAGGGCGCCGACGCGGTCGTCCACCTGGCCTGGGCGTTCCAGCCGACCCACGACCCGTCCGCCACCTGGCGCACCAACGTCCTCGGCTCGCTGCGGGTGTTCCGGGACGCGGCCGCGGCCGGCGTGCCCGCGCTCGTGCACGCCTCCTCGGTCGGCGCCTACTCGCCCGGCCGCGACGCGGGCGCGGTGACCGAGGAGTGGCCCACCCACGGCGCCTCCGAGGCCGCCTACTGCCGGGAGAAGGCATATCTGGAACGGGTTCTGGACGCCTTCGAACTGCGCAATCCCGGGATGCGCGTGGTGCGGATGCGCCCCGCGTTCCTCTTCAAGGAGGAGTCGGGCAGCGAGCAGCGGCGCATCTTCGGCGGGCGTTTCCTGCCGGGCCCGCTGGCCGGGCCCCGGACGATCCCGGTCGTCCCCGACATCCCCGGACTGCGTTTCCAGGCGCTGCACACCGACGACGCGGCGCAGGCGTACCGGCTGGCCGTCCACCGCGAGGTGTCCGGGGCCTTCAACCTGGCCGCCGAGTCGCCGGTGGACGCCCGCGACCTGGCCGCGCTGCTGGACGCCAAGGTGGTGCGGATGCCCCGGCAGGCCGCCCGCGCGGCCCTGGTCACCGGCTACGCGCTGCGCCTGGTCCCGGCGTCCCCGCAACTGTTCGACGCGGTCCTGCGGCTGCCGCTGCTGGACTGCACCCGGGCCCGCGACCAGCTCGCCTGGCGGCCCGAGCGCACCGCCCTGGACGCGCTCGGCGAGATGCTCCACGGCATGCGCACCGGCGCCGGCCTGGACACCGCCCCGCTGGCCGGCCGCAAGGCGAGCTGACGCCCGGCCCCGGCGCAGCCCCCACCGCGCGCGCCGCGTCCGGAAAGCGACCCCGCGACGCGCCCGGGGACGCCGTTCGGGTGACACGCGTGTCCCGTTCGGGCACACCACCCTCAGAGGGACGCTCCGGCGTCCGCGGTGCGGTGGGGGCGCGAAGGGGGCGGCGGATGCCGGACAGACGAGCCCGGGGCTACCAGCCCGACTGGCAGCCCCGCCCCGCCACCCTCGAACTGCTCACCGCCGTCGAGCTCGTCCTCGGCCGGTACGCGGCCCAACTCCCGCTCACCATCCGCCAGATCTGGTACGCGGCGGTCGCCGCCGGCGCCCTCGCCGGGCAGGAGCGCAGCTACCGCCGACTGGTCGAGCTGATCGGAATGGCCCGGCGCTCCGGACGCATCTCCTGGCTGGCCGTGCACGACGACACCGACACCGCCGTGCTGCCGACCGCCTACGACGGGCCCGACGCCTTCCGCCGGGCCCGGGTCGAGGCCGTCCACGGCTACCGGCTGGACCGGCAGGCCGGCCAGGAGGCCCGGCAGGAACTGTGGTGCGACACGCCGGGACTGGTGCCGCAGCTCGCCGGCGTCACGGACCCCTGGGGCGTCCCGGTGCACGCGGCGCCGCGCGGCCTGTCCGGACGCCGGGCCGCGGCCCGCCGCGCGGCCGCCGGCGGGCACGCCGCCCTGCGCGTCCTGGTGGTCGGCGACCGGGACCCGGTCGCGCTCGGCCGCTACGCGGCCCTGGCCGAGGACGTCACCGCCTTCGCCGCGAGCGACGCGCCGGACGTGCGGGTGCTCTTCGAGCGGCTGGCGGTGACGGAGGAGCAGATCGAGCTGTTCGCGCTGCCCGCCGCCCCGCTCCGGCCGGGTGAGCGGCGGGCCGCCGCCGGGCCGCCGGCCACCCAGGCCGAGGCCCTGCCGCCGGACGCGCTGGCCCGACTGGTCCGCGCGGCGGTCAGCCGCGGCTACGACACCACCGTCCTCGCCGAGGTGCTCGCGCGCGAGGAGGCCGACCGCCGCGCCCTGCTCGACCGGCCGGGGCGGTAGCCCCGCGGGGCCGGCGGCGCGCGCCCCTAAGGGGAGACGCCCGGTGCGGAGCGCTCGCGCAGGCGGTCCAGGCGGGTGATCACCGGGGTGGCGCTGACGCCGTGCAGGACGACCGAGGCCAGCACGGTGAACGCCACCGCCGCCCACAGCGGGCGCTCCAGCGCGCCGAAGGGGTGCTCGCCGAGCGCGTACGCCAGGTAGAACAGCGAGCCGATGCCGCGCAGCCCGAACATCGCCACCACCGTCCGCTCCCGCGGCCCGGCCGTGAAGCCGAGCTGCCCGACCCAGCCGGTCAGCGGCCGCACCAGCACGATCAGCAGCAGCCCGATCAGCGCGGCCGGCCAGGTCAGCTCCGCCAGCCCGCCGCTTGCCACGAACATCCCGAGCAGGAACAGCAGCGCCGCCGTCAGCAGCCGCTCGATCTGCTCGGTGAACTCGTGCAGCACGTTGTGGTAGCCGTGGCTGCGCTCGGCCGACCGCAGCGCGCAGGCGGCGACGAACACCGCCAGGAAGCCGTAGCCGTGCAGCAGCTCGGTGATCCCGTACGTCAGGAAGGTCGCGCCCAGGGCGACGAAGCCCTCCATGTGCTCGGACAGGCGCAGCGCGGGCGTCCGCGCCCGGAAGAACATCCACCCCAGCAGCCGCCCCAGGACCAGTCCGGCGACCACGCCGAGGGCCGCCCTGCCCAGCAGGTCCACCGCGGCCCAGTGGCCGATCCAGTCCGCCGACCAGCCGCTGCCCGCGGCGGTGGCCAGCGCGACCGCGGCCATCACGAACGGGAAGGCCAGTCCGTCGTTCAGCCCCGCCTCGCTGGTGAGGGTGAAGCGCACCTCGTCCTCGTCGTCCTCGGCGTCGGTCGGCTCGCCGACCCGCACCTCCGCGGCGAGCACCGGGTCGGTGGGGGAGAGGACGGCGCCCAGCAGCAGCGCCGCGGCCGGCGGCCAGTCCAGCAGCCACCAGGCGAGGAACGCCACGGCCAGCACGGTCAGCGGCAGGGTGATCCCCAGCAGCCGCCACGTCCCCGCCCAGGACTTCCACCCCATCGGGCGGTTGATGGCGAGCCCGGCGCCCATCAGCGAGACCACCACGCACGCCTCGGTGACGTGCTCCACCCACAGCCGGTCCGCCACCGGGTCCACCACGGGTATGCCCATCGGCAGCAGCGCGATGAGCGCGCCCGCGCCGAGGAACACCATCGGCAGGGAGAAGGGGCGGCGGAAGACCACCCGCGGCAGCACGGCGGCCGCCAGCGCGCCCACGCCCAGTGCGGCGTAGACGATGTCCGACAGGGTCATACGGCGGCGGCCCGGTTCGTCACCGTGAACAGGCCGCCGTCCGGATCGCGCAGCGCGGCCTGCCGGCCCGGCGCGTGCTCGGTCACCGTGCCCCCGTTGCGCAGCGCCGCCGCCACGCAGGCGTCCACGTCCCGGACCGGGAAGTGCACCTGCCAGCGGGGCCGGATCGCCGGATCGGGCGCCGCCTCCAGCGCGCCGGAGCTGAGCCGCGCGGCCACATGGCCGCCACTGCGCAACACCACTTCGTCCCCCTCGTACTCCACGTCGCAGCAGCCGGGCCGGCCGCACGCCCAGTCGAAGACCTCGCCGTAGAAGATCGCCGCCTCGAAGGCGTCCCGGGTCACCAGCCGCAGCCAGGCCGGGTTCGCCGCCCGCCACGTCTCCCAGCTCGACATCAGCCGCCCCTCCCAGATCCCGAACACCGCGCCCTCGCGGTCCGCCGCCAGCGCGCCCCGGCCGAGGGACAGGGCCACCGGCCCGACCGCCACCGTGCCGCTGCGCTCCCGGATCCGGGAGGCGGTCTGGTCGGCGTTCTCCACCGCGAAGTACGGCGTCCAGGCGACCGCCACCTGAAGCCGGCCGGCCAGCGCGCCGATCCCGGCCACCGGGCGGCCCTCCGACACCGCGACGCTGAACTCCTCCCCGAGCCGGGCGGGGCGGAAGCTCCAGCCGAGCACCGAGGCGTAGAAGTCCTGCGAGGCGCGCAGGTCGCGGGTCAGCAGGCTGACCCAGCAGGGGGCGCCGAAGACGGCGCCGCTGGACGTCACGGCGGGCTCGGCGGCCGCGGAAGGGTTCGTGTTCATGAGGAAGGCCGTCCCGGTGTCACCATCGGTGCGGTCGCGCCGCACGGGTTGTCTCGTTCTCCCCCTGCCCGCTGTCCATGGTCGCACTCTTCCCCGTCCCGGGCCCGTCACCTGCGCCGACGCGTCCCCCGGGCGGGCCCCGCCGGCGCCGGGCCGCTCACCGCCGGCGGACCCGCCGCACCGCCCGTCCCGCGACCCCTGTCAGATACCAGCGCTCCTCGTACAGCACCCGCCCCACCAGCGCCCCGCCGAAGACCACGAAACCCACTCCGACCAGCCAGGACTGCACCACCAGCATGGTGCCGACCGGCCCGTAGGCGACCGCGTTGGAGGCGATCAGCGGGGAGAACACCAGCCGGGAGAAGCCGCGCAGCCCGGCCAGTCCGATCACCGTCGCCACCGCCCCCGGCAGCAGCGCCCCCCAGGGCAGCCGCCCGCCCAGCAGCAGCCACTGCGACCACCAGAAGAACAGCACCCCGCTGATCACCGCCACGCCGGCCCGCCAGGCCAGGTCGGCGGAGTCCGCCGGGTCGGCGGCGACATGCGCCGACAGCAGCAGGTAGCCGATCAGGAACGCCAGCCACACCGCGTGCCGCCACATGGTGTGCCAGCGGGCCGCCGGCACCTCCCAGATCCGCTCGTAGCCGTTCTGCACCACCCCGCCGAACGTCATCCCGAACACCGCGACACCCGCGATACCGAAACCGGTGGTCGACTCGAGCGCCTGGTTCGGCGGGGCGAAAAGCCGCTCCACCTGGAGTTCGGAGGCGGCCTCCACGCCGAGGCCGTCGGTGAGCCACTCGGCGAACCCGCGCCCGTTGCCCGGGTCGGCGGCCGCGACCACGATCAGCAGCGGCACCAGGGTGAGCAGACCGAGCGCGGCGAAGCCCATCGCCCGGTGCATCAGCTCCAGCTCGTTGCCGCGGCGCAGGCCGCGCCCGGCGGCCGACACGAGGAAGGCGCCGTACAGCCGCCCGAACCACCACCGCCGGGCGCCGGGCGGCGCCCCTGGAGACCTGTCGGACATGCAACCTCGCATACCCGGCCCCGCCCCCGCGGTGACGGCGGCGGGCGGTCAAGACCCCGAATGGCCCCGGCCC
>NZ_PVLV01000057.1 GCF_002982015.1 Streptomyces solincola
CTCACGCCCGCCGCCAAGCGAGTGGCCCCCGCCCGGCGCCGGGCGGGGGCCACTCGCTTGGCGGCGGGCGTGAGCGCCACACCGCGCACGGGCGCACCATGGGACGCATGATGCTCCGCGCCGCCCGGCCCGCCGCCGTCCTCGCCGTCGCCGCCCTGCTGGCGGCCGGCTGCTCGGGCGGCGGGGACGGCGACGGCGGTGACGACGGGACCCGCGTCCGGGAGCTGGCCGCGCAGAAGCTGACCTGGCGGGACTGCCCCGCCCCGTCGGTGGAGGAGGGCGGCGGCACGGCGCCCTCGCCGCTGCCCGGCGGCGGCCGCTGGCAGTGCGCCTTCATGGACGCCCCGCTGGACTGGTCGGACCCGGGCGGCGAGACGATCGAGCTGGCCCTGATCCGGGCCAAGGCGTCGAAGCCCGCCGACCGCATCGGATCGCTGGTCTTCAACTTCGGCGGGCCGGGCGGCTCCGGCATCACCGCGCTGCCGTCGTTCGCGCAGGACTACGAGACCCTGCGCACCCGCTACGACCTGGTGAGCTTCGACCCGCGCGGCGTCGGCCGCAGCGCGGGCGTGCAGTGCCTGGACGACGCCGGGCTGGACGCCCTGTACGCGCTGGACTCGACGCCGGACGACGCGCGGGAGGCGAAGGCGTACGACGACGGGCTGAAGCGGTTCGCGGAGGCGTGCGAGGAGAACTCCGGCGACGAGCTGCCGCACGTGGGCACGGTGAACGCGGCCCGTGACATGGATCTGATGCGGCAGGTCCTCGGCGACCGGAAGCTGTACTACTTCGGCATCTCCTACGGCACCGAGCTGGGCGGCGTCTACGCGCACCTGTACCCGAAGACGGTGGGACGGGCGGTGTTCGACGCGGTGGTGGACCCGACGAGCACGGCGGTGAGCAGCGCGCTCGGCCAGGCCAAGGGCTTCCAGTTGGCGCTGGACAACTTCGCGAAGGACTGCGTGGCCCGGGGCGACGAGTGCAAGCTGCCGGGCGGAAGCGTCCAGGAGGTGGAGGGCTTCGTCACCGGGCTGCTGGCCGAGCTGGAGAAGAAGCCGATCACCGGGCTCGGCGACCGGAAGCTGACGGCGTCGGCGGCGACCAACGGCATCGCCCAGTCCCTGTACTCGAAGGAGTACTGGCCCTATCTGGAGCAGGGCCTGGACGAGGCGGACGGCGGCAACGGCGGCCTGCTGATGGCCCTGTCGGACTCGATGAACGGCCGCGACCAGAACGGGAACTACAGCAACGTGCAGGCGGCGAACGCGGCGATCAACTGCGTGGACGACGAGGCGCGGTTCGACGTGGCGCAGGCGCAGGCGAGGCTGCCGGAGTTCCGCAAGGCGTCACCGGTCTTCGGCGACTACCTGGCCTGGGGCCTGATCGGCTGCTCGCACTGGCCGGTCAACGGCAGTCGGGACCGCCCGGACGTGAGCGCCGCCGGTTCCGCGCCGATCCTGGTGATCGGCAACACCGGCGACCCGGCCACCCCCTACGCCGGGGCGAAGGCCATGGCGAACGCGCTCGGCAAGGGCGTCGGCGTGGAGCTGACCTGGGTGGGCGAGGGGCACGGCGCCTACAACGGCGGCGACGCCTGTGTGAAGAAGGCCGTCGACGGATACCTCCTGGACGGCCGGGTGCCGAAGAACGGCACCGTCTGCCGCTGATCGCGCCCCCGTCCTCCGCTGCCGGACCGGCCTTCCCGTGACAAGGAGTCACGCCGGGACCACTGTCAGTGGCTCCCCCTACGATGGCGATCAGTTCAGACGTTGGGGGAGCACATGTTCAGCACACGAGTACGGGCCGCCGCCCTCGCGGCCACGGCGCTGCTGGCGGCTCAGGCGGCCACCGGCTGCCAGAGCGGCGCGGACGACGGCGGCGGGGGCGCGCGGGAGCGGGGCGCGGCGCCCGCGCTGCCGGGACTGCCCGCCGCACTGGCCGGGCAGCGGCCCGACTGGCGCGCCTGCGAGGCGCCGGGCGCGGAGTGGCGGTGCGCCGAGGTGCGGGTGCCGCTGGACTACGGGCGGCCGGACGGCGGGACGATACCGGTCGCCCTGATCCGCAAGGAGGCCGGGGACCAGGACCGGCGGATCGGCTCGCTGCTGTTCGACTTCGGCGGGCCGGGAGCCTCCGGCGTGGACCTGCTGCCGCAGTTCGCGCCCGACTACACCGCCCTGAACACCCGTTACGACCTGGTCGGCTTCGACCCGCGCGGGGTGGGCCGGAGCGCCGGGGTGGCGTGCCGGGACGCGGCGCAGGAGGCGGACGCCGAGCGCCGGGTCGACCGCACCCCGGACACCCCGGCCGAGCAGGCCGCCTACCTGGCGGACAGCCGCGCCTTCGGGGCGGGCTGCGAGCAGCGCGCGGGCAAGCTGCTGCCGCACCTCACCACGACCAACACGGCCCGGGACATGGAGCTGCTGCGCAGCGTCCTCGGCGACGACCGGCTCAACTACTTCGGCATCTCCTACGGTACGCAGCTGGGCGCCGCCTACGCGCACCTCTTCCCCCGGCACGTGGGGCGCACGGTGCTGGACGCGGTGGTGGACCCGACCGCCGACACCGTGGGCCAGGCCCGCCACCAGACCACCGGTTTCCAGCGGGCCCTGGACAACTACTTCGACTCCACCGGCGAGGGCGCCGAGGCGGGCTCGGCCGCGCTGGCGAAGCAGCTCCGGCGGCTCGACGGCAGCCCCCTGCCGACCGCGGACGGGCGGCCGCTCACCGAGAGCCTCGCCCTCACCGGCATAGCGCAGGCGCTGTACGCGGAGAGTCTGTGGCCGATGCTGACCGAAGGGCTCCGCCAGGCGAGGGAGGGTTCCGGGGACGGGCTGCTGGAGCTCGCCGACATGTACAACGACCGCCGGGAGGACGGCTCGTACAGCACCCAGGCGCACTCCCAGCGGGCGATCTCCTGCGCCGACAGCAGCAGTCGGCCGACGGCCGCCGAGGCGAGGGCCCTGCTGCCGGAGTTCCGCCGGATATCCCCGGTCTTCGGGGAGTTCATGGCCTGGGACACCGCGGGCTGGTGCCATGACTGGCCGGTGAAGGGCGAAAGCGCCACCTCGGAGGCGAGCGCCCCCGGCGCCGGTCCGGTGCTGGTGGTCGGCACCACCGGCGACTCCGCGACCCCGTACGAGGGCGCGGTGCGGATGGCGAAGGAGCTGGGCGAGAAGGTCGGCGTCCTGCTCACCTACCGGGGCGAGGGCCACGGCGCGTACAACGGCGGCAGCTCCTGCGTGAGCAAGGCGGTGGACGCCTACCTGCTCGACGGCAGGGTCCCGGCCGGCGGCACCGTCTGCACCTGACGCGCCGGCCTTCGGCGGCGTGCACGCCCGCGGGGCCGGGCCCACCTGGGCCCGGCCCCGCGGGAACCGCTTCACTCACCGGCGACCGGTCACCGGCACCCCGCCACCGGGGTCGTCACCGGCCACCGGGTCACCGCGTCACCGCGTCACCGGAAGGTCAGTAGACGGGCTTCTCCGGCTCGATCTGGTTGACCCAGCCGATGACGCCGCCGCCGACGTGCACGGCGTCCGCGAAGCCGGCGGACTTCAGCACCGCGAGGACTTCCGCACTGCGGACACCCGTCTTGCAGTGCAGGACGATCTTCCGGTCCTGCGGGAGGTCCTGGAGCGCGGTGCCCATCAGGAACTCGTTCTTCGGGATCAGCCGGGCGCCGGGGATGGCGACGATCTCGTACTCGTTGGGCTCGCGGACGTCGATGATGTCGATCTTCTCGTCCTGGTCGATCCACTCCTTGAGCTGCCGGGGAGTGATCGTGGAGCCGGCCGCCGCCTCCTGGGCCTCCTCGGACACGACGCCGCAGAAGGCCTCGTAGTCGATCAGCTCGGTGACGGTGGGGTTCTCGCCGCAGACCGCGCAGTCCGGGTCCTTGCGGACCTTGACCTGCCGGTACTGCATCTCCAGGGCGTCGTAGATCATCAGGCGGCCGACCAGCGGGTCGCCCACACCGGCCAGCAGCTTGATCGCCTCGGTGACCTGGATGGAGCCGATCGAGGCGCACAGCACGCCGAGGACGCCGCCCTCGGCGCAGGACGGCACCATGCCCGGCGGCGGGGGCTCGGGGTAGAGGCAGCGGTAGCACGGGCCGTGCTCCGACCAGAACACCGAGGCCTGGCCGTCGAACCGGTAGATCGAGCCCCAGACGTACGGCTTGTCCAGCAGCACGCAGGCGTCGTTGACCAGGTAGCGGGTGGCGAAGTTGTCCGTGCCGTCGACGATCAGGTCGTACTGACCGAAGATGTCCAGCACGTTCTCGGCCTCGAGCCGCTCCTGGTGGAGGACCACGTTGACGTACGGGTTGATGCCCAGCACCGAGTCCCGCGCGGACTCGGCCTTGGAGCGGCCGATGTCCGACTGGCTGTGGATGATCTGGCGCTGCAGGTTGGACTCGTCGACCTCGTCGAACTCCACGATGCCGAGGGTGCCCACACCGGCCGCGGCCAGGTACATCAGGGCCGGCGACCCCAGGCCGCCGGCGCCCACGCAGAGCACCTTGGCGTTCTTGAGCCGCTTCTGCCCGTCCATCCCGACGTCCGGGATGATCAGGTGGCGGGAGTACCGGCGGACCTCGTCTACGGTGAGCTCGGCAGCCGGCTCGACCAGGGGTGGCAGCGACACGGGGACTCCGTTGGTCGGTAGTCAGTACGGTTGTTCTTCCGTAACACTGCCATGGGGCTTCTCATTCCGAGACACCTGGTCCGATACGCGAGACGATTTCGTCCCAGTAGCCGGGCAGCGCCTCGAATGGGCGGTTCTGCCCCGGTTCGCCCCCCGGTGGCGCGGAAAGCGCGGCCGGCCCGACGGGCCCGAGCCCGTCCGCCGGGGTGCGGTCGGTGAAGAAGACGGTGCCCGCCCCCTGCCACCGCGCGATCCGCACCGCCTCCTCCAGGTGGGTCCGGGGCACCCCGTGGACCAGGTGCACGAACCGCTCCGGCGGCAGGTCGGCGGTCCACTCCGCCGCCTGCGACCAGCGGTAGTCCGCCCACCGCCCGCGGAAGGTGACCAACTGGTCGGCGACCTCGGCGTAGCCCGGGTCGGGGTGCGTGCCGTGGCCCAGCACCAGATGGCAGCCGTCCGCCCGGTCGAGCACCGTCTCCAGGGTGGCCGCGACGCGCCGCACGTCCGCCAGGCGCGCCCGGTCGGACGGGCAGCGGTCCAGCAGGTAGCCGTCCACCCGGTACCAGTCGGCGTACCGCTGCGCCTCCGCGGCGGTGTCCCCGAACGGCCGGGCGCCGTGGGCCAGGTCCAGGTGGCCCAGCACGCGGACGCCGGCGTTCCGCAGCCGCCCGGCGGCCTCCAGGCAGTGCGGGTCGGGCCGGGCGCCCGGGCCGTCGGCCACGTTGAGCACCGCCCAGTGCACCGGCATCCCGGGGCGTAGCAGCTCCGCCCACTCCACGGGGGCGAGCAGCGGGTGGGCGTAGCCCGGCACGCCGAAGCCGAGCCGGTGGGCGCCGGTCGCGGAGAGCGGGCCGCCGACGCGGGTCAGATGCGGCATGCCGCCTCCATCCAGATGTCGGCGAGCGACTCCTCCAGGTTGATCCGGGGGCGCCAGCCGAGCCGGTCGCGGGCGGTGCGCACATCGGCCTGCTGCCAGCTTCCGCAGCCGTCCGGATACGGGGAGGAGGGGCCGGGCTGCGGCAGGTCCGGGCCGGCGTCGGCGCGCAGATGGCCCGGCAGGTCGCCGCGCTGGACGCCGATGAGCGGGCGGCCCGCCGGCACGTCGACCTCGTGCAGGGTGCCGGGGTAGCCGGCGACCCGGGCCAGCACGGCCGCGGCGTCGCGCAGCCGGACGGCCCGCCCGGTGCCGATGTTGACCACCCCCTGGGCGGCGGACAGCGAGGCGGCGTGCACGGCGCGGGCCACGTCGCGCACGTCCACGAAGTCCCGCTGGACGCCGAGGCCGCCGAGCTTCAGTTCCGCGTCGCCGTTCTGGATGGCCCGGCGCAGCGCCTCCGCGAGCCGGCCGAGCGGGGAGCCGGCCGGGGTGCCGGGGCCCACCGGCGAGAAGACCCGCAGCACCACGGCGTCCAGTCCGGAGCCGAGCACGAGTTCGGTGGCGGCCAGTTTCGACACCCCGTACGGGCCGCCCGGGCGCGGCACCGCGTCCTCGGCGATGGAGGAGCCGGGCTGCGAGGGCCCGTACTCGGAGGCGCAACCGACCTGGACGAGGCGGGCCTGGCAGGTGCTGCGGCGCAGCGCCTCGCAGACGGTGGCGACGGCGACGGTGTTGTGGCGGGTCAGCTCCCGGGCGCCGCCCCGGGTGGCGCCGGCGCAGTTGACGACCACCCCGGGGTGGACGGCGTCCAGGAACCGGGTGAGCGCGCCGGGGCTGCCTCCGGCGAGGTCGAAGCGTACGTCGGCGTCGTCGCCGCGCCCGAGCGCGGTGAGGTGGACGGCAGGGTCGGCGAGCAGCCGGTCGGCGACGAACCGACCGAGGAATCCGTTGGCCCCGAGCAGCAGCACCCTCATCGTGTGCCTCCGTCGGGTAGGCCGGCTGTGGCGGCTGTGGCGGTCATGGGTCGTCTTCTCCTTGCGGTGCTAGTCGGGCTGGTGAAGCGGGTGAGGGCGGGCCCGGTCGTACGCGCCCGGCCTCCGCGCGGGCCGCCCTCGGCGGGACGGGAGCCGGGGCGGCGGCCGCCGGGACGGGGACGGGCGTTCCGGGGACGGGCCGGGTGAGGCCCGCTCACGCGGGGTGGCGGCAGATGGCGAGCCCGGGTCGGGCCGGGGCCGGCCGGGGGCGAGCCGTCGGGGGGTGCGGCCTGGCGC
>NZ_PVLV01000580.1 GCF_002982015.1 Streptomyces solincola
CCGCCGGTCCCCCTCGGCCACGATGCGATGGCTGATGGACGCCGGGTGCTGGATGAGGGTGTCGACGCTGCCGAGGCTGACCGCCGGGGTGATCAGCCGCACCCCGGCGATGACGTCGTGCGGGTCGCCGTACACCTCGAAGGCGACCATGGCGCCGCCGATCTCCGGGTAGTGGACGCGGGCGATGCGCGGGTCGACGTAGAGCCGGCGGGCCAGGTCGGCGGCGGTCGCGGAGGCCGCCCGCACCCGCACGGGGAGCGTGGACAGGCCGCGCAGCAGCAGGTAGCCGGCCATCGGGTGGAGCACCCCGCCGGTGGCGAAGCGGATGCGGCGCAGGTCGGCGGCGAACTCCTCGTCGCAGGCGACGACGCCGCCGAGGACGTCGCCGTGACCGCCGAGGTACTTGGTGGCGCTGTGCAGCACGATCCGAGCGCCCTGCTCGTGCGGGCGCTGGAGCACCGGGGTGGCGAAGGTGGAGTCCACCAGCAGCGGCACCGAGCCGCAGGCATGGGCGACGGCGCGGATGTCGGTCTCGGCCAGGGTGGGGTTGGCGGGGGTCTCCACCATGACGAGCCCGGTGTCGGGGCGGAGGGCGTCGGCGATGCCGGCCGGGTCGGTCCAGGTGACCTCGGTGCCGAGCAGTCCGCCCTCCAGCAGGTGGTCGCTGCACCCGTAGAGGGGGCGGACGGCGACGACATGGCGCAGGCCCTGGCTCGCCCGGGCCAGCAGGACGGCGGTGAGGGCCGCCATGCCGCTGGCGAAGGCGACGGCGCTCTCGGTGCCCTCCAGCTTCGCCAGCGCGGTCTCGAAGCGGGCGGTGGTGGGGTTGTCCAGCCGGGCGTAGACCGGCGGCCCGTCGGGGCGGGCGCCGGTGGCGGCGAAGGCGTCGATCCGGGCGGCCTCGGCGCGCGCGTCGAAGGAGGGGTAAGTGGTGGAGAGGTCGAGCGGGACGGCATGCAGGCCCTGGGCGGCGAGGTCCTCGCGCCCGGCGTGCACGGCCTCGGTGGCCAGCGCCCGCAGGGGGGTGGGGGCGGGGACGGCGGCGTCGTCGTACGACATGGCTTCCATGGGCGGAACTGTGAACAACTACCGGGAAGTATGGCCGGAAACCCGTGCTACGTTCGGCTGATGACCGATTCCGTCGTACTGGACACGGTCGATCTGCACATCCTGCGACTGTTGCAGAACGACGCCCGGACCACCTACCGGGAGCTGGCCGCCGAGGTGGGTGTGGCCCCGTCGACCTGTCTGGACCGGGTGGCCCGGCTGCGGCGCACCGGGGTGGTGCTGGGGCACCGGCTGCGCCTCGATCCGGCCAAAATCGGCCGGGGTCTGGAGGCGCTGCTGATGGTGCAGGTGCGGCCGCACCGGCGGGAGCTGATCGGGCCGTTCGTGGAGCGGGTGCGGGCGCTGCCGGAGTCGCGGGCGCTGTTCCATCTGACCGGCCCGGACGACTACCTGGTGCACGTGGCGGTGGCCGACCCGGCCGACCTGCAACGACTGGTGCTGGACGAGTTCACCTCGCGGCGGGAGGTGGCCCGGGTGGACACCCGGCTGATCTTCCAGCAGTGGGAGTGCGGGCCGCTGCTGCCGCCGGGGCCGAGCGCTCATATGCAGCCCGAACCCGCCGGATGAGTCCGCCGGGAGGTGGTGCGGGCGGCCCGGTCCGTACCACCATGGCTTCCATGCGAGCCACTTCCCGCCCCGCGCTCCCCCGGCAGGTCGCCGACGCCCATGTCGCCGCGCTCCTCGAACTGGATCCGATCGCCGGCACCCATCTCGGGGTGGCGGCGTGCGCCGGCCTGCTGCCGGACTTCTCGCCGGCCGGTCAGCGGGAGGTCGCCGCGCTGGCCCGCCGGACCCTGGCCGAGCTGGACCGGGCCGAGGAGCTGCCGGGGGCGGCGGCCGACGCCGAGCGGCGCTGCGCCAAGCTGCTGCGGGAGCGGTTGACCGCCGAACTGGCCGTGCACGAGGCGGGCGAGGGCCTGCGGACGGTGAGCAACCTGCGCTCCCCGGCGCACAGTGTGCGGATCGCGTTCACCGTGATGCCGACGGCCACGGACGCGGACTGGGGGGCGGTGGCCGAGCGGCTGCGGGCGGTGCCGGCGGCACTGGACGGCTACCGCGCCTCGCTGGCCGAGGGGATCCGGCAGGGGCTGCCGGGCGGGCCGCGGGCGACCGCGGTGTTCACCGGGCAGTTGGCCGAGTGGGCGGGCGGCGGGGCGCGCCGAAGCTGGTTCGAGGACTTCGCGGCGGGCGGGCCCGGCGCGCTGCGGCCGGAGCTGGACGCCGCGGCGCGGGGTGCGACGCGGGCGGTGGCGGGGCTGCGGGACTGGCTGCGGAAGGAGTACGCGCCCGCGGTGGCGGGCGCGCCGGACACCGTGGGCCGGGAGCGGTACGCCCGCTGGGCGCGCTACTTCACCGGCGCTGACCTGGATCCGGACGCGGCGTACGCCTACGGCTGGGAGGAGTACCACCGGCTGCTGGGCGAGATGAGAGCCGAGGCCGGCCGCATCCTGCCGGGCGCCGGCCCGTGGGAGGCGCTGGCCCATCTGGACGCGTACGGCACGCACATCAAGGGCGCGGAGGAGACCCGGGCCTGGCTCCAGGACCTGATGGACGAGGCCGTGGCGGCGCTGGACGGCACGCACTTCGACCTGGCCGGACCGCTGCGGCGGGTGGAGTCCTGCCTGGCGCCTCCGGGCGGGGCGGCCGCCCCGTACTACACCTCCCCCTCCGAGGACTTCTCCCGGCCGGGCCGCACCTGGCTGCCGGTGGACGACCGGGACCGCTTCCCGGTGTACGACCTGGTGTCCACCTGGTACCACGAGGGCGTGCCGGGCCATCACCTGCAACTGGCCCAGTGGGTGCGGGTCGCCGACCGGCTCTCCCGCTACCAGGCGTCCATCGGCCGGGTGAGCGCCAACCTGGAGGGCTGGGCGCTGTACGCGGAGCGGCTGATGGACGAGCTGGGCTTCCTGCCCGACGCCGAGCGCCGGCTGGGCTACCTGGACGGGCAGATGCTGCGGGCCTGCCGGGTCATCGTGGACATCGGCACGCATCTGGGTCTGGCGATCCCGGCGCACTCGCCGTTCCGTCCGGGCGAGCGCTGGACGCCGGCGCTGGCGGAGGAGTTCTTCGGGATGCACACGGCCGCGCCGGCGGCGTTCGTCTCCAGTGAGTTCACCCGCTACCTGTCGGTGCCGGGCCAGGCGATCGGCTACAAGCTGGGCGAGCGGGCGTGGCTGGCGGGCCGGGCCGCCGCGCGGGCCGCGCACGGCGACGCCTTCGACCTCAAGCGGTGGCACATGGCGGCGCTGTCGCTGGGACCGCTGGGGCTGGACGACCTGGTGGCGGAGCTGTCGGCGCTGTGAGACGGGGTCACCCCCGGCGCCCGGCCGCCACCGCCTCGGCCGCCCCCGCTCAGCGCCGGAAGCCGCCCTCGGAGTCGATCACCTGGCCGGTGACCCACTCGGCCTCGTCGGTGGCCAGCCAGGCGATCAGCCGGGCCGGGTCGTCGGGCAGCCCCCAGCGGCCGGCCGGGAACATCCCGGCGATGTGCTCGTACGCCGCGCCGTCCAGGTAACCGGTGTCCACCGGGCCGGGGTTGACCGTGTTGACGGTGACCGCCTGGTCGGCGAGGGCGGTGGCGAGGGTGCGGGTCGCGGAGGCGAGCGCGCCCTTGGCGAGCCCGTAGGCGATCTCCTGCGGCATGCCGGCGCCGTGGTCCTGGCCGGAGGTCATCATCACCACCCGGCCGCCGGGGGTGCGCGGCGGCAGTGCGCCGCGGAGTCTCGCGTACGCCTGGACCAGCAGCACCACCGCGCGGGTGTCGACGGCCCAGTGGGCGTCGAGCATGGCGGCGTCGATCTCGTCCAGGGCGCCGTCCTGGCCGCTGAGCGCGTGGTTGGCGACCAGGATGTCGATCCGGCCGCCGAGCGCCTCGGCGGCGGTGGCGACCAGCCGGGCCGGTCCGGCGGGGTCGGCGAGGTCGCCGGGGCCGTGGTGGACGGCGGCCGCCGGGTCGGCGAGCGCCTCGCGCACCCCGTCGGCGACCGCGTCCGGGCCGCCGGGGTCGGCGCCCCACGGCTGCCCGGCGTCGTGCGGGACGTGGTGGTGCAGATAGACGCTCGCGCCGTGGGCGGCGAGCCGGCGGGCCACCGCGTAGCCGATGCCCGCGCGCCGGCTGGCGCCGGTGACCAGGGCGGTCCGGCCGCGCAGCGGGAGGGGGTCCCGGCGCAGCGAGCCGACGGCGGGGGCGGGTGCGGGGTGCGTCATGGCCGCCATGATCGCCCGCGGCGACCGGAGCTGTCA
>NZ_PVLV01000581.1 GCF_002982015.1 Streptomyces solincola
GGGCGAGGGGCCCCGCGTGAGAGGTGGAGGGGGGCGGAGCCTGTGACCGGTATCACCGCTCCGGTGTGATCTGCGATTTAGGGGGCCGGGGCCTACGGGGATAACCTGCGAGACGGACATGCCGCGTCCACGGACACCGTGTACGCCTCCCTTGTGACAGCGCAGTCACGTTGCCCTCCGCCCTATCCGGGCGCGCGGCACGCCCACGCAGACAACGAACCGCGATCACCAGAAAAGGGACGGACGCGCGTGGACCTGTTCGAGTACCAGGCGAGGGACCTCTTCGCCAAGCACGGTGTACCGGTGCTGGCCGGTGAAGTCATCGACACGCCTGAGGCGGCGCGCGAGGCCACCGAGAAGCTGGGCGGCAAGTCGGTCGTCAAGGCCCAGGTCAAGGTCGGTGGGCGCGGCAAGGCCGGCGGCGTCAAGCTGGCCGCGACCCCGGACGAGGCGGTCGCCCGCGCGACCGACATCCTCGGCATGGACATCAAGGGCCACACGGTCCACAAGGTGATGATCGCCGAGACCGCCCCGGAGATCGCCGAGGAGTACTACGTCTCGTACCTCCTCGACCGCACCAACCGCACCTTCCTGGCCATGGCCTCCGTCGCCGGCGGCATGGACATCGAGGAGGTCGCCGCGACGACCCCCGAGAAGCTGGCCAAGGTGCCGGTCGACGCCAACGAGGGCGTCTCCAAGGAGAAGGCCGCCGAGATCGTCGCCCAGGCGAAGTTCCCGGCCGAGGTCGCCGACCAGGTCGCCGACATCCTGGTCACCCTCTGGGAGACCTTCGTCGCCGAGGACGCACTCCTCGTCGAGGTCAACCCGCTGGCCAAGGTCGCCGACGGCCGGGTCATCGCCCTGGACGGCAAGGTGTCCCTGGACGCCAACGCCGACTTCCGCCAGCCCGAGCACGAGGCGCTCGAGGACAAGGCGGCGGCCAACCCGCTGGAGGCCGCCGCCAAGGCCAAGAACCTCAACTACGTCAAGCTGGACGGCGAGGTCGGCATCATCGGCAACGGCGCCGGCCTGGTCATGTCCACCCTGGACGTGGTCGCCTACGCCGGTGAGGCGCACGGCGGCGTCAAGCCCGCCAACTTCCTCGACATCGGCGGCGGCGCCTCCGCCGAGGTCATGGCGAACGGCCTGGAGATCATCCTCGGCGACCCGGACGTCAAGTCCGTCTTCGTCAACGTCTTCGGCGGCATCACCGCCTGCGACGAGGTCGCCAACGGCATCGTGCAGGCCCTCCAGCTCCTGGAGTCCCGCGGCGAGGACGTCACCAAGCCGCTGGTCGTCCGGCTCGACGGCAACAACGCCGAGCTGGGTCGCAAGATCCTTTCGGACGCCAACCACCCGCTGGTGCAGCGCGTGGACACCATGGACGGCGCGGCCGACAAGGCCGCCGAGCTCGCGGCTGCGAAGTAAGGGACGAGGTAGTACACCACCATGGCTATCTTCCTGACCAAGGACAGCAAGGTCATCGTCCAGGGCATGACCGGTGCCACGGGCATGAAGCACACCAAGCTCATGCTGGGTGACGGCACCAACATCGTCGGCGGCGTGAACCCGCGCAAGGCCGGCACCAGCGTCGACTTCGACGGCACCTCCGTCCCCGTCTTCGGCTCCGTCGCCGAGGCGATGGAGAAGACCGGCGCCGACGTCTCCGTCCTCTTCGTGCCGCCGGCCTTCGCCAAGGCCGCCGTCGTCGAGGCCATCGACGCCGAGATCCCGCTCGCGGTCGTCATCACCGAAGGCATCGCCGTCCACGACTCGGCCGCCTTCTGGGCGTACGCGAAGTCCAAGGGCGACAAGACCCGGATCATCGGCCCCAACTGCCCCGGCCTGATCACCCCGGGCCAGTCCAACGCGGGCATCATCCCCGGCGACATCACCAAGCCGGGCAAGATCGGTCTGGTGTCGAAGTCCGGCACGCTGACCTACCAGATGATGTACGAGCTGCGGGACATCGGCTTCTCCTCGGCGGTCGGCATCGGCGGCGACCCGGTCATCGGCACCACCCACATCGACGCCCTGGCGGCCTTCGAGGCCGACCCGGAGACCGAGCTGATCGTCATGATCGGTGAGATCGGCGGCGACGCCGAGGAGCGCGCGGCCGACTTCATCAAGGCCAACGTCTCCAAGCCGGTCGTCGGCTACGTCGCGGGCTTCACCGCCCCCGAGGGCAAGACCATGGGCCACGCCGGCGCCATCGTGTCGGGCTCCTCCGGCACCGCGCAGGCCAAGAAGGAGGCCCTGGAGGCCGCCGGCGTCAAGGTCGGCAAGACGCCGACGGAGACCGCCAAACTGGCCCGCGCCATCCTGCAGGGCTGAGCCCCACCAGGCTCGCCCACCAGGCTCGCCCACCAGGCTCGCCCACCAGGCTCGCCCACCAGGCCCCGCGCAGCAGGACGGGCCCGCCGCCGGATGTTCCTCCGGCGGCGGGCCCGTCCGCGTGTCCGGCCCATGGAGATCAAGGCAGTTGCGGCACCAGCCGTTCCGGGCCGCCGGCCGGCTCGGAGCGCAGCTTGTCGCGCAGCGCGGCGTCCTTCGGCGTCAGGCTCCGCTCCGGCCCGCTGAGCACCGGCACCCCGGCCACCGGCTCACCCGGCGCCAGCGGCGGCTGGTACGAGGTCGGCGCGGTCGCCAGGGTGAACGCGGTCGCCCCGATGATCAGCACCGTCAGCACGATCGCGGCCCGGGTCCACAGCCGGACGCGGCGCTCGCTGCCGCTGCGCACGGTGCGCGGCACCGTCAGCGCGATCGCCGGCCCCTTCGCCAGGACGTAGCTCAGCCGCTTGTGCAGCACCGCCGGGTCCGCCAGCTCCGGCACCCGCTCGGCCAGCGCCGCCCGGGCGTGCAGCACCCGGTTGCCCGCCGCCGGCGTGCTCGCCTCCGTCTCGGCCGCCGTCTCCGGCAGGTCCAACCCCAGGCCGTCGTAGAGGAGCAGGGTGCGCCGGTAGGCGGGCGGCAGCTCCAGCACCGCGGCCCGCAGCGCCTGCGCCGCGAGATCGGCGGCGGGCGTGCCGGGCTTGTCGGGGCTGCGCTGCGAGCGCCGGAAGCGGTGCCAGGGCGACAGCGCGTACTCGTGCACCGCGGCCCGCACCCAGCCGACCGGGTCGCGGTCCACGGCCACCTCGGGCCAGCGCTCCCACGCCAGGTGGAAGGCGTACTCCACGGCCTCCCGGGACAGCCTGCGCCGGCCGGTCAGCAGGTACGCCTGCTGTACGAGGACCGGTGCGGCCCACTCGTACAGCGCGTCGAACGCGGCGGCGGGCGCGGAGACCTCGTCGCCCGCGAGCCCGTCGTCCGCCGACCCGTCGCCCGCTGACACGTCGTCGTCCACCGTCGCGTCGTCCGCCGACCCGTCGTCTGCGGCAGCCGACTCGGCAGCGGCGGCATCGGTCGCGTCCTGGGCCGCCGCCTCGGGACCGGCACAGGCCCCGCCCCGGGACCCGTCCCCGGACTGTCTCTTATACACATCTCCGAGCCCAC
>NZ_PVLV01000582.1 GCF_002982015.1 Streptomyces solincola
GCGGAGGGCTGGGCGGCGGGGGCGAGGGCGCCGCACAGGGCGGTGACGGCGGCCCCGGGAGCGTAGGGGTCGGTCGGCACCGGCGGCGCGGAGGGTGCGCGTCCGCCGGCCGTGACGGGGTGCAGGGCCGTCGACGCGTCGGCGGCGCAGGACTGCGGGCCGGCCAGCACCCGGCCGGCCAGCAGCTCGGCGCGGTGCATCAGCAGGTCGTCGCGGTCGAACCGGAACGTCAGCTCGCGGCGGACGGTGAAGAGCGAGGCGTCGGCCCGCGCCGCGGCCGCCCCGGCGGGCCGGACGGCGTAGACGAAGGTGTGGTCCGAGACCACCTCCAGCACGCCCGGGGCGGCCTCGGCGGCGTCCAGGGTGCCGCGCACCCGCACCGCCGGGTCGGCCAGCGCCGTCTCGTCGGGGTCGAACCGGACCAGCCAGCCGGTGGCGGCGTGCCGCCCGTCGTCGGCGGGGTTGTCCACGCTGTGGTCGAACTGGTCCTGCTGCTGGGGGTCGATCATCAGCCGCACCGGGCGTACCGACCGGCCGCCCAGGACGTCGGGATCGAGGGAGGAGCGCACCAGGTAGTCCTTGGCGATGGCGAGCGCGGCGACGACCTGGTTCTCGGAGAAGTGGGCGGTGCGTCCGGGGCGCGGCAGGGCGATGCCGGCCGCTCCGGTGGGGAACTGCGCGGCGGGGCTGCGGGCGAACAGGTCGGCGGGCCGGCCGCCGGGCACCGCGCCCCGCGGGGCCAGCGCGACCACGGTGGAGCTGAGCGGGTCGGCGCTGCGTTCTCCCGGGGCCGGGGCGGTGGTGCGCACGCCCAGGTAGATGACGGACGCGAAGGCCATGGCGACGACCAGGACCAGCAGCAGGGCGTTGCGGGCGCCCGAGCCGCGCGCCGGCGGCAGGGGGCGGCTGCGGACGGCCGCCGCGTGTTCGGTCAGCCGCTCGCGGGCGGAGGACTCCTGGAGCCGGGCAGCGCGGATGAACGTCTCGTCGAAGACGACGGAACGGTATTCCTCCTCGCCGCCTCCGGGGGCTCCTTCGGGAGTCCCCTCGGGCGGGTCGCCACGACCGGCCATACCTTCAGGGTAGGTCCGGGCGCACGACGGCAAACGCCCCGGCCGGGGGCGAGTTGCGGCGGGCGTCAGGGTGTGCCTGGGGCGGCGGGCACGGCCTGATCGGCAGGCGGTCCGAGCACCGCGGGAGCCCCGGGGGCCCGGCCGTCCACCCCGGTGCGGGAGGGGGCGGGGACCTGCTCGCCGCGGCCGGCGGACGAGCCCCGGTACACGGCGCTGAAGGCGAGCGCGACCATGCCGATGCCCATCACCACGGCCAGGAGCCAGGCGACCGGCCGGTGCCAGCGGGAGCTGGGGCGGTAGGGGCGCAGTGCGCCGCCGTGGGCGCCGTAGGGGCCGTCGCCGTACTCGTCGGCGTACGCGTCGCCGTAGCTTCCGTAGTCGTCGCCGGAGCCGTCGTACCCGCCGTATCCGATGGCGTCGGGACCGCGGTCGCCCAGGCCGCGGGCCGCTTCGGCCTCGGCGCGGGCCTGGGCGGCGGCCACCAGGCGTTCCACGGCGCTGGGCTCGTGGAAGGCGGCGGCCCGTACGAAGTCCTCGTCGAACACCACGGAGGCGAAGTCCTGGTCCGCGCCTCCGCGGTCGTCGTCGGGCTCCCAGCCGTCCGGGAACGGCCTGCCCCCCACGTCGTCCGGCACTCGTTCAGAGTAGACCTGGAAGGTGCTTCCCGGCAGCCGGACGGCGAACCCGGGCGCGGGCGGGGACCGGATCCGGCCCCGGCCCGGGTGGCTGCCGGGCGGCTACCGGGTGTGCCCGTCGCCGGTGACGATGTACTTGGTGGAGGTCAGCTCGGGCAGGCCCATCGGGCCGCGGGCGTGCAGTTTCTGGGTGGAGATGCCGATCTCCGCGCCGAAGCCGAACTGGCCGCCGTCGGTGAAGCGGGTGGAGGCGTTCACGGCGACCGTGGTGGAGTCGACCAACTGGGTGAACCGGCGGGCGGCGGCCTGCGAGGTGGTCACGATGGCCTCGGTGTGGCCGGAGGACCAGCGCCGGATGTGGGCGACGGCGTCGTCCAGGGAGTCCACGACGGCGGCGGCGATGTCGTAGGAGAGGTACTCGGTGGCCCAGTCCTCGTCGGTGGCGGCCAGGACGGTGGCCTTGGAGCCGTCCGCGTAGCCGCGCATCCGCTCGTCGCCGTGCACGGTGACGCCGGCCTCGGCGAGCGCGTCCAGGGCGCGGGGGACGAAGGCGTCGGCGGCGTCCCGGTGGACGAGCAGGGTCTCGGCGGCGTTGCAGACGCTGGGCCGCTGGGCCTTGGAGTTGACCAGGATGTCCACGGCCATGTCGAGGTCGGTGTCGGCGTCCACGTAGACGTGGCAGTTGCCGGTGCCGGTCTCGATGACGGGCACGGTGGACTCCTCGACGACCGTGCGGATCAGCGAGGCGCCGCCGCGCGGGATGAGGACGTCGACCAGGCCGCGGGCGCGCATCAGCTCGCGTACCGAGTCGCGGGACTCGCCGGGCACGAGCTGGACGCTGTCGGCGGGCAGCCCGGCGCCCGCGACGGCGTCGCGCAGCACGGCGACGAGCGCGGTGTTGGAGGCGTACGCGGAGGAGGAGCCGCGCAGCAGGACGGCGTTGCCGGACTTGAGGCAGAGCGCGGCGGCGTCCACGGTCACGTTGGGCCGGGCCTCGTAGACGATGCCGACGACGCCGAGCGGGACGCGGATCTGGCGCAGGTCGATGCCGTTGGGCAGGGTGGAGCCGCGGACGACCTCGCCGACCGGGTCGGGCAGCGCGGCGACGTGGCGGACGTCGGCGGCGATGGCGCGGATCCGCTCCGGGGTGAGGGTGAGCCGGTCGATGACGGTCTCGCTGGTGCCCGCGGCCCGGGCCCGGGCGGTGTCCTCGGCGTTGGCCTCGGTGATCTCGGCGGTCCGCGCCTCCAGGGCGTCCGCGACGGCCAGCAGGGCGGTGTCCTTGGCCGCGCGCGGAAGTGGCGCGATCTCGTCGGCGGCGAGCCGGGCGCGGCGGGCGGCCAGCACCACCGGCGAGGTCGGCTCGTGCGGGGTCGCGGCGGGCGTGGCGGCCGGGACGGCGGCGCCCTCCGGGGTGACCGTGGAGCTGGACGCGGAGTCGGAGTGCGAGGTCATGCTCGCAGAGTAATGCGGACGGCGGACGAGCCCGCCCGCCGCGACCCGCTCCGCGAGACGCCGTCCCGGCCCGGGCGGGCGACCGGCCGGAG
>NZ_PVLV01000583.1 GCF_002982015.1 Streptomyces solincola
GCGGGCGGTATGCGGAGGCGGACCTTCCGGGGGTGACCGTCGCCAGTCTGTATCTGCCGTCGGGGGAGGTGGGGACCGAGCGGCAGGAGGAGAAGCTGCGGTTCATGGGGGAGTTCCTGCCGTACCTGAAGGGGCTGCGGGAGCGGGCCGCAGGTGAGGGGCGCGAGGTGGTCGTGTGCGGGGACTGGAACATCGCGCACCGGGAGAGCGACCTGAGGAACTGGCGGGGGAATCGGAGGAGCTCCGGGTTCCTGCCGGAGGAGCGGGAGTGGCTGGGGCGGGTGTACGAGGAGGCCGGGTACGTGGACGTGGTGCGGGCGCTGCATCCGGAGGGGGAGGGGCCGTACTCCTGGTGGTCGTACCGGGGGCGGGCCTTCGACAACGACACGGGTTGGCGGATCGACCTCCAGGTGGCGACGCCGGGGCTGGCGGCGCGGGCGGTCAAGGCGTACGTGGAGCGGGCCGCGAGCCATGCGGAGCGGTGGAGTGACCACGCGCCGGTGACGGCCGTCTATCAGACCTGAGGATCCGGACGGGGGCGCAGGCGGCGGTCGAGGGCCATGGAGAACTCGGCGTCGACGACGCTCTTGGCGAGGGGGCGCAGGCGTTCGGGGTCCGCGGCCTGGTGGTCTCGGAGGAGGTCGGTGAAGAGGGCGGCGAGCGCGTCGGCGTGTTCGCGGACGCGCCCGGCGGCGGCGAGTACGGCGGCGAGCGGCACCCCTTCGCGTACGAGGGCGGCGGAGACGTCCAGCAGGCGGCGGCTGACGTGCACGATCTCCTCGCCGTCGGTGGCGAGGTAGCCGAGGTCGAGGGCGGCGGCGAGGTTCTCCGGGGTGACCTGGTCGCCGAAGTGGTCGGCCAGTTCTCCGGGGGTGAGGCGGACCGGTTCCTCTTCGGTGGGCTCGCCGAGGCCCAGCACCTCGCCGACGTCCCGGCCGCTGTCGAAGGCGGCGGCGAGGTCGGCGATGCCGTTGAGGGTGTGGCCGCGCTCCAGCAGGGCGGCGATGGTGCGCAGCCGGGCCAGGTGGTGCTCGTCGTACCAGGCGATCCGGCCCTCTCGGCGGGGCGGCGGGATCAGGCCGCGTTCGCGGTAGAAGCGCAGGGTGCGGGCGGTGATGCCGGCGGCCCCGGCCAGTTCCTCGGCCCGGTACTCGCGGGGGGCGGTGCGCTCGGCGCGGTCCGGTTCCACCGCGGTCGCCGGTTTCGTATGGGTCCTCGTCCGCTCGTTCGCCACGCCGGCAACCCTATGTCGTACCGCCGGTAACTTTGTCGGTCGCACCCCTACCGCTCGGTATGCGACTGCTCTACGCTCCCGAGCAGACACCACGTTGCCAGTGATTGCTGGCAAGGTTGCCGGACCTCGACGGTCGGTGGTCGACGGTCGATGCGGACGCGGATGCGGAGGCGGCGGTATGGGGCAGGGGCAGGAGCAACGGCACGAGAGTGTGCGGGTCGCGGTGATCGGGTCCGGGTTCGGCGGGCTGGGGGCCGCGGTCCGGATGCGCCGCGAGGGCATCACCGACTTCGTCGTCCTGGAGCGGGCCGGCTCGGTGGGCGGCACCTGGCGGGACAACAGCTACCCGGGCTGCGCCTGCGACGTGCCCTCCCACCTGTACTCCTTCTCCTTCGCGCCCAATCCCGACTGGCCGCGCACCTTCTCGGGGCAGCGGCACATCCGCGCGTACCTGGAGCACGTCGCCGACACCTTCGGGCTGCGGCCGCACCTGCGGCTGAACCACGAGGTGCTGGGGATGCGGTGGGATCGGGACGAGCTGCGCTGGGAGATCGAGACCTCCGGCGGGCGGTTCACGGCGCAGGCCGTGGTCTCGGCCACCGGGCCGCTGTCGGATCCGCGGATTCCCGAGGTGCCGGGGCTCGACGGTTTCCGGGAGGCGGGTGGACGGGTGTTCCACTCGGCGCGCTGGGACCACGACTACGACCTGGCGGGCAAGCGGGTGGCCATGATCGGCACGGGGGCGTCCGCCATCCAGATCGTGCCGGCGATCCAGCCGACCGTACGGAAGCTGACGCTGTTCCAGCGCACGCCGGCGTGGGTGATGCCGCGGGCGGACCGGGCCATCAGCGGGCCCGAGCGCTGGCTGCACCGCCGGCTTCCGCTCACCGCCACCGCCCGGCGCGGACTGCTCTGGGGCATCCGCGAACTACAGGTCAGCGCCTTCACCAAGCGGCCCGGGCAGTTGGGGATGGTCGAGTCGCTGGCGAAGGCCAACATGGCCAAGGCGATCAAGGATCCGGCGCTGCGGGCCAAGCTGACCCCCTCGTACCGGATCGGCTGCAAGAGGATCCTGCTGTCGAGCGAGTACTACCCGGCGCTCGCCCAGCCGAATGTGGACGTGGTCGCCTCGGGACTGGCGGAGGTGCGGGGGCGTACGGCGGTGGCGGCCGACGGGACCGAGGCCGAGGTGGACGCGATCGTCTTCGGCACCGGCTTCCATGTGACGGACATGCCGATCGCGGCCCGGGTCACCGGGGCCGAGGGGATCACGCTCGCGGAGGCGTGGAAGGACGGGATGGAGTCGCTGCGCGGGGCCACCGCGGCGGGCTTCCCCAACTGGATGACGATCATCGGCCCGAACACGGGACTGGGGAACTCGTCGATGATCCTGATGATCGAGTCGCAGTTGAGCTACATGGCCGACTACCTGCGGCAGTTGGGGCTGCTCGGCGAGCGGGCGGCGCTGGATCCGCGCCCGTCGGCCGTGGCCGCCTGGAACCGGCGGGTGCAGGCCCGGATGGAGCGGACGGTGTGGAAGGCCGGCGGCTGCGACTCCTGGTACCTGGACGCCAACGGGCGCAACACCACCCTGTGGCCGGGCACGACGAGCGAGTTCCGGCGGGCCACGCGGTCGGTGGACCTGGCCGAGTACGAGATCGTGCGGCCGCCCCGGACCGCGCCCGCCTCCGCGCAGGCCGCCGTGTCGGAGAAGGAGGCGGTGTGACGGGCGCGGTGGTGTCGACCGACGGGTCGGAGCTGTACGTGGCGGTGCACGGGCCCGAGGGCGCGCCGGCCGTCGTCCTCGCGCACGGCTGGACATGCTCGACGGCGTTCTGGAACGCGCAGGTGCGGGAGCTGGCCGCGGACCACCGGGTGGTCGTCTACGACCAGCGCGGACACGGCCGCAGCCCGGCCGCGGGCCCCGGCGGCTACTCCACCGAGGCGCTCGCCGACGACCTGGAGGCGGTGCTGGCCGCCACCCTCGCGCCCGGCGAGAAGGCGGTGCTGGCCGGGCACTCCATGGGCGGGATGACGATCATGGCGGCCTCGGCCCGGCCGGGGGTGCGGGAGCACGCCGCCGCCGTGCTGCTGTGCAGCACCGGGGCGTCGAGGCTGGTCGACGAGTCGCTGGTGCTGCCGCTGCGGGCCGGGGCGCTGCGCACCCGGCTGACCGCCGCGGTGCTGGGGGCCCGCGCCCCGCTCGGCCCGGTCACGCCGGTGTCGAAGCGGATACTCAAGTACGCGACGATGGGACCCGGTTCGGCCCCGGCGCGGGTCGCCGAGTGCGCCCGGATCGTGCACGCCTGCCCGCGCGGGGCCCGGGTGGCCTGGTCCCATGTCCTCTCCGCGCTCGACGTGGAGGCGGGGGTGCGGGAGTTGACCGTCCCCACCGCCGTGATCGCCGGTACGGCCGACCGGTTGACGCCGCCGGTGCACGCCCGGGCCATCGCCGCCGCGCTGCCGCGGTGCGTGGGTCTGACCGAGCTGACCGGCATCGGCCATATGACCCCGGTGGAGGCCCCGGAGGCGGTGACCGGCCGCATCCGCGAGCTGGCGAGCACCTATGTGGAGCACAAGGAGAGGGCGGCATGAGCGCTGCGAGCGGCACGACGAGCAAGCTGGACGGGAAGGTCGCCGTCGTCACCGGCGGGGCCCGGGGCGTGGGCGAGCTGCTCGCCCGCAAGCTGTCCGCGCGCGGGGCGCGGGTCGCCCTGGTCGGGCTGGAGCCGGACGAGCTGAAGCGGGTCTCGGCGCGGCTGCACGGCGAGAGCGACTGGTGGCACGCGGACGTCACCGACCACGAGGCGATGAGCCGGGTCGCCGCCGAGGTGAAGGAGCGCTTCGGCCGGGTGGACATCGTGGTCGCCAACGCGGGCGTCGCCTCGGGCGGGCCGTTCGCCGACTCCGACCCGGTCGCCTGGCGGCGGGTGATCGAGGTCAACCTGATCGGCAGCGCGGTCACCGGCCGGGCGTTCCTGCCGGTGCTGCTGGAGAGCCGCGGCTACTTCCTTCAGATCGCCTCGCTGGCCGCGATCACCCCGGCGCCGATGATGACCGCGTACTGCGCCTCCAAGTCGGGGGTGGAGGCGTTCGCGCACAGCCTGCGCGCCGAGGTCGGCCACCGGGGCGTGAAGGTCGGCGTCGGCTACCTGTCCTGGACCGACACCGACATGGTGCGCGGGGCGGACCAGGACGACGTGATGCGGGAGTTGCGGCAGCGGCTGCCCTGGCCGTGCAACCGCACCTACCCGCTCGGCCCCGCCGTGGACCGGATCGTGGCCGGCATCGAGCGGCGCTCGGCGCATGTGTACGCGCAGTGGTGGCTGCGCGGGATGCAGTCGGTGCGCGGCTACCTGCCGAGCCTGATCGGGACGGTCGGCGCCCGCGAGGTGCGGCGCTTCGACGGCCGGCTCTCCGGGGTGGGCAAGGGCCTGGTCGGAGCGGGCGGCGCGGCAGACGAGCTGGCGCGTGCGGAGCGTGACGAACCGGTCACTTCTTGATCGAAATGCGCGGTATGTCCGGTCATGTCAATCTGATCGAGGCCGGGGACCACCCACGGTCCCCGAAGTCCCCACTTCCCTTGTAGGAGAGCCTCGATGGGCATCGCAGACCAGTTCAAGGACAAGGCGCAGGACATGAAGAACCAGGCCGAGCGCAAGGGCCAGGACGCCAAGCGCAACGCGCAGCAGCGCGCCGCCGCCAAGGGCGACCGCCCGCAGCGCGACGAGGCCGCCCGCCGTCAGGACCGTCCCATGGACGAGCGCCGGCAGCCGGCCGCCATGGCCGACGAGCGCCGCGACCGCCGGGCGTAGGTTCGATGCCCGCGGCCGGTGACGGCTGCGACGCCCGCGGTCGCTGACCGCTGGTGGTGCGCGCGGTCGCTGACCGCCGCTGAGGAGGCGCACCCGGGACGCCGGGTGCGCCTTCCGTGTGTGTGGGGGGCGGATCAGGCCGCCGACGCCGCGTCCGACGGGGTATGCCGGGAAGCGGGGCCGTCTCAGGTGCGCGGCGGGAGCTTGGGGCGGCGGAGGTCGGGGACCTGGGAGTAGTCGGG
>NZ_PVLV01000584.1 GCF_002982015.1 Streptomyces solincola
CCGCGCGGTCGGCGGCCTGGTGGTCGGGTCCTGCGCGGTCGGCAGCGTGGTGGTCGGGTGCCTGCGGGCCGGCGGCCTCGTGGTCGGTTGCGTCGCGGTCGGGTGTCTGGTGGTTGGCGTCATCACGTTCGGTTACGCCGCTGTCGTGTGCCGCTTGGTCAGCGGCAGCGCGATCGGCGGCACCGGGATCGGCAGCACCGCGGTCGGGTGCATCCGCACTCGGTACGTCGCTCATGGCGGCATTCTGAACCCGCCCGGCTCCTGGTACGTACCCCTGGAGGGCGGTCCGGCGCACAATCAAGGCCCGGGCACTGCGTGGAGAGGCGGACGGCGATGACCCACACCCACCGGGCGGCGCGCTACGACGACGGCGGTCCGGACGGCCGCCGGGCCGCGCTCGGCCGGTACGCCCTGCTGCCGCTGCGGCTCTTCCTCGGCGTCACCTTCGTCTACGCCGGGCTCGACAAGCTCACCGACCCCGGCTTCCTCACCGCCTCGGGGCCCGGGTCCATCGGCGAGACCATGCGGGCCGTGCGGGACTCCTCGGCGGTGCCCTGGCTGGTGGACCTGGCGCTGCGCGACCCGGCCGCCTTCGGCTACGCCATCGCCGCGGGCGAGCTGGCCGTCGGCGTGGCCACCCTGGTCGGGCTGCTGGCCCGACTCGCTGCCCTGGGCGGGGCACTGATCTCGCTCAGCCTGTGGCTCACCGTGAGCTGGCAGTCCGACCCCTACTACTACGGCAACGACCTCCCCTATCTCATGGCGTGGCTCCCGCTGGTGCTGGCCGGGGCGCCGCTGCTGTCGGTGGACGCGGCCTGGTCGGCGCGCCGCCGCCGCACCCGGTAGCCCGCCCAGCCCGCCGTCCCCGCCAGCAGCAGTCCGAAGACGAGCACCGGGAACACCGCGTACCAGGGGGTCTGCCAGTCGCCGGTCGCGTCCCCTAGGTAGAGGGCGGCGACGGCCAGCGCGGTGGCGCCGGTGACCAGCCGGCCGGGGTGGAACTCATGGCGCAGCACGGGTGACCTCCACCAGGCCGATCGCGATGTTCAGCTTCAGTTCAAGGGTGCCGGCGGGGGCGGTGCCCTTCGGCGGGGCGACGGTGTGCACGGCTTCCTGACCGGGGGCGATGTCGATGTCGCCCGGTGGGTCGTCCGGCAGCTTGAGGTCGCCGAGCCCGCTCTGGCCCGTCACCTTCACCGTGACGTTCCGGGGGACCACCACCTCGACGCGGCCGGCGCCGACCTCGGCGGAGGTCCGCACCGTCTGGCCGGTGGGTATGGAGACGGTGGACAGGTCGAGGGTGCCGACGCCGCTGCCTAGCTCGTATCGCGGCAGGACCTCGCTCACCGTGGCCGGCTTCCACTCGGTACGCATCCAGTCGGTGCTGATGCGGTGCGGCAGCGCGGAGGAGCCGGCCAGCAGCAGTGCCGTCACCACCGTCATGAAGACCGTGCCCGAGCCGGTGCGGCCGGCGAAGGAGCTGACCACCAGCCCGAGCGCGAACACCGCGAGGGCGCAGGCCAGCCCGGTCTGCAGGCAGACCGCCAGTGGCTCCTGGCCCCAGAGCGCCGCGGTGCCCAGGCCGCCGGCGAGCACTGCCAGCAGCAGGACCAGCCCACCGACCGAGCGCGGGCCGCCGACCGACCGCGAGCCGCGGGCCGCCGCCGGGACCGGGGAACCACCGCGCCGAGGGCGGTGGCGGGGCTCCGCCGCGTATCCCACGTCCATGGCCTCTTCCGGCCCCCACAGGTATCCGAGGGGCACCGGACCGGTGGTGCCGTCCTTGACGATCGGCTCGCGCCACCAGGACGGCAGGTCCGGCGGGGGCGGCGCCTTCGTCTCCGGCGGGGCCTCCGCCACGGTGTGCGCGGCGGTGGGGCCGGGGCCCGGCTCCTGGTCGGCGGAGCGCCGCCTCGACCACAGCGCGGCCCCGCCCACCGCCAGCACCAGCATCAGGGAGAAGGAGACGGTGCCGCCGTTGTTCAGCATGGTCAGGAACAGGCCGCAGCCGACCAGTGCCATCAGCACGGCCAGCAGCGAGGCGCCGTCGACCCGGCCGGACAGCAGCCGGCGCCCCTCGGTCTCCTCCCCTTCCTCGTCGGCCGGCAGCAGCAGCCAGGCGAAGCCGTAGAACAGCAGCCCGATGCCGCCGGTGACCGCGAGCACGCCCGTCACCACTCGGAAGATCACCGGGTCCAGGTCGAAGTGCCGGCCCAGGCCGCCGCACACGCCCGCGACCACCTTGCGCCGCGTGATGCGGCGCAGTGGCGGAGCGGGTTGCGCCCCGGGGGCCGGAGGGCCCGCGGGGGGAGCGGAGGAAGCCGAGCGCGTCATGACTCCATGGTGACCGACGGTGATCGCCGCTGCCAGAGTCCGGGACCCTGGTCCGACCCTGATATCGGGGCCGCAGCCGTCCGGGGCGGTCTTGGGGGCGCGGCACCGGGCTGCCTCAGGGATCGAATAGGGGACTGCCCTGATGCCGCCGCGCTGCCCCGCGTGTGACGATCGGACCATGCCAGCCACCACCCGTCCGGCCGACCTCGACGAGCCTCCCGTGCGCAAGCTGTACCGCAGCGCCGACGGGCGGATGCTCGGCGGAGTGGCTCGCGGGCTGGCCGGTCACCTGGGGCTGCCGGTGGTGTGGGTGCGGTTCGCCTTCCTCGCGCTGTTCCTCTCCGACGGCCTCGGCGTCCTGCTGTACGCGGCGTTCTGGATCGCCGTGCCGCTGGGCGTCGGCGGCCGCGCCAGTGAGCACCGCTCGGTGTTCGAGACCACTCCGGACGGGCGGCGCAAGCTCCGCAAGCCGGACCGCGGCCAGGTCGTCGCCATGGTGGCGCTCGCCGTCGGCGCGGTCGTCTTCGCGAGCACGGTCGACCTGGGCGCCGGCGCCGGGCGCTATGTGTGGCCGACCCTGCTGGTGGGCGTCGGCGTCGCCCTGGTGTGGCGTCAGGTGGACAACGCCCGCCGGGCCCGCTGGACCGAGTCCGGTGGCCGCAGGCGGCTGTTCCAGCTCGTGCGCGGCGTGGCCGGGGTCGCCCTGGTCGGCATGGGCCTGGCGGTGTTCCTGGTGGTGCGCGGGGCGGCCGCCCAGCTCGGCACGGCGCTGACCGCCGCGATAGCGGTGCTGGCGGGCATAGCCCTGCTGGCCGGGCCGTGGCTGGTGCGGATGTCCCAGGACCTCTCCGAGGAGCGGACCATGCGCATCCGAGCCCAGGAGCGCTCCGAGGTCGCCGCGCATGTGCACGACTCGGTGCTGCACACCCTGACCCTGATACAGCGGCACGCCGACGACGGCGGCGAGGTGCGCCGGCTCGCCCGCGCCCAGGAGCGCGAGCTGCGCAACTGGCTCTACCGCCCGGAGGGCACCGGAAAGGAGGAGGACGACGAGCCGGAGACCCTGGCCGACGCGGTGAAGCGGACCGCCGCCGAGGTCGAGGATGCCCACGGGGTGCCGCTGGAGGTGGTCGTGGTCGGCGACTGCCCGCTCGACGAGCGGCTGGTGGCCCAGCTCCAGGCCGCGCGCGAGGCCATGGTCAACGCCGCCAAGTACGGTGGCGGCGGGCCGGTCCAGGTGTTCGCCGAGGTCGAGGGCCGGACGGTGTTCGTCTCGGTGCGGGACCGGGGGCCCGGCTTCGACCTGGACTCCGTTCCCGCCGACCGGATGGGCGTACGAGAATCGGTGATCGGCCGGATGCGGCGCAACGGCGGCACCGCCCGGGTGCGGAGCGCCGTGGGTGAGGGCACTGAGGTGGAGCTGGAGATGGAGAGGGCGGACGCATGAGCGACGAGACCACGGGGGCGACTGGGCCGGCGGCCGAAGCCCGGGACGGTTCGGCGGCGAGCACCGGGCCGGCGGAGGGCGCGGCAGCGGCCACCGGCTCCGCCGGGGCGGCCGGATCGGCCGGGTCGACTGCATCGGACGGGGCGGCCGCGGCGGGCGAGCCGACCGGAGCGGCCGGAGCCACTGCGGCGGCTGGGGCGGCTGGAGTGGGCGGGTCGACTGAGGCGGCTGGAACGGGCGGGGCGACTGGGCCGGCTGGAGCGGGCGGGGTGGCTGGGAAGAGCGCGTCGACTGGAGCGGCTGGAGCGGGCGGGGCGCCGGAGGCGACGGGTCCGGAGGCGGCGGGGCCCGGGCGCCGGGTGCGGGTGGTGCTGGTGGACGACCACCGGATGTTCCGCACCGGGGTGCGCGCCGAGATCGGCCGCACCGACGTCACCGGCGTCGAGGTGGTCGGCGAGGCCGCCGACGTCGACCAGGCCGTCGCCGTCATCACCGACACTCGCCCCGAGGTGGTCCTGCTCGACGTCCACCTGCCCGGCGGCGGCGGGGTGGAGGTGCTGCGCCGGTGCTCCGCACTCATGGCGGCCGCCGAGGATCCGGTGCGCTTCCTGGCGCTGTCGGTGTCGGACGCCGCCGAGGACGTCATCGGGGTCATCCGGGGCGGCGCCCGCGGCTATGTAACCAAGACCATCACCGGCACCGACCTGGTCGACTCGGTCTTCCGCGTCCAGGAGGGGGACGCCGTCTTCTCGCCCCGGCTGGCCGGCTTCGTGCTGGACGCCTTCGCCTCCACCGACGCCCCGCCGGTCGACGAGGACCTGGACCGGCTCACCCAGCGCGAGCGGGAGGTGCTGCGGCTGATCGCCCGCGGATACGCGTACAAGGAGATCGCCAAGCAGCTCTTCATCTCGGTGAAGACGGTCGAGTCCCATGTCTCGGCAGTGCTGCGCAAGCTCCAGCTCTCCAACCGCCATGAGCTGACCCGCTGGGCCACTGCCCGCCGCCTGGTCTGAACCGGCCCGTAACGTACGCCGCCGACAAGGGCGAACGCGGCCAGAACCGGCGTCGGCGGCGTACGTTACGGGCCGGTTCAGACCAGGCGGCGGGC
>NZ_PVLV01000585.1 GCF_002982015.1 Streptomyces solincola
GGGCGCGGCGGGCGGCGGGCGGCGGCGCGCGGCCGTCCGGGGTGGCCCATCCGGCGGCCACCGGCACCTTCCGGCAGCCCACCTCCGTACGCCCGCTGCCGGCGCGGACCGTGCGGATCGGCCGCGGGCCGGACAACGACCTGGTCCTGGACGACCTGACCGTCTCGCGCGCGCACGCCGAGCTGCTGTCCCAGTCGGACGGCACCTACTGGATCCACGACCTCGGCAGCCACAACGGCACCTTCCTCAACGGCCGCCCGGTCGGGCGGGACGCCGTGCGGCTCACGCCCGACGACATCGTGGGCATCGGGCACTCGGCGTTCTGCCTGGTCGGCGGCCGGCTGGTGGAGTTCACCGACACCGGCGAGGTCTCCCTGGACGTGCAGGACCTGTCGGTGACGGTGGACCACGGCGCGAAGACACTGCTGGAGGGGATGACCTTCCCGGTGGGCGAGAAGTGCCTGCTGGCGGTCGTCGGCCCGAGCGGCTCCGGCAAGTCGACGCTGCTCAACGCGCTGACCGGGCTGCGGCCGGCCGACCACGGCACGGTGCTGTACGACGGCCGCGACCTGTACCGGGACTACGCCGAGCTGCGCCGGCGCATCGGGCTGGTCCCGCAGGACGACATCCTGCACCTCCAGCTCACCGTGCGCCGCGCCCTGACCTACGCGGCCGAGCTGCGCTTCCCGGAGGACACCGCCGCCGAGGAGCGCGAAGCCAGAGTGGCCGAGGTGATCGGCGAACTGGGCCTGGAGCAGCGGGCGGAGCAGCCGATCCACAGCCTCTCCGGCGGCCAGCGCAAGCGGGTCAGCGTGGCCCTGGAGCTGCTGACCAAGCCGTCGCTGCTCTTCCTGGACGAGCCCACCTCGGGCCTCGACCCGGGGATGGACCGCTCGGTGATGCACATGCTGCGCGGGTTGGCCGACGACGGGCGCACGGTCGTGGTGGTGACCCACAGCGTGCTGAGCCTGGACGTCTGCGACCGGCTGCTGGTGCTCGCCCCGGGCGGGCGGATCGCCTACTTCGGCCCGCCCGAGGAGGCGCTGCCGTTCTTCGGGTTCACCCAGTGGCCGGAGGCGTTCGAGGCGTTCGAGAACGACCGGGAGCGGGACTGGGCGGGCGGTTTCCGGGAGTCCCGGCAGCACCGGCGGTACATCGCGGGCGCCATGGAGCGCCCGGAGGCGCCCGAGGACCACGACTCCGCCCCGCCGCAGCCGCCGCCCAAGGCGCAGAGCTGGACCCGGCAGCTCGGCACGCTGGTGCGGCGGTACGCGGCCGCGCTCGGCGCGGACCGCACCTTCCTGGTCATCATGGTGGCGCTGCCGTTCGTCATGGGGGCGATGGCCCGCGCGCTGTCGGAGGGGCGCTTCGGCCCGGAGTCGGCGATGAACGTGCTGCTGATCCTGTGTGTGGGCGGGGTGCTGACGGGCGCGGCCAACGCGGTGCGGGAGCTGGTCAAGGAGCGCACCATCTACCGGCGGGAGAGAGCCGTCGGACTGTCGCGGTCCGCCTATCTGATGTCGAAGGTGGTGGTGCTCGGCGCGATCACCGTGGTCCAGTCGGTGGTGCTCACCCTGGTGGCGCTGATCGGGGTGCCGCTGGGCGCGCCGGGCGGCCGCGGAGTGCTGATGCCGCCGCTGGTGGAGGTCACGCTCGCGGTGGCGCTGCTGTCGTTCACCGCGATGATGCTGGGCCTTCTGGTCTCCGCCCTGGTGCGCAAGGAGGAGGTCACCATGCCGCTGCTGGTGCTGCTGGCGATCGTGCAGGTGGTGTTCTGCGGCGGGCTGCTGACCGTGCACGGCTCGCCGGTGATCGAGCAGTTGTCGTGGCTGGTGCCGTCGCGGTGGGCGTTCGGCGCGATGGGGGCGACGATCGGCATCCGCGGGATCGTGCCGGGCGAGAAGACGGACGACCCGCTGTTCGACCACACGGCCGCGGCCTGGCTCCTGGACATGGGGATGCTGGTGGTGCTGAGCGTGGTCTTCGGCCTCGTCGTGGCCTGGCTGCTGCGCCGCCACGAACCGGCTGTGATGCGCAGGTAGCCGCGTGGGGCGGGGGCGCGTGACCCGAGCGTGAGGAGGCGTGTGATGGCGGACGCCGTCGATCCGGCGGGCGGCCCGGGCGCGGACGCGGTCTCGGACTTCCGGCCGAGTCATGTCGTCCCGGCGGGCGGGCTGCCTGCCTGGGAGGCGCCGGACCCGGAGCGGCCCACCGTGCCGCTGGACCCTTATCTGCCGGTGCTCGTGGTGGACCGGCTGGGCGACTGGGGGCAGGTGCTGTGCTCCAACGGCTGGTCCGCGTGGGTGGACGGCAGGCTGCTGGTGTCGGTGCCGCCCGCTCCCCCGGCGGCCGGTCGGCCGATGGGCACGGCGGACGATCCGGGGCCGCTGCTGGCCCGGGCGGAGCAGGAGCTGGGCCGGTACCGGCGGGCGGTGGCCGACCTGGCGGCCGGGACGTCGGACGGCGAGATGTTCGCCCGCCGCACGGAGGGGCTGCGGTTCGGACTGGTCGCGGCGGGCGGGGCGCTGTGGGTCTTCGACGCCGGGCAGGAGCGCTGGCTGTACTGCGACGGCGCCCGCCTGAGCCCGTACGCGGCGGCCACCACCCCGTCCGCGCGCGAGCAGGGCGGCGGCGCGGACGGCGGTGAACCGCCGGCAGGTACGCCGTCGCCGCCACGGGAGGGGGTCGCGCCCTCCTCGGCGGGCGCGGCGGCCGGGCACGAGCCGACCCGGCTGG
>NZ_PVLV01000586.1 GCF_002982015.1 Streptomyces solincola
GCAGGGCGCTCCCGCTCCCGGCTCCCCCTTCCCTACCTCTGCCGCAGCGCCGACGCCTCGCGGGCCAGCCGCTCCACCCGGCCCCAGTCCTTCGCCGCCAGCGCGTCCGCCGGAAGCATCCAGGTGCCTCCCACACAGCCGACGTTCGGCAGTGCGAGGTAGCCCGGCGCGGCGGCCGGCCCGATCCCTCCGGTCGGGCAGAACCGGGCCTGCGGCAGCGGACCGCCCAGCGACTTCAGATACGCCGCCCCGCCCGCCGCCTCCGCCGGGAAGAACTTCATCTCGCCCACGCCGCGCTCCAGCAGCGCCAGCACCTCCGAGACCGTCGACACCCCCGGCAGATACGGCAGCCCGGACGCCCGCATGGCCTCCAGCAGCCCCTCCGTCCAGCCCGGCGACACCAGGAACCGGGCGCCGGCCGCCACCGCCGCGACCACGTGCTCGGGCGAGATCACCGTCCCCGCGCCGACCACGGCCTCCGGCACCTCCGCCGCGATCGCCCGGATCGCGTCCAGTGCCGCGGGCGTCCGCAGCGTCACCTCGATGGCCGGCAGCCCGCCCGCCACCAGCGCCCGCGCCAGCGGCACCGCGTCGGCGGCGTCCTCCACCACGACGACCGGGATCACCGGGGACATATCCAGCACGGAGGGGCCGGGCTCAGGGCGCGCGGAGGGCGCTGCGGAGGTGCTCATGCCCTCCATCCTGCCCACCCCTCCACACCCCCTGCAACGCCCGTTGCGCCCTCCGCAATGCACTGCATCAGCGCATCAGCGCATCAGCGCATCAGCGCATCGACGCATCAGCACGTCAGTGCACCTCGTCCACCAGCACGTCCAGCGACCACGCCTTCCCGGCCCTTCCGGGGGGCTCCGCCTCCACCGCGTACCCCAGCTCCCGCAGCGCCTCCACCAGCTCCGCCGGAGTGCCGGGCGCCGCGCCCGCCGTCAGCAGGCTCCGCACGATCCGCCCCTTGGTCGCCTTGTTGAAGTGGCTGACCACCTTCCGGGTCGGCGCGTGCAGCACCCGCACCGACGCCGTCCGCCCGGCCACCTCGCCCTTCGGCCGCCAGGCCGCCGCGTACGCCGCCGAGCGCAGGTCCAGCACCAGCCCGTCCGCGGTCGCCTCGGGCAGCACCTGGGCCATCGGCGTCCGCCAGAACGCGCCCAGCGCCCCCAGACCCGGCAGCTTCACCCCCATCGAACAGCGGTACGAGGGGATGCGGTCGTCCACCCGCACCGCGCCCCACAGCCCCGAGAACACCAGCAGCTCCCGCCGGGCCCGGTCGGCGGCCGCGGCGTCCAGCGAGGCGAGCCCCAGCGCGTCGTACAGCACCCCGGTGTACACCTCGCCGGCCGGCCGCGCCCCCGCCGTCCGCAGGCCCGCGTTCTTCGCCACCTCACCGCGCAGCCCCTCGCTCAGGCCCAGCACGTCCCGTGCCTTGCCCTCGTCCGCCGCGCACAACTCGACCAGCTCCGCCAGCACGGTCGCCCGCGCCCCGGCCAGCCCCGGCAGCGACAGCGCCCCCGTGTCCAGCGGCGCGCCGTCGCCGGACGGGGCCTTTCCCTCGGACGGCGGCAACAGCACGAGCACGGTGGTTCTCCTTCTGCGGGTCTTTCCTCGGGGATGCGGCCCCGCGCCAGCGTACGGGTAGGGGTACCGGAGGCATCACGACCCGAGGAGCGGACATGGCGGACCAGACGGCAGCGACGGCGACGGCGACCGTGGCCGTGACGACCCCGACCGGCCACGTGGGCGCCGAACTGGCCGCCGCCCTCGTCCGGGCGGGCCTCCGCCCCCGCCTCCTGCTGCGCGACGCCGGCAGGCTCCCCGCTTCCCTCGCCTCCCGCGCCGACGTGGTCGAGGTCGACCAGCGGGACCACGCCGCCGTACTCAAGGCCACCGAAGGCGTGGACGCCCTCTACTGGGTCTCGCCCACCACCGGCGACGACGACCCGGTGGCCGCGCACGAGCGCCTGGGCCGCGTCGCCGCCGACGCCGTCACCGCCCACGCGATCCCCCGGGTGGTCTTCCAGAGCAGCGTCGGCGCCGAACTGCGGTGCGGGGCGGGGGAGATCGACGGCCTGGCCCGCACCGAGGAACTACTCGACGCCACCGGCGCCTCCGTCACCCACCTGCGCTGCGGCTTCTTCTTCACCAACCTCCTCCTCCAGATCGACGCCCTGCGCGCCGGAGCCGTCCCCGTCCTCCTGCCCCTCGACCAGCCCATGCCCTGGGTCGCCCCCCGCGACATCGCCGAGGTGGCCGCCCTCCACCTGCTCTCCCCGCACCCCTCCCCGCACCTCCAGGCGGTCCACGGCCCCGAGGACCTCACCTGGTCGCAGGCCCTGGCCGTCGTCTCCGACGCCACCGGCCACCCGGTGCGCGCCGAGCGGATCGAGGACGACGCCATGCGCGCCATGCTCCGCTCGGCCGGCCTGACCGCCGCCCAGACCGAGGCCATGGTCGGCATGTCCACCGGCCTGCGCGACGGCTTCACGCCCGAGCACCCCCGCGACCCGCCCCCCCCCCCCCCCACCCGCCTCGCCGGCTGGGCGTACGAGACCCTCCGCCCCGTCCTCGCCCGCCCCTGACCGGCGGGTACCATGGCCGCACGGCAGACGAGCCGGGCGGACGGCCGCGTGAGGGTCCTTGCGATCCCTCCCGAGGAACGTCCGGGCTCCACAGGGCAGGGTGGTGGCTAACGGCCACCCGGGGTGACCCGCGGGACAGTGCCACAGAAAACAGACCGCCGGGGGCCTCGCGTCCTCGGTAAGGGTGAAACGGTGGTGTAAGAGACCACCAGTGCCCAGGGTGACCTGGGCAGCTAGGTAAACCCCACCCGGAGCAAGGTCAAGAGGGGCCGCCTCCTCGGAGGCGTCCCTGCGCGGACGATCGAGGGCTGCCCGCCCGAGTCCGCGGGTAGACCGCACGAGGCCGGCGGCAACGCCGGCCCTAGATGGATGGCCGTCGCCTCGACGACCGCGAGGTCCCGAGGCACAGAACCCGGCGTACAGCCCGACTCGTCTGCCCCTCTCCCTCTTTCTCGTTCGTCCGGGCCGCTCGCGCCCCCCGCTCCCGTGTCCAAGAATGGGGCGGGCGGGGTGGTGCGAGGTCGGGACGAGGTGGGCTCGGTGGCGGAGGAAGCGCGAGCGGCGGGGGCGATCCGGCTGGGCAGTGCGCGGGGGCGGATGGTGCTGCTGGCGACGGTGCTGGGGTCGACCATGGCGCTGCTGGACTCGACCGTGGTGAATGTGGCGCTGCCGCACATCGGGGACGATCTGGACGCCGATCTGCGGCAGTTGCAGTGGGTGGTGACCGCGTATGTGCTGACCCTGGCGTCGCTGATCCTGGTGGGCGGGGCGCTCAGCGACAGGCTGGGGCGGCGGCGGGTGTTCGTGGTGGGGATCGTGTGGTTCGCGGTGGCGTCGCTGCTGTGCGGGGTGGCGCCGGACGCGGGGCTGCTGATCGGGGCGCGGGCGTTGCAGGGGG
>NZ_PVLV01000587.1 GCF_002982015.1 Streptomyces solincola
CCCCAGACCCGGACCCAGGCCCGCCGGCGGCCCTCCGGGCGGCGCCGCCCCCGCCGCCCCGGCCTCACCGGCCGACCAGGCCACCGCCGCACACGCCTGCACCGGAGCACCCGTGACCACCTACGGCACCGCGTCGCTCACCGCGGCCATCGTCGGCGTCACCGTCCTGGGCGACCGTGCCTATGTCGTCGCCCGCGGCCAGAGCCCCACCCTGGTCGGCGAGATCGACCTGACCACCCGCAGACTGACCCGCACCTTCCGGCTGGACCGGGGCGACGGCGGCTGGGCGGCGACCGTCTCCGGCGGAAAGGTGTACGTCGGCACCTACCCGTACCCCGACATCCACCGCATCGACCCGGCCACCGGAACCACCGCCCGGATCGCCACCATCGGCCCGGCCGGCGGCTTCGTCTGGTGCCTGACCACCGCCCCCGACGGCACCGTCTACGCCGGCACCAGCCCGCGCGGCGAGGTCTGGGAGTACAAGCCCGACACCGGCAAGCTGCGCAACCTCGGCGCTGCGCAGCCCGGCGAGGGCTACGTCCGCGCCATCGCCGCCGACGACAGATACGTCTACGCCGGCACCCTGCCGCAGGGCTACCTGGTCGCCTACGACCGGGTCACCGGCGCCAAGCGCAACCTCACCCCCCAGCCGTACGGCGGCGCCGCCGCGCTCACCGCCCACGGCGGCCGGATCCACGGCCTGTTCGGCCGCTCCCTGCTCGACATGGACCCGGCCGGCGGCACGGCCCGGGTGCTCACCATCCCGGCCGGCGAGCGCATCGCCGACGCCCTCACCGTCACCGACGACGGCACCGTCTACCTCGTCGGCCGCCCCTCCGGCACCGTCTACCGCCGCGACGGCGACACCCTCACCGAGGTCGCCGCGCCCGCCACCGGCGACGAGCACCGCGCGCTGATCCCGCTCGCCGGGAACACCATGCTCGGCGCGGCCGGCAGCGGCCGGCTGTGGTGGATGGACCGCTCCACCGGCGCCGCGCAGGTCGTCGAACTCATCGACATCGGTCTGTCCGGCCCGGACCCGGTGCAGTCCATCGCCTACGAGCAGGGCGGCGCCGTGCACGTCGGCGGCCACTACTCGCTCACCACCCACCGCCCCGCCCGCGGCACCTCCCACCGCATCCGCATCCCCGGCGAACCCAAGCAGATCCGGGTGATCGGCGGCCGGGTCTACGCCGCGATGTACCCGAGCACCGAACTGCTGGAGATCGACCCGGGCCGCGAACGGGTGCGCTCCCTCGGCTTCATCGACAACGGCCAGCAGCGCCCCACCGACATGGCCTACGTCTCCGGCGACGACCTGCTGCTCATCGCCAGCGCCCCGCCGGCCGGCGGCCTCAAGGGCGCGCTGACCCTGCTGCAACGCTCCCGCGGCCGCCTCACCGTGCACAAGGACGTCATCCCCGACCAGAGCGTGATGGCGGTGGCGCTCGACGACCGCCCGGGGCGGAAAATCGCCTATCTGGCCGGCGACACCTGGGGCGGCGGCAGCGTCCCGCCCACCCGGAGCGCCGCCTCCGTCGCCGCCTTCGACCTGCGGCGCGGCACCGTGCTCTGGGAGACCGCCCCGATCGGCGGCAACGCCAGCCTCCAGCACATCGAGGTCCTGGACGGCGTGCTGTACGGCGTCTACAAGCGGCAGTCCGGCTCCTGGTTCGCCATGGACCTCGACTCCCGCACCGTGCTGGCCACCGGCACCCTGCCCAGCTACGGCGAACTGAGCGTGCAGTTCGGCCAGGTCTACGCCTCCGTCTTCAGCGGCGACGTCTACCGGATCGGCCCCGGCCTGACCGAGGCCCGCCTGGTCCTCGGCGGCCTGGACGACGGCTGGTACAACCCGCCGCAGCTCGCCTGGGAACGCTCCACCTGGTACGCCTGGGGCGTCGCCACCCGCGACCTGGCCCGGCTCCGCCTCGACCCGCTCTGCCCCTCCGGCTCTCCCTCCTCCACCACCTCCCAGTACGAGGCCGTCCTCAAGGGCCTGCTGGCCAACTGACCCGCCGCGTCCGCACCGGACGCCAAGCCCGCCCGAGCCGCCCAGCCGCGCCGCCGATCCCCTCCGCCGGCGCGGCTTCGGCGTGCCCGCTCCCCGGCCCCGGCGCGGTCGAGTCGGCCTCCAGGGACGCTCCAGCCGGCCCCCTTACACGCTCCGACAGCGGGGTGACAGACGCCGTGGCCAGTTTTCGACTCATCCGCCGCGGAGGTCTCCACCCAGCGGCGCACCACCACGAGATGCCGAGAGCCGGCGACGCCGAACGCCGCGCTCCCGAGAGAGGGGCTACCCACCGATGACGGTGACCGCCAGTGACTTCCTTCCCGCTCTGCGGGAGCTCGACTTCGTCCGGTCGGTCGACCGGCGCCTGCTTCACCGCCGCGCCCTGTCGGAGGTCTTCCTCACCGACACCGCGGCGGTGGACCGGCGGCGCTTCCTCGCAGGAGCCCAGCTCCCCTCCTCACACGCCTACTTCACCGACCACGTCGGCCACAGCGTGATCGACCCGATGCTCCTCCTGGAGTGCGCCCGCCAGGCCGAGACCTGCGGCGCCCACCGGCACCTGGGCGTCGACGACGACACGAAGTTCGTCCTCCAGTCGTGGTCGATGCGGCTGCCGGGACTGTTCCACGCACACTCCGGCGACCCGGCGGAACTGACCATGCGGGTCAGCACGGACCGTGCCGCCGGGGCGAGCGCCCCCGCCCGTTCGGCCGCCTACGACATGCGCTTCCTCGTCAGCGGCCAGGAGGTCGGCGAGGTGCGCATGGCGGTCGGCTACGTGTCGTCGGCGGCGTACTCCGTCATCCGGTCCAAGCGGCGCGGCCGCCCGCCCGTCTCCTCTGACGACGTCGCGCCCCTGCCCGCCACGGTCCAGCCGGCCGAGGTCGGCCGCGCCAACGCCGAGACCAACGCCAACCGCGTCGCCCGTGGCACGGTCCTGCTGGAACTGGCCCCGCTGCACCTGAGCCTGGGCGACCGGAACGCGCCGAGGAGTGCGCCCGAGAGGCGCTCGCCCTCTCCCAGCCCACCGCGCAGCGCCTCAACACCGCCAGGGCCGAGCACGTCCTCGGCACCCTCGCCGCGCTCGGCGGCGACCACGCGCGGGCCGACGAGTACCTGACCCGCGCCCTGGCGGTGTTCACCGAGATCGGCGCCGCCGAGGCTGACGACGTGCGCACCCGCCTGGACACCGTCCCCTCGCCGGCGCCGCAGCACCTCCACACGAGCAGGAAGACCGGGGCCGCATCGTGACCACCCACACACCCACCCCCACAC
>NZ_PVLV01000588.1 GCF_002982015.1 Streptomyces solincola
CGCGGGTGCGGCTCGGGTCCGGGGCGGCGGCCGCGCCCGGTGGGGCCGCCGATCCCGAGCTGCTCGCCGACGCGCTCGCCGAGCTGGAGCGGATGGTCGGGCTGGAGCCGGTCAAGCGCCAGGTGAAGGCGGTCTCCGCGCAGTTGGAGATGGCCAGGCTGCGCGCGGAGCGCGGACTTCCGGTGCAGCCGCCGAAACGTCACTTTGTGTTCTCCGGCCCCTCCGGCACCGGGAAGACCACGGTCGCCCGCATCCTGGGCCGGGTCTTCTACGCCCTCGGGCTGCTGGGCGGCGACCACCTGGTGGAGGCCCAGCGGGCGGACCTGGTGGGCGAGTTCCTGGGGCAGACCGCGGTGAAGGCCAACGAGCTGATCGACTCGGCCCTGGGCGGGGTGCTGTTCGTGGACGAGGCGTACGCGCTGTCCAACTCCGGCTACAGCAAGGGCGACGCGTACGGCGACGAGGCGCTACAGGTGCTGCTGAAGCGGGCCGAGGACAACCGGGACCGCCTGGTGGTGATCCTGGCCGGCTATCCGGAGGGCATGGACCGGCTGCTGGCCGCCAACCCCGGGTTGTCGTCGCGCTTCACCACCCGGGTGGACTTCCCCTCGTACCGGCCGCTGGAGCTGACCGCCATCGGGGAGGTGCTGGCGGACGCCAACGACGACCGGTGGGACGCCGAGGCGCGCGACGAACTGCTGTCGATCAGCGGCCATGTGGTGGAGCAGGGCTGGATCGACGAGCTGGGCAACGGGCGTTTCCTGCGCACCCTGTACGAGAAGTCGTGCGCGTACCGGGACCTGCGGCTGACCGGCTACCGCGGCGAGCCGACCCGGGACGATCTGGCGACGCTGCGGCTGCCGGACCTGATGCAGGCGTACGGGGAGGTGCTGTCCGGACGCAACCCGGTCCGGCGCGCCCCGGAGGACCCACCCGCCGCCGGCCCGGGTATGCCGGGGCTGCCCGGCTACTGAGCCCGGCGGCCGCCGGCGGGGCGGGCGGCCGGCGGTGCGTCGACGACGAAGAACAGGAAGCAGGGGCGGGTCGACAGGTCGCGGAAGGCGTCGGGGAACTCCTCCCGGCCGGCCGGGTCGGGCCGCGGGTCGCTCGGCCGCCGGGTCGGAGCACGTGCCGGAGCTCGGCCGGCGTCGGCCCCCAGTCCGCCAGGTCACGCGCTGCGGGTCCCGCGGGTGCGTCAGGCGCGGTCGGGGCCGGTGCCGTGGGACTCGGCGAGCGCGCGCAGCGCGGTCGCGTCGCGGATGGCCTGGCGGCGGCCGATGCCGGGCTGGATGCCGAGCGCGGGCAGGCTGGTGCCGTCGCTGAGGTCGAGGAAGACCCAGGGGTCGCCCTCGCGGAGGTTGACCCGGAGGATCTCCGCCCAGGCGAGCCGGCGGGTGTGCACCAGGTTGACCACGGTGACGCCGGTGTCGTCGGCGACCACCTTGGGTCGGGAGAGCAGCACCAGCACACCCAGGAACAGGGCCGCGACCAGGATGAAGCTGGCGCGTTCGCCGGGGCCGAGTTTCTCCAGGGTGAGGGCGATCAGGGTGATCACGGCGAACATCGCCGCGCCTGCGGTCAGCAGCACCGCTCGGGTGCGGGTCGGCCGGAAGACGGCCGGGAGGGCGGTGGCTCGGGGGTCGGGCATAGGGCGTCGTCCGGTTCTTCCGGTGTGCGGGGCCGGGGCGCCGCCGGCGGGGTGGGTCCGCCGGCGGTCCGGGTCACAGGCGGCAGGCGTGGATCTCGGTGGTCAGGATGGCCCGGGCGCCGAGCGCGTACAGGTCGTCCATGATCCGCTGGGCCTCGCGGGCGGGGACCATGGCGCGGACCGCGACCCAGCCCTCGTGGTGCAGCGGGGAGACGGTGGGCGACTCCAGGCCGGGGGTGAGGGAGACGGCCCGCTCCAGGTGCTCGACCCGGCAGTCGTAGTCCATCATCACGTACGAGCGGGCCACCAGGACGCCCTGGAGGCGGCGGAGGAACTGCTGCACCTTGGGGTCGTCGTCGGGGGCGCCGGTGCGCCGGATGACGACGGCCTCGGAGGTCAGGATGGGCTCGCCGATCACCTCCAGGCCGGCGTTGCGCAGCGAGGTGCCGGTCTCCACGACGTCCGCGATGACCTGGGCGACGCCCAGTTCGACGGCCGTTTCCACGGCGCCGTCCAGGTGGACGACGGAGGCGTCGATGCCCTGGTCGGCGAGGTGCTTGGCGACGATCCCCTCGTAGGAGGTGGCGATCGTCATGCCGCCGAAGTCGGCGGGGCCGGCGGCGGTGCCGGGGCGGGTGGCGTAGCGGAAGGTGGAGCGGGCGAAGCCGAGCTGGAGGATCTCCTCGGCGTTGGCGCCGGAGTCCAGCAGCAGGTCGCGGCCGGTGATGCCGATGTCGAGCTTGCCGGAGCTGACGTAGATGGCGATGTCCCGGGGGCGCAGGTAGAAGAACTCCACCTCGTTGACCGGGTCGACCAGGACGAGCTCCTTGGACTCCTTGCGCTGCTGGTAGCCGGCCTCATGGAGCATCGCCGACGCAGGTCCGGACAGTGAACCCTTGTTGGGGACGGCGATGCGCAGCATGGGGTGGTTCCTTCTTTCGGGGTCGGACTGCGGGATTGCGGTGCGGCTCAGAGGTGGGCGTACACGTCGTCGAGGGAGATCCCGCGCGCGACCATCATCACCTGGACGTGGTACAGCAGCTGCGAGATCTCCTCGGCGGCGGCTTCCTTGCCCTCGTACTCGGCGGCCATCCAGACCTCGGCGGCCTCCTCGACGACCTTCTTGCCGATGGCATGGACGCCCTTGTCCACCAGTTCGGCGGTGCGGGAGGTGGCGGGGTCGCCGGTCTTGGCCTTGAGCTCCAGCTCGGCGAAGAGCTCTTCGAAGCTTTTACGGATTCTGTTCGCCATGATGGGACCAGAGTACGGGGTGCCCGCCCGGCCTCCGGTGCCAGGGCCCGGCACTCAGCGCCAGGGTTCGCTGACCGTGCGCAGCGTGGTGGCGGTGGCGACGGCGGCGGTGACCGCCTCGTGGCCCTTGTCCTCGGCGGAGCCCTCAAGGCCGGCGCGGTCCAGCGCCTGCGCCTCGTCGTCACAGGTCAGCACGCCGAAGCCGACGGGTACGCCGGTGTCGACGGAGACCTGGACCAGGCCCTGGGTGACGCCCTGGCACACGTACTCGAAGTGCGGGGTGCCGCCGCGGATGACGACGCCGAGGGCGACGACCGCGTCGTAGCCTCGGCCGGCGAGGACCTTGGCGACGACCGGCAGTTCGAAGCTGCCGGGGACGCGCAGCACGGTGGGCTCGTCGATGCCCAGCTCGTGCAGGGCGCGCAGGGCGCCGTTCACCAGGCCGTCCATGATCTTCTCGTGCCACTGGGCGGCGACCACGGCCACCCGCAGGTCGCCGCAGTTCTTCACGCTCAGTTCGGGTGCGCCCTTGCCGCTCACGTACGTGTCTCCTCGTGCTGGGGGGATGGTGGGTTACTGGGGGTGGCAGGCGGACGCGGCGGTGGCGTCCAGCCAGGGCAGGTCGTGGCCCATCCGGTCGCGCTTGGTGCGCAGGTAGCGGATGTTGTGCTCGCCGGCCTGGACGGGCATCGGCTCGCGGCCGGTGACGGTCAGCCCGTGCCGGGTGAGGGCCTCGACCTTGTCGGGGTTGTTGGTGAGCAGCCGCAGGCCGCGCACGCCGAGGTCGGCGAGCATCTGCGCGCCGGCCGCGTAGTCCCGGGCGTCGGCGGGCAGGCCGAGTTCCAGGTTGGCGTCGAGGGTGTCGTGGCCGCGTTCCTGGAGTTCGTAGGCGCGCAGCTTGGACAGCAGTCCGATGCCGCGTCCCTCGTGGCCGCGCAGGTAGACGACGACGCCGCGGCCGGCGGCGGTGATCCGCTCCATGGAGGCGTCGAGCTGGGGGCCGCAGTCGCAGCGCAGCGAGTGGAAGACGTCGCCGGTGAGGCATTCGGAGTGGATCCGGACGAGGACGTCCTCGCCGTCGCCCAGGTCGCCGTGGACGAGGGCGATGTGCTCGACGCCGTCGACGGTGGAGCGGTAGCCGTAGGCGGTGAAGTCACCGTGCGCGGTGGGCAGGCGGACCTCGGCCTCGCGGCGGACGGTGGGCTCGTTGCTCCTGCGGTAGGCGATCAGGTCCTCGATGGAGATGATCGTCAGGCCGTGCTTGCGGGCGAACGGGACGAGTTCGGGCAGCCGCAGCATGGTGCCGTCCTCGCCGGCGATCTCCACGATGGCGCCGGCCGGGCGCAGTCCGGCGAGCCGGGCGAGGTCGACGGCGGCCTCGGTGTGGCCGGGGCGGGTGAGGACGCCGCCGGGGCGGGCGCGCAGCGGGAAGACGTGCCCGGGGCGGACCAGGTCGCCGGGCTCGGCGCGCCCGCCGCCCAGCAGCTGGAGGGTGGTGGCCCGGTCGGCGGCGGAGATGCCGGTGGTGACGCCGTAGGCGGGGCCGGCGTCCACCGAGACGGTGAACGCGGTCTTCATGGACTCGGTGTTGTCCTGGACCATCTGCGGAAGACGCAGGCGGTCCAGTTCCTCCCCCTCCATGGGGGCGCAGATGAGGCCGCGGCACTCGCTCATCATGAAGGCGACGACCTCGGGGGTGGCCTTCTCGGCGGCGATGACGAGGTCGCCCTCGTTCTCCCGGTCCTCGTCGTCGACGACCACGATGGGCCGGCCGGCGGCGATGTCGCGGACGGCCTGCTCGACGGGGTCGAGGGAGAGGTCCTCGGTGTCCCAGATCGTGTGCTGCGCGCTCATGCGCCCGCTCCTTCCAGGGTGGCGGCGTTCGTGCGGGAGCGGAGCCACCAGTCGCGCAGGCCCCACAGCACCAGGGCGCCGTAGATGACGTAGACGAAGCCGGAGAAGGCGAAGCCGTTGGCGAAGTTCAGCGGGACGCCGACGAGGTCGACCAGCAGCCAGGCGAACCAGAACTCGACCATGCCGCGGGCCTGGGCGTACATGGCGACCAGGGTGCCGACGAAGATGTACGCGTCGGGCCACGGGTCCCAGGACAGGTGCGGGAAGGCGGTGAACAGGCCGCCGACGGCGAGGGTGCCGAGCACGGCGCCGCCGGCCATCAGGGCGCGCTCGCGCCAGCCGGCGAAGCGCACGGCGAGCGAGCCGTCCTGGGCCTGGGCGCGGCCGCGGGTCCACTGCCACCAGCCCCAGGCGGCGACGAGCATGACCACGACCTGCTTGCCGGCGCTGCCGGTGAGGTGGGAGGTGGCGAAGGCGGCGAAGAGGATGAGGCCGGCGAGGAACTGGGCGGGCCAGGTCCACACTGAGCGCCGCCAGCCGAGTGCCAGGGCGGCCAGGCCGATGATGTTGCCGATCATGTCGGCCCATTTGATCGGCTGGTCGAAGGCGGTGAAGGCGACCGCGTTGAGCCAGTTCACCGCGGCGTCCCCTCGGGGCCGGCGGGGCGGTCGGCGAGCGCTTCGGCGGCCGCCGAGGCGCCGGTCGGGGCGGCGGGGGCGTCCTTCGCGGTTCCCATCAGCCGTTCGACGTACTTGGCGATCACGTCGACCTCCAGGTTGACCGGGTCGCCGGGCTGCTTCACGCCCAGGGTGGTGAGCGCCAGGGTGGTGGGGATGAGGCTGATGGTGAAGTAGTCGGGTCCGGCGTCCACGACGGTGAGGCTGACGCCGTCCACCGTGATGGAGCCCTTCTCGACGACGTAGCGGGCCAGCTTGGGCGGCAGGGAGACCTTGACGATCTCCCAGTGCTCGGAGGGGGTGCGGGCCAGGATCGCGCCGGTGCCGTCGACGTGGCCCTGCACGATGTGGCCGCCGAGCCGTCCGCCGACGGCCATCGGCCGCTCCAGGTTGACCCGGGAGCCCGGGGCGAGCGCGCCGAGGCTGGAGCGCTTGAGGGTCTCGGCCATCACGTCGGCGGTGAACTCGCCGCCCTCGGTGTCGACCACGGTGAGGCAGACGCCGTTGACGGCGATGGAGTCGCCGTGCCGGGCCCCCTCGGTGACGACCGGGCCGCGCAGGCGGAAGCGGCAGGAGTCCCCGAGGTCGTCCACGGCGGTGACCTCGCCCAGCTCTTCGACGATTCCGGTGAACACGCTCAGCGCTCCTTCGGCTTGGCGGTGATCCGCAGGTCGGTACCGATGCGGACGACTTCGGTGACGTCGAGGCGCAACGCCTCGGTGATGGTGGTGATTCCGGCGTCGGCGAGGGCGGCCGGTCCGGCGCCGAGCAGGACCGGCGCGAGGTAGCCGACAACCCGGTCGATCGCGCCGGCGGCGGCGAACGCGCCGGCGAGGGTGGCTCCGCCTTCCAGCAGCACCGAGCGGACCGCGCGCGCGTGCAGGGCGGTGAGCAGGTCGTGGACGCCGAACCGGCCGTCGTGCAGCGGCAGTCGGAGCACGTCGACGCCGCCGGGCAGGTGGCGGGTGTCGGCGTCCTCGCCGGCGACCAGCAGGGTGGGGGCGGCGTCGTCGAGCACCCGGGCGGTGGGCCGGATGCCGGCGGCGGCGTCGAGCACGACCCGCAGCGGCTGGACGGCGCCTTCGACGCCGCGGACCGCGAGGTGCGGGTCGTCGGCGCGCAGGGTGCCCGAGCCGGCCAGGACGGCGTCGGCCTCGGCGCGCAGCCGGTGGACGTCGGCGCGGGCCTCGGCGGAGCTGATCCAGCGGCTGGTGCCGTCGGCGGCGGCGGTGCGGCCGTCCAGGGTGGCGGCGTACTTCCAGGTGACGTGCGGCCGGCCGAGGCGTACGGAGGTCAGCCAGGCGGTGTTGCCCGCCTCGGCCTCCTCGGCGAGCAGTCCGCCCTCGACCTGGACGCCGGCCGCGCGCAGGGTGTCCGCCCCGCCGGTGGCCTGCGGGTTCGGGTCGCCGACGGCGTAGACCACGCGGGCGATCCCGGCGTCGAGCAGGGCGCGGGCGCAGGGTCCGGTGCGGCCGGTGTGGTTGCAGGGTTCGAGGGTGACGTACGCGGTGCCGCCGCGGGCCCGCTCGCCGGCCGCGCGCAGGGCGTGCACCTCGGCGTGCGGGCCGCCGGCGCGCTGGTGCCAGCCTTCGCCGGCCGTCTCGCCCGCGGCGTCGAGGACGACGCAGCCGACGACGGGGTTGGGGCTGGTGGAGCCGAGGCCGCGGGTGGCGAGCGCGATGGCGCGGCGCATGGCGGCGGTGTCGGCTGCGGTGGGCACCGGGTCCTCCTCGCCTGTCGGGGCGCGGACTCCGGGGCCTGTCGAATGACGACAGAGAGCGGAGGACCACCGCACACAGGGGACGCCGATCGGCCGAGGCGCGGGCCACCGGCGTATGCGGTGACCAGCGGACATACGGCCGGCGCACCCCTGGACAGGGTCACCCGCCGCGCACTGCCTCCCATCCGGACTTTCACCGTCGGTCCAGGAGTTTCACCTGGTCAACCGGCCACTGGCTGCGGCCGGGTCGCGGACTGTAACCGCCGGTTCGGAATTGCACCGACCCCGGAGTGCGCTGCTGCTGATACAGGGCCAGTGTGCCACGGACGGTCACCGGCGCGCCGGGCGGTTCACGTGTCCTGCGTCACAGCACGGCGGAAGAAATTCTCGTTGCCGCTATTGGTCCAGACCTATTGACCCCTTGGTCTAGTCCTCTTAACCTCGGCTCACCTCCATGGAGAATCCGGCCACCCGGTGTGCGCACACCGCGGCCGACCAGCGCCACGCACCTTCCGTACCTCCCTTCCGTGTGCTTCCCGCACATCCCCGTCGTGTGCCCCCCTGACTGCCCCAGGAGGATCCCCGTGCTGTCCCCCACCCGTGCCAGAGCCACCGTGCTGGCATCCGGCGCCGCCGTCGCCGGGCTGCTGCTCGGCATGCTCTCCGGCGGCGTCTCCCAGGCCGCCGACCAGGAGTCCTGTCGACCCGACGGGCTGTACAAGACGCCCGGCGTCGACGTCCCGTACTGCTCGGTGTACGACACCGAGGGCCGCGAGAAGATGGGCGCGGACCACCAGCGCCGCGTCATCGGCTACTTCACCGGCTGGCGCACCGGCAAGGACGGCACCCCCGCCTACCTCGCCAAGGACATCCCCTGGGGCAAGGTCACCCACCTCAACTACGCCTTCGGCCACGTCGACTCGGCCAACAGGCTCTCGGTCGGCGCGGACGGCCCCGACAACGCGGCCACCGGGATGACCTGGCCGGGCGTGGCGGGCGCGGAGATGGACCCGGCGCTGCCCTACAAGGGCCACTTCAACCTGCTGAACAAGTACAAGAAGCAGCACCCCGAGGTGAAGACGCTCATCTCGGTCGGCGGCTGGGCCGAGACGGGCGGCTACTTCGGCGCGGACGGCAAGCGGGTCGGCTCCGGCGGCTTCTACACCATGGCCACCAACGCCGACGGCTCGGTCAACCAGCCCGGCATCGACACCTTCGCCGACTCGGCCGTCGCCTTCATCAAGAAGTACGGCTTCAACGGCGTCGACATCGACTACGAGTACCCGACCTCGATGAAGGACGCCGGGCACCCGGCCGACTTCGCCATCTCCAACGCCCGCCGGGGCGGCCTGGTCAAGGGCTACGCGGCGCTGATGAAGAGCCTGCGCGAGAAGCTGGACCGGGCCGGCGCGGCCGACGGCAAGCACTACATGCTCACCGTGGCGGCCCCCTCCTCCGGCTACCTGCTGCGCGGCATGGAGACCTTCCAGGTCCAGAAGTACCTGGACTACGTCAACATCATGTCCTACGACCTGCACGGCGCCTGGAACGAGTACGTCGGCCCGAACGCCTCGCTGTTCGACGACGGCAAGGACGCCGAGCTGGCCGCCGCCAACGTGTACGGCAGCCAGCAGTACGGCGGCATCGGCTACCTGAACACCGACTGGGCGTACCACTACTTCCGCGGCTCGATGCCGGCCGGCCGGATCAACATCGGCCTGCCCTACTACACCCGCGGCCACAAGAACGTGCAGGGCGGCACCGACGGACTCTGGGGGAAGGCGGTCGCGAGCACCTGCCCGGCCGGCTCGGGGCTGACCAAGTGCGGTGACGGCGCCAGCGGCATCGACAACCTCTGGCACGACAAGGACGACAACGGCAAGGAGTCGCCCGCCGGCTCCAACCCGATGTGGCACGCCAAGAACCTGGAGAAGGGCGTCCTCGGCGACTACCTCCCGGCCTACGGCTTCGGCGCCGGCACCAAGCTCACCGGCTCCTACGCCCGCAAGTACGACTCCACGCTGGTCGCGCCCTGGCTGTGGAACGCCCAGACGCGCACCTTCCTGTCCACCGAGGACGAGCAGTCGGTGGCCCGCAAGGCCGACTACGTGGTGGACAAGGGCATCGGCGGCACCATGATCTGGGAGCTGGCCGGCGACTACGGCTGGAACGCGGCCAAGGGCCAGTACGAGCCCGGCTCGACCCTGACCTCCCTGATGTACGACAAGTTCAAGGCGGCCCCGGCCTACGGCGCCAAGGTCTCCAACAGGGCGCTGCCCACCAAGGCGGTCAACGTCGGCGTGGAGTTCGGCGAGTTCAAGCTGGGCGACTCCAACTACCCGATCACCCCCAAGGTGAAGATCACCAACAACACCAAGACGGCCCTGCCCGGCGGCACGGAGTTCCAGTTCGACTACTCCACCTCCGCCCCGGGCAACGCCTCGGACCAGTCCGGCTTCGGCACCAAGGTGATCTCCAGCGACCACACCGGCTCCAACATCGGCGGCCTGAAGGGCGACTTCCACCGGGTCTCGCTGAAGCTGCCGGCCTGGCAGTCGCTGGCCCCCGGCGCCTCGGTCGACCTCTCCTTCAACTACTACCTGCCCGTCTCCACCCCGTGGAACTGGACGGTGAACATCGGCGGCACGAGCTACGCGCTCGCCGGTGACCTGGGCCGCGGCACCACCGTCGTCGAGCCCGGCGGCGGCACCCCGGACCCGACCCCGACGCCCACCCCGGGGGCCTGGGCCGCCCCGGCCTGGAA
>NZ_PVLV01000589.1 GCF_002982015.1 Streptomyces solincola
GTCCGGGCCGACGCTGCCGCCGACACCGGTCTTGACGTGGCCGCTCGGCCGGTGGCCGCCGTCCTCGTGGCCCCCGCTGCCGCCCCAGTCGCCGCCCGAGCTGTGGCCCCCGGACCCGCCCGAGTCGTGGCCGCCCGAGCTGTGCCCGCCGGAGTCGTGGCCTCCGGTGGAGCCGCCCGAGTCGTGCCCGCCGGAGTGCTTGACCACCAGGTCGCCGGTGGCCGTCCGGCCGTTGTCGCAGGCCACGGCTATCGCGTAGCTGCCGGACTTGGTGTGCTTGGGGACGCGGAAGCGCCCGACCGCGGTCTCCTTGTGGGTGCCGGGCTTGAGTGCGAACTCGCCCGCGCCCAGGGACTCCGCGTCGCCCACGCCCCGGCCGTTCTTCCCGCAGGCGGTGGTGTTGACGGTGACCGTGTCGCCGGCGCTCGCCGGGGAGGGGTAGACCTCCAGCGAGCCGCGGTCGCCGGCGTACGCGGCCGGCCCGGCGAACGCGCCGAGCGAGACGACCGCCAGCGCGGTACCGGTCAGCAGGCGGGCAGTGGTGCGCATGGGGTCCTCCGGTGCCGCGCGGCCGTCCGTGTACGGGGACCGGCGGCCATGTCCTGGAACGGGTGACTGCTCGAACGGGTGACTGCTCTTGTTCCGAGGTAACGGCCCGGTCCCGCGCGCTGCCTGCTGACAGGGCGTCAGGCAGGCCGCACGGCCGCCTTCGCGGCGCCGCGCGCGGGGCGTCACCGCAGCTCAGCGCCGTATCCGAGCGCCGTTCGCCGTGATCCGGCCGAACGGGTAACGGGGCGTGGCCCCGCGCATCCGGCCGGTCGCTTGACCTCAAGCAAGGTTGAGGGACCAGGCTGCCGGGCATGGACGACGACAGCGCCGAGCGCGCCACCGCCACGACCGCCCCCCTGACCGCCGACGCCACCGCGGCCTCCGCCGCCACCCCGGCCCGCCTACGGCTCGCCGTGGTGATCGCCAGCAACCGGGAGGGGCGGTTCGGGCCGGTCATCGCGGAATGGTTCCTCGCCCACGCCCGTGCCCATGCCGAGTTCGCCGTGGACGTGGTCGACCTCGGGACGGCCGAGCTGCCGACCGCGCTCTCGCGCGACCCCGGCCCGACCGCCCGGGAGGCGCTGGAGCGGATCAGCCCGGTGCTGGCCGCCGCCGACGCCTTCACCGTGGTCACCCCCGAGTACAACCACTCCTTCCCCGCCTCCCTCAAGGCCCTGATCGACTGGCACTTCACCGAGTGGCAGGCCAAGCCGGTGTCCTTCGTCTCCTACGGCGGGATGTCCGGCGGCCTGCGCGCGGTCGAGCAACTGCGGCAGGTCTTCGCCGAGATGCACGCGGTCACCATCCGCGACACCGTCTCCTTCCACGGCGCGCACGGCCACTTCGACGCCGCCGGCGCGCACCGGGACCCAGCGGAGCCGGCCGCCGCCGCCAAGGTGCTGCTCGACCAGCTCGCCTGGTGGGCGCACGCCCTGCGGGACGCCAAGGAGGTCCGCCCGTACGCCGGGTGAGGCCCGGGCCCGGGCCGGGGCGGCGTACCGTGAGACCGGCCCGGTCCCCCTGGCCGCCCCGGCCGCCCCGCGAGGAGTGAGCGACAGCGATGAGCAGCGAGAGCAGCGACAGCAGCGCGATCCCGGCACTCACCGTGCTGACCACCACCGACAGCGCCGAGAAGGCGGAGAAGCTGGCCCGCGGGGCGGTGGAGGCCCGGCACGCGGCCTGCGCGCAGGTCTCCGGGCCGGTCACCTCGGTCTACCACTGGAACAACGCCATCGAGACCAGCCAGGAGTGGCAGGTCTTCTTCAAGACGACCGAGCGCCGCTACGACGGTCTGGAGGCGTATCTGCTCGCCGCGCACGACTACGAGACGCCCGAGATCCTGGCGCTCCCGGTGGTCCGCGGCGGGACCGGCTACCTGGCCTGGCTGGCCGCCGAGACGGGGGCCGCGCCCCGGTGAGCGGCGACCCCGGGACCCTCCCGCTGCCGTTCTTCGTCTACGGCACACTGCGCCCCGGTGAGCCCAACCACGCCCGCTGCCTGAGCGGCCGCACCGGCGCGGAGGAGCCGGCCCGGCTGCCCGGGGCGCTGCTGTACGACGGCCCCGGCTACCCCTACCTCGCCCGCGCGGCCGACGGCGCCGCGGGCGGCGGGGTGCTGGGGGAACTGGTGACGGCCGCGCCGGGGGAGTACGCGGGGCTGCTGCGGGACCTGGACGCGCTGGAGGAGTTCCTCGCGCCCGGGCACCCGCTCAACGCCTACGAGCGGGAGGTGTGCGAGGCGGTCCGGCTGAGCGACGGAGCCCCGGTCCGGGCCTGGGTGTACGTCGCGGGGCCCGCCGTCCGCCTGGGCGCGGCCATCAGCGGCGGCGACTGGCTCAGCCGGCAGGGGGCGCCGGGTCCCGGGGCGTCGGCCCTGGACCCGGCAGCTCCAGACGCACCGCGCAGGTCTTGAACTCGGGCATCCGGGAGACGGGGTCGAGCGCCGGGTTGGTGAGGGTGTTGGCGCGGCCCTCGCCGGGCCAGTGGAACGGCATGAACACGGTGTCGGGCCGGATGGCGTCGGTGATCCGGGCCGGGGCCACCGCGCGCCCGCGCCGGGAGACCACGGCGACCGGGTCGCCCTCGGCCACCCCGAGGCCGGCGGCCAGCCGGGGGTGGAGTTCGACGAACGGGCCGGGGGCGGCGGCGTTCAGCTCGGGCACCCGCCGGGTCTGCGCGCCGGACTGGTACTGGGCGACCACCCGCCCCGTGGTGAGCACCACCGGATAGGCGGCGTCGGTCTCCTCGGCCGCCGGCCGGTGGGTGACGTCCGCGAACCGGGCCCGGCCGTCCGGGGTGGCGAACCGGTCCAGGAACAGCCGGGGCGTGCCCGGGTGGTCCGGCGCCGGACAGGGCCAGAACACCCCGCCCTCCTCCGCGATCCGGCGGTAGCCGATGCCCGCGTAGTCGGCGGGGCCGCCCGCCGAGGCCCGGCGCAGCTCCTCGAAGACCTCCTCCGGGTCGGTGGGGAAGCCCTTCTCCCAGCCGCCCAGCCGGGCGGCCAGCCCGTGCAGCACGGCCAGGTCGCTGCGTACGCCCTCCGGCGGGTCGACCGCCCGGCGGCGCAGCAGCACCCTGCCCTCCAGGTTGGTGGTGGTGCCGGTCTCCTCCGCCCACTGGGTGACCGGCAGCACGACGTCGGCGAGCGCGGCGGTCTCGGACAGCACGACGTCCGCGACGGCGAGGAAGTCCAGCGAGCGCAGCCGCCCCTCGACATGGGCGGCGCGCGGCGCGGAGACCACCGGGTTGGAACCGGCCAGCAGCAGCGCCCCCACCTCGCCGCCGAGCGCGTCGAGCAGCTCGTAGGCGCTGCGGCCCGGGCCGGGCAGCGCGTCCGGGTCGACGCCCCACACCCCGGCGACGTGGGCGCGGGCGGCCGGGTCGGTGAGCTTGCGGTAGCCGGGGAGCTGGTCGGCCTTCTGGCCGTGCTCCCGGCCGCCCTGCCCGTTGCCCTGCCCGGTCAGGCAGCCGTAGCCGGAGTAGGGCCGGCCGGCCCGGCCGGTGGCCAGGCACAGGTTGATCCAGGCGCCCACCGTGTCGGTGCCCTTGGCCTGCTGCTCGGGCCCCCGCGCGGTGAGCACCATCGCGCTGTCCGGCGCGCAGAACAGCGCCACCGCCTCCCGCAGCCGGGGCGTCGGCACCCCCGTGATCCGCTCCACCAGCGCCGGCCAGTGCGCCATCGCCGCGGCCCGCGCCCCGGCCCAGCCGGTGGTCCGGGCGGCGACGAACTCCTCGTCCACCCGCCCCTCGGCCACCACCAGGTGCAGCAGCCCCAGCGCCAGCGCCAGATCGGTGCCCGGCCGGGGCGCCAGATGCAGGTCGGCCTGCTCGGCGGTACGGGTGCGGCGCGGGTCGACGACGATCAACCGGCCGCCGGCAGCGCGCAGTTCGGTGAGGTAGCGCAGGGCGGGCGGCATGGTCTCGGCCAGGTTGGAGCCGACCAGGATGACGCAGCCGCTCTTCGGGACGTCCTCCAGGGGGAAGGGCAGTCCCCGGTCCAGCCCGAACGCCCGCTGGTGCGCGGCCGCCGCCGAGGACATGCAGAACCGGCCGTTGTAGTCGATCTGCGAGGTGCCCAGCACCACCCGGGCGAACTTGCCCAGCGCGTACGCCTTCTCGTTGGTCAGCCCGCCGCCGCCGAACACCCCTACCGCGTCCGCCCCGTGCCGCTCCCGGACGCCCCGCAGCCCCTCGGCGACCCGGTCCAGCGCCTCGTCCCAGCCCGCCGGCCCAAGCCGCCCGGTGGCCGGGTCGCGCACCAGGGGCTCGGTCAGCCGGACCGCCCGCGCCAGCACGGCGGGCGCGGTCCGGCCCTTCCCGCACAGCGCCCCCCGGTTGACGGGGAAGTCCGGGCGCTCGACCACCTCCGCCGCGTCCGGGCCGTCGGCCGGGCGGAGGTTCATCCCGCACTGGAGGGCGCAGTAGGGGCAGTGGGTGGGGGTGAGGCCGGTACGCATGCCTGCCAGCCTGCGCCCGGCCTGTTACGCCGGTCGGCCCGCCCGGTGACGCGCGCGGAACGGCGGCCTCAGCGCGGCGGAGGACCGGCGGTGAGGGCCGGCGGCGAGGGCCGCCAGGCCCTAGGGGAGGCCCGTGGCGGCCGCCGCCAGCGCGTCGGCGACGCCGGGCTCCGCGCGGCCGAGGAAGACCGGATCCGGCCGCAACGCCGCGTCCAGCGCGGCCTTCCCGGCGGCGGCCAGCTCGCGCACGCCGCCGTAGTACCAGGTCACGTCGTGCGGCTCGTCGACGCCGACGCCGTACGCGTCGATCCCGGCCGCCCGGCACAGGGCCACCGCGCGCTCGATGTGGAAGCCCTGGGTGACCAGCAGCGCCCGTTCCACGCCGAAGATCCGGCGGGCCGCGCGCAACTGTCCCAGGTGTCGAAGCCGGCGTGGTCGCTGACGATCCGTCCGTCCGGCACCCCGCGTTCGCGCAGGTAGCCGCGCATGGCGTCCGGCTCGTCGTAGTCGGCGCGGCTGTTGTCCCCGGTGACCAGCACCACCTTGGCCTTGCCGGCCCGGTACAGCGCGGCGGCGGTGTCCAGCCGGTGGGCGAGGTACGGGGTGGGGCGGCCGTCCCGCAGACCCGCCCCGAAGACGACCGCCACGTCATGGGCGGGGGCCGAGGAGGCGGTGCGCAGCCGGTCGTCGGCGACGGCGTGCATCCAGGTCGCGGGCGCCAGGGCCAGCACGCAGCCCAGCATCACGGCCTGCACCAGCCGCCGGCGCCGCCGTCGACCGCCGGCGGCCGCGGCCCCGTCCGGGCCGGCCCCCCGACCGGGAGGCGCGACCTGGCCTTGGCCCTCCCGGAGCACTGCCCCGTCCGCTTCCGGCCTTCGCGTCGGCCGCCGCACGCCCCGCATCGGACCCCCTGATGCCCGCCGGACCGCCTGCGGTCCGGCTCCCTCCCCTGCCACCTGGGACGACGCGCGTGGGGCGTCCTCGGTTCACCGCCCCGGCGGCGCGGTCGGCCCCGGGGCGGGCGGCGCCGGCAGCGGCGGCACCCGGGCGAACGACTCCGGCGTGGGCGGCACCTGGCCGGCCGGCCCGAGCGCGGGCACCGCGGGCGCGGCCGGCGACGGGGCGGCCGGCGACGGGGCGGCCGGCGACGGGGCGGCCGGCGACGGGGCGGCCGGCGACGGGGCGGCCGGCGACGGGGCGGCCGGTCCCGCCGCGGGCGCGGCCGGCGAGGCGGGCCGGCCGCCGTACAGCAGGGCGGCCAGCACCGCGCCCAGCAGCCCGCCGAGCAACTGCGCGGCGATGAAGCCGGGCAGCGACGCCGGCGCGATCCCGGTGAACGAGTCGGTCAGCGAACGCCCCACCGTCGCCGCCGGGTTGGCGAACGACCCGGAGGAGGTGAACCAGATCGCGGCGGCGATGTACGCGGCGACCGCGACCGGGGCCAGCGCGGCGCGGCCGATCCGTTCCAGCCCCTGGATCAGCAGCACCAGCCCGGCCGTGGCGACGACCTCCCCGAGGAGCAGATGCCCGTCCGAGCGGAGCTGGGTGGACCAGGCTCCCGGCGGCCGCCCGAACATCGCCTCGGCCAGCAGCGCCCCGGCCACCGCCCCGGCCGACTGGGCCGCGACGTACAGCGCCACGCCCCGGCCGGTCAGCCCGGCCGCGCCGCGCCGCCCGGTCCACCAGACCGAGAGGGTGACGACCGGGTTGAGATGCGCCCCGGACACCGGTGCGAACAGCGCGATGAGCAGGCCCAGACCGATCGCCGAGGCCAGCGAGTTGGCCAGCAGCCGCACCCCGGTGTCCTCGCTCAGCCCGCTCGCCTGGATGCCGGAGCCGACGATGACCGCCACCAGCGCCGCGCTGCCGACGAACTCCGCCACGGCCCGCCGCGGCAGCGTCCCCTGCTCACCCGCCATGACCCACCCCACCCTTTCCCCCTCGATCCCTCGCATCTCGACGGGATCTTTCTCATCGCGGAATCAACATTCCGTTGAACGGAATGGATGGCACCAATGTAAGGGCTGCCGGCCCGTCCTGACAGCCGTCTCCCGCCGCCGGTGAGCCGGTCGACACACCACCGCCCGCCGCCGCGCAACGGCCCGGCAACACCTGGGCGCGACCATGCGGGGTACCCGGGACCGACCACCCCCTACGAAGGGCGCAGCCATGGACGCCGCCACCCTCGACCACGCCGGGGCGGGACCGCCGTGGGCCGCCCCCGCCGGACGTCCGCCCGCGCTGGTCGCCGTCGCCCACGGCAGCCGCGACCCCCGGGCGCTGCCGACCGTGCGGGCGCTGCTCGACGCGGTGCGCGCCCTGCGGCCCTGGCTGCCGGTCCGGCTCGGCCACATCGAGCTGAACGAGCCGCTCCTCGACCGCGCCCTCGCCGACCCCGCCCTGGCCCCCGACCCGGAGACGGCCCCCGGCCCGGCGGCGGCACACCACGAGTCCGCGCCCGACGCCGTACGCCCGCCTGAGGCCGTACCCGCGCCCGACGCCGTACTCGTGCCGCTGCTGTACGGGCCGGGGCACCATGTGCGGCACGACCTGCCGCGGGCCGCCGCCCGCGCGCCGCATCTGCGGGTGCGCACCGCCGAGCCGCTCGGCGGGGACCCGCTGCTCGCCCGGGCGCTGCACGGCCGGCTCTCCGAGGCGGGCTGGCGTCCGGGCGACGCCGCCCGCCCGGACACCGCCGTGGTCCTGGCCGCCGCCGGCTCCCGCGACCCCGGCTCGGCCGCCGCCGTCCGCCGCACCGCCCGGCTGCTCGCCGCCCGGCTCGGCGGCGGCGTCCCGGTCGTCGCCGCCTACGCCTCGGCGGCCGCGCCCGGCGTCCCCGAGGCGGTCGCCGCGCTCACCGCGCGAGGACGCCCCCGGATCGCCGTGGCCTCCTGCTTCACCGCACCCGGGCTGTTCGCCACCCGGGCCGCCGAGGCCGCGCCCTGGCTGGCCGCCGCCCCACTCGGCCCGCACCCCGCGCTCGCCGAGCTGGTGCTGCGCCGCTACGACCAGGCCCTCGCGGCCGGCCCCGTCGTCCACCCCGGCGACCAGCGGCGTCAACCCGCCTGCCGGTGATCACCCCTGCGGGGTTCATCCCCCGTCCGGGCGGTTACCTTCAACGCATGAACGGCACCGACGGCCCCACCCCCTCCTCGTACGAC
>NZ_PVLV01000058.1 GCF_002982015.1 Streptomyces solincola
CCGTGACCGGGTGGCGGCGGGGCTCTCCGTCCTTCGGGGACGGGTCGCCGTGGCGCGGGACGCGCGGCCGGGGCCGCCGCCTACGCGGAACGGTCGAGCGCGCGCAGGCTGCGGTCGGTGATCGAGCGGGCGCCGCGCCCTATGGCGATCGTGCCGGACTGGACGAGTTCCTTGATGCCGAACTGCTCCAGCATCTTCAGCATCGCACTGAGTTTGTCACTCGAACCGGTGGCCTCGATGGTGACGGCGTCCGGGGACACGTCGACGGTCTTGGCGCGGAACAGCTGGACGATCTCCACGATCTGGCTGCGGGTCTCGTTGTCGGCGCGGACCTTCACCAGGACCAGCTCGCGGGCGATGGCGGCGCTGGGCTCCAGCTCCACGATCTTCAGGACGTTGACCAGCTTGTTGAGCTGCTTGGTCACCTGCTCCAGCGGGAGGTCCTCGACCTGGACGACGATGGTGATGCGGGAGATCTCGGGGTGCTCGGTGACGCCGACCGCGAGGGAGTCGATGTTGAAGCCGCGCCGGGAGAACAGGGCGGCGATCCGGGCGAGGATGCCGGGAGTGTTCTCCACCAGGACGGAGAGCGTGTGCTTGGACATGGCTGCTTCTCTGCTTCCTTGAAGTCCTCGGAGTTCCTGGGAACGCGCGGGCTTCAGTCGTCGTCGCCGTCGCTGAAGTCGGGGCGGACCCCGCGGGCGGCCATGACCTCGTCGTTGGAGGTGCCGGCGGCGACCATCGGCCACACCATGGCGTCCTCGTGGACGATGAAGTCGACAACCACCGGGCGGTCGTTGATGGCGTTGGCCTCGGCGATGACCTTGTCCAGGTCCTCGGGGCGCTCGCAGCGCAGCGCCACGCAGCCCATGGCCTCGGACAGCTTGACGAAGTCCGGGATCCGGGTGCCCTTGTTGGCCGGGGTCTCCTCGCCGGGGCCGGCGTGCAGCACGGTGTTGGAGTAGCGCTGGTTGTAGAAGAGGGTCTGCCACTGGCGGACCATGCCGAGGGCGCCGTTGTTGATGATGGCGACCTTGATCGGGATGCCGTTGAGGGCGCAGGTGGCCAGTTCCTGGTTGGTCATCTGGAAGCAGCCGTCGCCGTCGATCGCCCAGACGGTGCGGTCGGGCAGTCCGGCCTTGGCTCCCATGGCCGCGGGCACCGCGTACCCCATGGTGCCGAGGCCGCCGGAGTTCAGCCAGGTGGCGGGGCGCTCGTAGTCGATGAAGTGGGCGGCCCACATCTGGTGCTGGCCGACGCCGGCCGCGTAGACGGTGCCCTCGGGGGCGAGCTGCCCGATGCGCTGGATGACCTGCTGCGGGGAGAGGCTGCCGTCCTCGGGCTGGTCGTAGCCCAGCGGGTAGGTGTCGCGCCAGCGGCTCAGGTCCCGCCACCAGGCGCTGTAGTCCCCGGTGTTGCCCTCGGTGTGCTCGGCCTGCACGGCCTGCACCAGGTCGGCGATGACCTCGCGGGCGTCGCCGACGATCGGCACGTCGGCGGTGCGGTTCTTGCCGATCTCGGCCGGGTCGATGTCGGCGTGGACGATCTTGGCGAAGGGGGCGAAGCTGTCCAGCTTGCCGGTGACCCGGTCGTCGAAGCGGGCGCCGAGGGCGACGATCAGGTCGGCCTTCTGCAGGGCGGTGACCGCGGTGACCGCGCCGTGCATGCCGGGCATGCCGACGTGCAGCGGGTGGCTGTCGGGGAAGGCGCCCAGCGCCATCAGGGTGGTGGTGACCGGGGCGCCGGTCAGCTCGGCGAGGACCTTCAGCTCGGCGGTGGCGCCGGCCTTCAGCACGCCGCCGCCGACGTACAGGACGGGCCGCTTGGCCGCGGTGATGAGCTTGGCGGCCTCGCGGATCTGCTTGGCGTGCGGCTTGGTCACCGGGCGGTAGCCGGGCAGGTCCATCTGCGGCGGCCAGGAGAAGACGGTCTGCGCCTGGAGGGCGTCCTTGGCGATGTCGACCAGGACCGGGCCGGGGCGGCCGGTGGCCGCGATGTGGAACGCCTCGGCGATGGTGCGCGCGATGTCCTCGGCCTTGGTGACCAGGAAGTTGTGCTTGGTGACCGGCATGGTGATGCCGCAGATGTCCGCCTCCTGGAAGGCGTCCGTGCCGATGGCCTTGGAGGCGACCTGCCCGGTGATCGCGACCAGCGGGACGGAGTCCATGTGGGCGTCGGCGATCGGGGTGACCAGATTGGTGGCGCCGGGGCCGGAGGTGGCCATGCAGACGCCGACCCGGCCGGTGGCCTGGGCGTAGCCGGTGGCCGCGTGCCCGGCCCCCTGCTCGTGGCGGACCAGCACGTGCCGCACCCGGGAGGAGTCCATCATCGGGTCGTAGGCGGGGAGGATGCATCCGCCGGGAATGCCGAAGACCGTGTCGGCGCCCACCTCCTCCAGGGAGCGGATGAGGGACTGCGCACCCGTGACGTGTTCGACGGTGGCGGACTGGCCGCCGCTACGGGCCCGCGGCTGCGGATGGTGGGACCCGGAGGCCTGCTCGGTCATCGGCGTTCTCTTCTCGAAGCTGAGGGTTTTTGCGAGGTTCGGGCGGTTCTGGCACGTGCCGGTGCAACAAAAAACCCCTCGTGCCGTGAGGCAAGCGAGGGGAGCGCGCCGGGGGGAGTCAGCAGGGCCGTGTCGAGGCCGTGCTCAGCCGACGCGCTTTCCAAGTACGAGAATTCGGGTGCGCATGGCACAGACCCTCCCCCCGGCGCACCTTCAGTGTCAAGTGGGTGGGATACGGGTCTCACCATGTGGTCGGAGGGTGAGGTAGGAGCGCATGGCGGGCAGGGTGCCGCCGGTGAGGACGGGCAGTCCGGCGCCGATGGGCAGCGGGTACTCGCCGCGGGCGAGGGCGCGGCGCAGCCGGTGCTCGTCCAGCGGGCCGGAGAAGACCGTGCCCTGGCCATGGGTGCATCCCATCGCGCGTAGTACGCGGATCTGCTCGGGCTCGTCGACGCCGTCGGCGACGGACTGCATCCCGAGGTCGCCGGCGATGCGGAGCAGTCCGCTGGTGATCTTGTGCAGCCGGGCCGACTCGACGACGTTGTCGACCAGCCCCCGGTCCAGTTTCAGTATGTCCACCGGGAGTCTGCGCAGCGCGTTGATGGCGGCGTAGCCGCTGCCGAAACCGTCCAGGGCGATGCGGACGCCGAGCCGGCGCAGGGTGGTCAGCCGGCGTTCCAGGTCCTCGAAGGAGATCCGCGGGTCGCTGTCGGACAGCTCGATGACCAGCGCCCCGGAGGGCAGTCCGTGGTGGCCCAGGAGCTTCTCGACGGTGCCGGCCGGCAGGGCGGCGGCGAGCAGTCCGCGGGCCGGCAGCCGGACCGAGACCGGGGTGAGGTGGCCGAGCGCGGCGCGTTCGGCGGCCTGGGCGACGGCCCGTTCCAGCAGGACGGCGGCGGGCGGTTCGGCGGTGCGGGGGTCGTCGCCGCCGGCCGGCCGGGGCCGTGGCGCGCCCCGGTCGGGGGCGGGGACGCGGTCGGCGGCCTCGCCGGCCAGTTCGGCCAGCTCGGCCAGCTCGGCGACCCGCAGGAACTCCGCCGGGGTGAACAGGATGCCCTGGGCGGTGCGGTGCCGGACCTGGGCGGAGACCCCGGTGATCCGGCCGGTGGCGAGGTCCACCACCGGCTGGTGCAGTAGGGCGAACGGC
>NZ_PVLV01000590.1 GCF_002982015.1 Streptomyces solincola
CCACCGACGGCTCCCAGGCCGCCGCCGTCATCTCCCCCCCCGCCGCTCTGGTCTCCCAGGGCATCAAGACCCACAGCAGCCGCTCCCACCAGCAGAGCGGCGGGGGAGGAGATGACGGCGGCGGCCTGGGAGCCGTCGGTGGCCTGCTTGCGGTTGGTGCGGGCGGCGGCGATCTCGTCGCCGAAGCCGGGGACGAACCGGTAGATCATCGCGGAGGCGAAGATGGCCAGCAGGATGATGGCGAGGCCGGAGACGACGGCGGAGAAGGCGTCGGGGCCTTCGTCGCCGGAGAGCGCGCCGGCGAGGCCGAGGACGATGACGATGACCGGTTTGACCAGGATGACGGCGATCATGATGCCGGCCCAGCGGCGGACGTGGCCCCACATGTTCTTGTCGACCAGGCCGGCGTAGACGACGGTGCCGAGGAGGGCGCCGACGTAGAGCAGAGCGGCCCGGATGACCAGCTCCAGCCAGAGCACGCCGGCGGCCAGGATGGACACCAGGGAGACGACGATCAGCATGATCGGGCCGCCGCCGATGTCGTCGCCCTTCTTCAGGGCTTCGGCGAAGGAGCCGAAGAAGGCGTCGGTCTGTCCGCCGGTGCCCTGGGCGATGACCTCGGTGACGCCGTCGGTGGCGGAGACGACGGTGTAGAGGATCAGCGGGGTGAAGGCGGAGGCGAGGACGGTCAGCCAGAGGAAGCCGATGGCCTCGGAGAGGGCGGTGGTCAGGGGTACGCCGCGGATGGCGCGCTTGGCGACGGCCAGCAGCCACAGCACCAGGGTCAGGATGGTGGAGGCGGCGAAGACGACGGCGTACTGCTGGAGGAAGGCGGTGTTGGTGAAGTCGACCTCGGCGGTGCCGGTGACGGCCTTGCTGAGCTTGTCGACGATCCAGGCGGCGGCGTCGGCGCAGCCCTTGGCGAGGGAGGCGAGGGGGTCGAGGGAGGAGGTGGGGTCCTGGAGGGGGGAGCGGGAGGTGCGGGCCGCGCCGCCGCCCTCGCCTTCCAGGCAGCGGTCCCTGGAGGCGCCGATCAGCAGGTCGCAGGGACTGTTGCTGGGGCTGGGGGACGGCGAGGGGGCGGCGGGTGTCGGCGTGGGCGCCGCGGCCGCCCGGGAGGCGGCTGCGAGCAGCGCCGCCTGGACGACGACGACGGCCCCGAGGGCCGACCAGGTGCGAGGGCTACCGCGCATAGGTGAAGCCTCCGTATCCGGCGACGGCGTCGGCGATCTCGTCCGAGGTGGCGGCGCGGTTGTCGCCGTTGACCGGCGTCGGGCCCTCCTTCTGGCTGGAGGAGGAGACCTTCCAGTCGCCGCCGGTCCAGGTGAGCTGCTCGGTGAGGGTGAACCAGTTGTGGGTGACGGGCCGGGTCGAGTCCTCGCCGGCCAGCCCGACCAGTCCGGTGCACCAGACCTCCACGGTGGCCTTGTCACCGGAGAAGTCGGTGACCTTGGTGCCGATGGGGATGGTGCGGGAGACGAAGGTGCTGCCGTCGGGAGCGGAGCCGTTCTCGTCCAGTCCGACGCTGCTGAGCAGGGCGGGGGTGTAGGCCTTGTCCAGACGGTTCACCAGGTCGTCCGCGACCGCCGGGTCGTGCACCGCGGTCACCAGGGCGCGCCGGCTCTCCGGCTGGAACATCGCGTCCGACCCGAGCGCCACCGCGTAGTTCGCCGCTGCGCTCTGGGCGCCCTGTTCGTCGTGGGTGAAGCCGGCGGGGACGGGGCCGTTGCGGCCGGTGGCCGGGGGGACGCCGGTGGCGGCGGTGGGGGCCGTCTTGGCGCGCGGCGCGGCGTCGGAGTCGTCGCCGTCCGTGCCGGGGCCCCGGTTCGCGAAGGCGATCGCGGCGATCAGCAGGACGACGACGCCGACGACGGTGATGAGCGACCGTGAGGCGCGCGGCGCGCGGCGCGGGGGGCCGTAGGCGTCGGGGGAGCCGCTGTCGGGCAGGCGGGTGCGGG
>NZ_PVLV01000591.1 GCF_002982015.1 Streptomyces solincola
GGTATGCGCGGGCCGGCCGGGGGTTGCGTGACGGGGGCCGGCGTGCCGGGGCGGCCCGCTTCGCCGGACGGGCGCGGCACGGCAGGCGCGGAGGAGGTGCGTTGGAGCGGAGGAGCCTTCGATGTGGTGGGCTCCGTGGAGTCGTGGGTGGCAGGGGACTTCGGCACAGGGACTCCTCGGGAAGGGACCGATGCGGATCGAAGCGGTGGACGCACGGCAGCGGGCGGCCTCAGAGCAGGTGCCGCAGGGACCGGTCGCTGACCATGAGGGCCGCTCGCTTGTCGGGAAGGTCGAGTTCGGCGGAGAAGCGGTAGCCGGCGTTGAGGAAGGCCGAGACGGAGGGGGTGTTGCGCAGGTCGGGCTCGGCGACGACCCGGGTGCAGGCGGGCCGGTGGCGCAGGACGAGGTCGGTCACCGCCCTGAGCAGGGCGGTGCCGGTCCCCCGGCCGCGGTGGGCGCCGCCGCCGATGAGGAGGTGGACACCGGTGTCCTGGGGGCGGGCCGGGTAGTGCAGGGCGAGCGGGTCGAGGTCGGCGCGGTAGATCTCGAAGTAGCTCATCGGGGTGGAGTCGAGTACGCCGAGGCAGGGCACGCTGCTTCCGTCGCCGTCGAGTTGGGCGCGCACATGGGCGCGGGTGACGGACGCGGGGCCGGCCAGCTCCCAGAATTCGGCGACCACCGGGTCGTTCATCCAGCGGGTGAGCAGCGGCAGGTCCCGGTCGAGGTGGACCGGGACCAGTCGGAAGGACCCGGCCGGGGTGTCCGTCGCACCCCACCCGGCGACCCCGTCGAGCAGGTCGCCCCGCCCGCCGCCGGCGTCGGCGGCCGGGGTTATGTGCGGGTCGGGGCAGGGGCGGGCCCCGGGGTCGGTGGGAGGCATCGGGGCGCTCCTCTCAGTCGTGCGGTCCGCGCCGTTCCGTTGGTGGGTGCGCTCAGCCGTGCAGGGGGTTGGCGATGGTCACGTAGACGGACTGGGTGTCCACCGGTCCGACGAGTTCGTCCAGGCCGTGGAGCCGGGTGAGGAGGTTGGCCTTGCAGCGCAGGGTGCGGCTCGCCAGGAGTAGTTCGGGCAGGGGCGAGCCGAGTGCGGTGGCCTGGTCGAGGAACTGCCGGAAGGCGGTGAGGAGGTGGCGTTCGTCGGCGAGGCGCTGCGCGCCGAAGGCGCCGATGAGCCCGAGGACGTTGTTGATGCCGAGATAGTAGGCGAAGCGTTCGTCGGTGACCTCGTCGGAGACGAAGGTGTCACTGGTGGCGCCGATGCCGGGAAGGCGGTGCTCCAGGGCCGCGCGGTGGGAGTCGCGGAAGTAGTAGCCCTGGTTGTCGCGGTAGCGGCCGCCGCAGGGCCAGCCGTCCGGGTCGAGCAGCACGAGGGTGTTCTGCTGGTGGGCCTCCAGGGCGACGCCCGCCGTGCCGTCCAGCCAGAGCACCGGCCGGACGACGTGGTCGAGGTAGCGCCGGAACCACTCCGCGGCGACGTCCTCGGTGGACCGGCCGGTGCGGGCGGCCAGCTTGGAGACGGCGACGTCCAGCCGGGAGCGCATCCGGTCCTGGCCGGGCCAGGGGCGCGGGGCGGTGAGGGAGGCGACGCAGACGGCGTCGTCGCCGTAGCCGAAGGGGTTGTGCCGGATCATCAGGTCGAGGCCGGCCACCGGTGTGCCGGAGGGGGTGTCGACGCCGAGCCAGGCGGGGTCGCGCACGATGTCGAAGCCGGGGTGGGCGGCCTGCCACCGGTCGGCCAGCCCGGTGCGGAGCAGCCGGTGCACCTCCACGCCGCGGTGGAGTTCCTTGCGGAGGTTCTCACGGCGGGGGGTGG
>NZ_PVLV01000592.1 GCF_002982015.1 Streptomyces solincola
GACATAGCCCGCGCCGTCACCGCCCTCGCCGAGACCCTGGCCCGCTTCGGCCACACCGTCACCGAGGCCCGCCCCCGCTACGGCCTGATCGGTCTCGGCTTCCTGCCCCGCGCCACCGCCGGCATCGCCGCCTACGCCGACCGCCACCCCGACCCCGCCCTGCTCGACGCCCGCACCCGCGGGGCCACCCGCACCGGCCACCGCCTGGCCGGCCGCGCCCTGCGCGCCGCTCGCGCCCGGGAGACCCGCCAGCACGCCCGTATCGGCGCGATCTTCGACGATCACGACGTCGTCCTCGCCCCCACCACGGCCGCCCCGCCGCCCCGCGTCGGCGCGTTCGACGGCCTGCCCGGCTGGCGCACCGACCTCACCATGGCCGCCGCCTGCCCCTACGCCTGGCCGTGGAACGTCCTCGGCTGGCCCGCCGTCAACGTCCCCGCCGGCCTCACCGCCGGCGGCCTGCCCGTCGGCGCGCAGCTCCTCGGCCCCGCCGCGTCCGAACCCCGCCTGATCTCCCTCGCCGCCCAGCTCGAAGCCGAGCTGAAGTGGCACGAACGCACCCCGCCGGCCGCCGCCTGACCCGCGGCGTACGGCCGTGCCTCCCGGGGTGGACCCGGGACGGCCGCGTCCAGGGCGACACCTGCCACCTCGACGTCGTCGACCGCCGGGGCAACATGGTCTCCGCCACCCCCCCAGCGGCGGCTGGCTCCAGTCCGACCCGGCCGTGCCCGAGCCGGGCCTCCCGCTCGGCACCCGGCTCCAGACGGCCTGGCTCGGCCCCGGGCTGCCCGGCTCGCCCACCCCCGGCCGCCGCCCCGCACCACCCTCTCGCCGTCCCTGGCGCTGCGCGACGGGCAGCCGGTGACGGTCTTCGGCACCCCCGGCGGCGACCATCAGGACCAGTGGCAGCTCCACTTCCCGCTCGCCGTCGCGCACGGCGGACTGGACCTCCAGGCCGCCGTCGACGTGCCCGACCGGCACACCGAGTCCTTCCCCGGCGCCTTCCACCCGCGCGGCATGCGGCCCGGCACGCTCACCGCGGAGTCCCGCACCGACCCGGCGGTCGTCGCCGCACTGCGCCGCCGCGGCCACCGCGTCACCGTCGGCGGACCCTGGCCCGAGGGCCGGATGTGCGCCGTCGCCCGCGATCCGCGCACCGGCGTGCTCACCGCCGCCGCCGACCCGCGCGCGGCATGCAGGGATACGCCGTCGGACGCTGACGGCCCCCACCGGGTCCGCGCGCGGCCGCCCGGCCCCCCCCCGTTCGGCCGGGCGTCGCACCGCGGGCCGGCTGTGATTGGCTGGAGGCATGATCGAAGCCTTTCTCGACCCCGCCACCGGATCCCTGCCCCAGGTCGAGGAGGCGGTGCGCGCCGCGGCCGCCGCCGAGATCATGCCGCGCTGGCGGCAGCTCGCCGCCCACGAGGTCATCGAGAAGAGCGGCCCGCACGACCTGGTCACCGTCGCCGACCGGCTCGCCGAGCAGCACCTGACCGCCTCCCTCACCGCGCTGCTGCCCGGCTCCGTCGTCGTCGGCGAGGAGTCCGTGCACGCCGACCCGGCGCTCTACGGGGCGCTGGAGCGCGACGCCCCGGTGTGGATCGTAGACCCCGTCGACGGCACCCGCCAGTTCGTCCGCGGCGAGGCCGGCTTCTGCACCCTGGTCGCCCTCGCCCTGCGCGGCGAACTCCTCGCCTCCTGGACCTTCGCCCCGGCCCGGGACCGGATGGCCACCGCGGTACGCGGCCGGGGCGCGCGACTGGACGGCGCGGAGCTGCTCGCCGGCTCCCCCGAGCCCGGCGCGCCGCTGCGGGTCGCGATGTCCCACCCGGACTACACCACCCCCGACCAGAAGGCCGCGCTGCTCGGTCTGGACGCCGAGGGCGTCGCCGCCCGCTCCTGCGGGGCGGCGGGCCTGGAGTACCTGGCGGTGGCGAGCGGCGAGCTGGACGCGGTCGCGTTCTCCTGGGAGTTCGCCTGGGACCACGCCGCCGGACTGCTGCTGGTCCAGGAGGCCGGCGGCGCGCAGACGACCCTGACCGGCGAGCCCTACCGGATCGCCGGCGGCAACGCCCTGCCGTTCACCGCGGCCCGGGACCGGGCCACCGCCGCCCGGATACGGGACCTGCTCGACGCCGCCCGCTGAGCCGCCCCGTCCCACCGGCCCCATATCCTTGAGGGCCCTGGCCGGAAGTGCCCGGCCGCCGGCTGACGAAGGAGTCCACGGTGCCGTCGATGCTCGATGCCGTCGTCGTAGGGGCGGGACCCAACGGACTGACCGCCGCCGCCGAACTGGCCCGTCGCGGCTTCTCCACGGCCGTCTTCGAGGCCCGGGACACCGTCGGCGGCGGCGCCCGCACCGAGGAGCTGACCCTCCCCGGCTTCCGCCACGACCCCTGCTCCGCCGTGCATCCCCTCGGCATCGCCTCGCCCGCCTTCAACGCCATGCCCCTGGACCGGTACGGCCTGACGTGGCTCCAGCCCGAACTGCCCATGGCGCACCCCTTCGACGACGGCACCGCCGCCGTGCTGGCCCGCTCGGTGGCCGAGACCGCCGCCTCCTTCGGCCCCCGGGACGCCGGGACCTACCGCCGGCTGGTCGAGCCCTTCACCGGCACCTGGGACACCCTCGTCCGGGACTTCATGTCGCTGCCGCTCACCGCCCTGCCCCGCGACCCGGTCACCCTCGCCCGCTTCGGCATCGCCGGCCTCCCCCCGTACACCTGGCTGATGCGGCGCTTCCGCGACGACCGGGCGCGTGCCCTGATCGGCGGACTGGTCGCCCATGTGATGGCCCCCTTCCACGGCCCGGCGACCAGCGCGATCGGGCTGGTCTTCGCGCTCGCCGCGCACGCCTCCGGCTGGCCCATGCCGCGCGGCGGCTCCCAGTCCATCTCCGACGCCCTCACCGGGTACCTGCGCGACCTCGGCGGCGAGGTCCACACCTCCTACGAGGTCAAGCGGCTGGACGACCTCCCGCCCGCCCGCGCCTACGTCTTCGACACCTCGCCCACCGCGCTCGCCCGGATCGCCGGTCTCGGCCGCCACTACGACGGCTTCCGCTACGGCGCCGCCGCCTTCAAGATCGATTACGCCCTGGACGGCCCCGTCCCCTGGACCGCCGAGCCCCCGCGCCGCGCCGGCACCGTGCAGATCGGCCCCACCAGCCGCGACATCGCCACCGCCCTGCGCCAGGCGTCCAGCGGCGACACCGCCCCCCTGTCTCTTATACACATCTCCGCGCC
>NZ_PVLV01000593.1 GCF_002982015.1 Streptomyces solincola
GTGTGGCCCCCGATGACGGCTGCGTCAGGGGGGCGGGCGCGGGTCAGGTCAGCGCGGGTGGCGGGTCGCAGGGCAGTGGCCCGCGGCCACGGGGGGTGCGGCGGAGCTCCGCCGGGCGACGCGGGGTCGCTAGCGGCAGGCGGCACACAGGGCGCTGGCCAGACGTCGGAGGTCGACGTGGAGGCGCGCGACGAGGTTCGCTGACTGGCTCACGTCCGAGACACTCGCAGTACGGGCAGGCCGCGTCAACGCGTGGGCACGCCTCACCCGCCCCCCTGACGCAGCCGTCATCGGGGGCCACACTCCCGCAGCACTCCGTTCACACAACGGCGGTTTCCGGCCATCCGCACGCCGTCAGACGGGGCCTCGGACGTCTCAGTCCAGCACCGCCAGCCCGTCCAGCTCCACCAGGGCCGCCTCGTCCCAGAGGCGGACCACGCCGATCACCGCCATCGCCGGATAGTCGCGGCCGGCCAGCCTGCGCCAGATCCGGCCCAGTTCGGGGGCGTGCGCCCGGTAGTCGGCGACGTCGGCGGCGTAGACGGTGACCCGGGCCAGGTCGCCGGGGGCGCCCCCGGCGGCCTTCAGGGCGGCCAGCAGATTGCCGAGGGCCGTCGCGAACTGGGCGGGCAGGTCCTCCCCCACCACCCGCCCCGCGCCGTCCAGGGCGGTCTGCCCGGCGAGCAGCACCAGACGGGAGCCGGTGGCGGTGACGGCGTGGCTGAATCCGGTGGGCGGCGAGAGTTCGGCCGGGTTGATCCGCTCCAGGCTCATGAGGCGCTCTCCGGCACCGGCCCGGCGGCGTACAGCTCGCGGGCCACGATGGTGCGCTGGACCTCGCTGGCGCCCTCGTAGATGCGGGGCGCGCGGACCTCGCGGTAGAGGTGCTCCAGCAGGTGGCCGCGGAGCAGGGCGCGGGCGCCGTGCAGTTGGACGGCGGTGTCCACCACCCACTGGGCGGTCTCGGTGGCGAGCAGCTTGGCCATCGCCGCGCGCCGCCGCACATCGGGCGCCCCCTCGTCGTAGGCCGCGGCCGCCGCGTACACCAGCAGCCGGGCGGCCTCGGTGCGCACGGCCATCTCGGCGACCTGGTGGGAGACGGCCTGGAGGTCGCTGAGCGGCCCGCCGAAGGCGGTGCGGGCGGCGGTGTGGGCGAGGGCAGCGTCCAGGGCGGCCTGGGCCATGCCGACGGCGAACGCGCCGACGCTGGGCCGGAAGCGGTCCAGGGTGCCCATGGCGACCCGGAAGCCGCGGTCCACCTCGCCGAGGACGTCCTCGGGCCCGACCGGCACGCCGTCGAGGAAGAGGCTGCCGACGGGGTGCGGGGAGAGCATGTCCAGGGGTGCGCCGGTCAGTCCGGGGCGGTCGGCGGGCAGCAGGAAGGCGGTGATGCCGCGGGCCCCGGCGCCGGGGGTGGTGCGGGCGAAGACGGTGACGAGGTCGGCCTCGGGGGCGTTGGAGATCCAGGTCTTCTCGCCGGTGAGCCGCCAGCCGGCGCCGTCCGGGGCGGCGGTGAGGGCGAGGGCGGCGGCGTCGGAGCCGGCGCCCGGCTCGCTGAGCGCGAAGGCGGCGACGGCCCGTCCGGCGGTGACCTCGGGAAGCCAGCGGGCGCGCTGGGCGGGGCTGCCGTGGGCGGCGACCGGATGGGCGCCCAGCCCTTGGAGGGCGAGCGCGGTCTCGGCCTCGGTGCACTCCCGGGCCAGCGACTCGCGCATCAGGCAGAGGTCCAGTGCGCCCGCCTCGAACAGCCGCCCGATCAGGCCGTGTTCACCGAGGGCGGCCACCAGCGGGCGGTTGACCCGGCCCGGTTCGCCCTTCTCGGCGAGCGGCCTCAGCTGCCGGGCGGCCAGCTCGCGCAGTGCGGCGCACCAGGCGGTCTGCTCCGGTTCGAGTGAGAATGCGGGCATTCGCGCTCCCTCGGGAGGATGGGGACGGGGCGCCGGGCGCCCACCCGGCACGGGGTGGCGTCCGCCCGGCACAGGACCTATCGCGGACCGTTGACTGTCGTCACCATCACGATACGCTCGTTGGGCGTTCCCGCCCCTGCCCAGGAGGCGAACCATGGACCTCACGCCCTCGGCCCACCTCGACACCTTCACCCGGGACGGGCTGCCGCCGCCCGAGCAGTGGCCGGAGCTGGTCTTCGACCTGCCCGAGCTGCGCTACCCGGACCGGCTCAACTGCGGGCGGGAGCTGCTGGACCGCACGACCGAGCTCTTCGGCCCGGACCGGCCCGCCTTCCTGGACGGCGGCGGCGGCCTCTGGACGTACGGCGGACTGCTGGCCCGGGTGGACGCGATCGCCCGGGTGCTCACCGAGGACCTGGGCGTGGTGCCCGGCAACCGGGTGCTGCTGCGCGGCCCCACCACCCCGCTCCTGGCGGCCTGCTGGCTGGCCGTGGTGAAGGCGGGCGCGGTCGCCGTCACCGTGCTGGCGCAGACCCGCGCCCCGGAGCTGGCGGTGGTGGGCGCGATGGCCCGGGTCTCGCACGCGCTGTGCGACGCGCGGGCGCTGACGGACCTGCGGGCCGCCGAGGTGCCGGGGCTGCGGATCACCCCGTACGGCGGCGAGTCCCCCGACGACCTGCTGCGGCTCACCGAACGGCACGCCGGCCGCCCCTTCCCGGCCGTGGACACCGCAGCCGACGACGTCGCGCTGATCGCGTTCACCTCCGGCACCACCGGGCGGCCCAAGGGGTGCGTCCACTTCCACCGCGACGTGCTGGCGGTCGCCGACACCTTCTCGGCGCACGTGCTGCGGCCCCGCCCCGACGACCTGTTCGCCGGCTCCCCGCCGCTCGGCTTCACCTTCGGCCTGGGCGGTCTGGTGCTCTTCCCGCTGCGGGCCGGGGCGTCGGCGCTGCTGCTGGAGCAGGCCGGGCCCAGGCAGCTGCTGCCGGCGATCGCCGAGCACGGGGTGAGCGTGCTGTTCACCGCCCCGACGGCGTACCGGGTGATGCTGGAGGAGCTGGCCGCACCGGGCGCGCCGGACCTCTCCTCGCTGCGCCGCTGCGTGTCGGCCGGCGAGAACCTGCCCGCCGCCACCTGGACGGCGTGGCGGGAGCGCACCGGCCTGGAGCTGATCAACGGCATCGGGGCCACCGAACTGCTGCACATCTTCGTCTCGGCGGCCGACGGGGCGATCCGGCCCGGGGCCACCGGCCTGCCGGTGCCGGGCTGGCAGGCCCGGGTGGTGGACCAGGGCGGCGCGCCGGTGCCGGACGGCGAGGAGGGGCTGCTGGCGGTGCGCGGTCCGGTCGGCTGCCGCTACCTCGGCGATCCGCGCCAGCGCGAGTACGTGCGCGGCGGCTGGAACCTGACCGGCGACACCTACGTCCGGGAGCCGGACGGCTATCTGCGCTATGTGGCCCGCGCCGACGACATGATCGTCTCGGCCGGCTACAACATCGCCGGGCCGCAGGTCGAGGAGGCGCTGCTGGCCCACCCGGACGTGGTGGAGGCGGCGGTGGTCGGCGCGCCGGACGAGCTGCGCGGGCAGGTCGTGGTGGCGTACGCGGTGCTGCGCGACGGGCTGCCGCGGGACCGGGCCGCCGCGGAGGCCCTGCGCGCCTTCACCGCCGCCCGCCTCGCCCCGTACAAGTGCCCGCGCCGGATCGAGTTCCTGGACGCGCTGCCGCGCACCGCCACCGGCAAGCTCCAGCGCTTCCGGCTGCGCGGGGCAACCGGAAAGGGCCGCGCGGGCACGACCTAGAGTGATCAGGTGGCCGACCAGCACACCCCCCGCTCCCTGATCGTTTCCCTGTACGGCGTCTACGGACGCGACCCGGGCGGCGAGCCGCTGCCGGTGGCCGAGCTGATCCGGCTGCTGGCGGCGCTCGGCGTGGACGCCCCCTCGGTGCGCTCCTCGGTGTCCCGGCTCAAGCGGCGCGGGCTGCTGGTGGCCGGTCGCACCGCGGACGGCGCGGCCGGCTACGCCCTGTCGGAGGAGGCCCGCCAACTGCTGGACGACGGCGACCGGCGGATCTACCCGGACGACCGCCGGGCGGCCGGGGAGGGCTGGGTGCTGGCGGTGTTCTCGGTGCCGGAGGCCGAGCGGCACAAGCGCCACCTGCTGCGCTCGCGTCTGGGCCGGCTCGGCTTCGGCACGGCCGCGCCCGGGGTGTGGATCGCCCCGGCGGCGCTGTACGAGGAGACCCGGCGCACCCTGCGCCGGCTGCGGCTCGACCCGTACGTCGACCTGTTCCGCGGCGAGCACCTGGGCTTCGCCGCCACCGCCGAGGCGGTGGGCCGCTGGTGGGACCTGGACGCCATCGCCGCGCTGTACGAGGACTTCCTGGAGCGGCACGAGCCGGTGCTCCGCGCGTGGACCTCCCGCACCGGAGGGGCCGCCTGCCCCGGGCCGGGCGGCGACGAGGACGCCTACCGGCACCACCTGCTGGCGCTGGACTCCTGGCGGCGGCTGCCCTACGCCGACCCGGGCCTGCCCGCCGCCCTGCTGCCGGCCGACTGGCCCGGCGGCCGGGCGGCGAGGGTCTTCACCGGCCTGCACACCCTGCTCCGCGAGCCCGCCGCCCGGTTCGCCGGCCTGCGCTGACGAGTCCGCGCCGGGTGCCGCCGTCCTCGCAGGTCGCGTCCGGCGCGGGGGCGCGGTGCGGCGGAACCCGGGGAGCCGTGTCACCCAGCGGTTTGTCCGCAGGCCGCCTAGAATGAGCTGGCATCACACGACAGGGGCATTTCTGTGCCCTTCATACACACTTGCGGCCTTTCCGACCCGGTCTTACGGCGGACGCCCTTCCGCGATACGGCAGATTCGCAGTCCCGAGCGCCCGCACCAGCACCTTCTGGAAGAGAGATGCCATGACGGTGGAGCAGTCCAGAGAAAAGCACGCCGCGACGGACGAGGCGTACCTGCTCGATGTCGCGGACAACGACGTCGCCGCACGCATGGCGCGCGCCAGCGGCCACGTGCGGGTCTCGGCACGCACCCTCGAGTTGCTCAAGGACGAGAAGGTGCCGACGTCAGAGGTGCTGTCCGCCGCCAGGGTGGCCGGGATCCTCGGCGCCAAGCGGACGTCGGAACTCCTGCCGCTGTGCCATCACCTGGCCGTCTCCGGCGTCACGGTCGATCTGACGGTGGGAGACGACGACGTGGAGATCGTCGCGACCGTGCGGGCGATGGATCGGGCCGGAGTGAGCATGGAAGCCCTGACCGCGGTCTCGATCGCCGCGCTGACCGTGATCGACATGATCAAGGAGTCGGACAAGGGCGCGGTCATCACCGACATCCGGGTCGAGGCGATCAGCGGCGGCAAGTCCGGGGCGTACTCACGCCAGAGGATCGAGGATGAGTTCCCGCACAGGTGAGGTGCACGTGCACCATACGGCGGACGACCAGGCCCCTACGCCTGCGGACGCACCGACGAGCGGTGACACGCGCCGGGCGCGACGGCGCCTCCTCGTCCTGAGCGCCTCCGACCGCGCCGCCGCCGGCGTGTACGGGGACAAGGGCGGCCCCATCCTGGTGGAGGCGCTCACCCGCATGGGGTTCGCCGTGGACGGGCCGCTGGTGGTACCCGACGGCGACCCCGTGGAGGTGGCCCTGCGCGACGGGGTGACGGCTGGTTACGACGTGATCGTGACCAACGGCGGCACCGGCATCTCCCCCACCGATCGCACACCTGAAGCGACCCGCCGGGTCCTCGACTACGAGATCGCCGGCATCGCCGAGGCGATCCGAGCCCACGGTACGAGCAAGGTGCCCGCTGCCGCGCTGTCCCGAGGGCTGGCCGGAGTCGCGGGCCGCACTCTGATCGTCAATCTTCCTGGTTCGTCGGGTGGTGTGCGCGACGGATTGGCCGTGCTGTCCCCGCTGCTGCACGACGCCCTCGACGAGCTGACCGCCGCGTCGCCCTGAGCCGGTGCGCGCCCTCCCTCGGCACCGGCTTCCGGGGGCACACAGAGAAGGGACGTTCTGGCGCATGCGGCGCAGGGATGCGGATCACCGTTGGTGGGTCCTGTGCACCATGATCGCCGTCAGGGCGATGGTCGGCATCGACGCCCTCGTCGTACTGGTCGCGCTCCCCGCGATGCAGCGAGGCCTGGACGCCTCCGGGACGGACGTGCAGTGGTTCGTCAGCGCGTTCCTCATTCCCTACGCGGGATTCGTCGCACTCGGGGGGCGCATCGGGGATTCCTTCGGACACGTCCGGTTCCTGAGGATGGGCATCGTCCTCTTCATCGCCGCCTCGGTCGCCGGCGCCTTCGCCGAATCCCCCGGGTGGCTGATCACCGCCCGCGCCTGCCAAGGAGCGGGCGCGGCGTTCGTGCGGCCGAACGCCGAGACGGTCCTCGCCTCGCAGTTCGAACGGCGCGAGCGGGGGCGGGCGGTGGGCATCGCGAGCAGCGCTTCGACCCTGGCCGTCGGGCTGGCCCCGCTGCTCGGCGGACTGTTGACCACCACCGCGTCCTGGCGTGCCGTCTTCTTCGTCAACCTACCGCTGGGACTGGTTTGCCTGGCCGCCTTGCACGTGCTGCCGCCCGCCGACCACGCCGAGCGCACCCCCGTTCCGTGGAGCAGCGCGCCGCTGCTCGTCCTCGGAATGGGGGGAACGGTATTCGCCGTCTCCGCCCTGCCCGAGTGGGGCATCGGTTCCGCCGCGACGCTCGGCGTACTCTGCGGAAGCCTCGCCGTGGCGCTGGTGACGGTAGTCCGGGAACTACGGTCGGAGAACCCGTTGATCGACTTCCGACTGTTCGCCTTGCGGTCCTTCGGTGGTTCCGTCGGCATGCTTGCGACCCTGCGGTTCTCCGCCATCGGGTTTCAGGTTCTCACCGTCCTGTGGGTGCAGGACGTCCTCGGCCTCTCCGCCGTGGAGGCGGGACTCCTCGTGCTCCCGCTCAGCCTCCCCGTCATCCTGTGCGGTCCACTGGGCGGACTGCTCTACGACCGTGCGGGGCCTCGGACACCCGTGGTGCTGGGCGGAGCCCTGGTGTTCGCCGGGACTCTGTGCGCGGCCCTGACCGTGCGTCTGGAGAGCAGCGAGTGGTTGATCGGTTGCTGCGCCACGAACGGGGTGGGAGTGGGCCTGGCGGTCGCCCCGCTCTTCACCGAGGCCTTCAACGTCACACCCGCGGCATTGCGCGGACAGGCGGAGGGCGTCGTGCAGACGACGCGTGAGCTGGGCGGCGCCCTGGGCATCGCGGTCCTGGGCGCGGTGTTCGTCCACGTACGGAGAACGAATCTGGCCGGGCTCATCGAACAGGACGGCCGCATCCCGATGAGCCGTCTTCCGCTGGTGGAGCGATCCGTCGGCCAGTTCGTGGCCCTTGACCGGCAGAGACTGCCCGCCGGCGTTCCCGCCGACCTGCTTCCCGACCTGAAGGCCGCGGTCACCCAGGCGGTGGCGGCAGCGTTCTTCGTCGCCAGTTCCGTCGTGCTCGTGGCGTCGGTCGTCTCGGCTTTCCTGCTGTCGCGCGCGGAGCCGGAGAAGAACACGGCTGCCGACTAGTTTCCGCCGCACCACCCCCTTCACGAAGGCCCGGCCTCTGCGGAGGACGCCGATTCCCTGTCCGGGTAGAATCGGGATTCTGGAAACGGTCCGCGGACAGGCAGCCCGTCGACAAAGCCGGGGCGCGCCGAAGGAATGGGCAGTCAACCGCAACGTAAGTTTGTGTCCGAGCCGCGGGAGACCTCGTGCGACCAGACGCCGAACCACCACCCCGGGACGTTTTCCACCGCCCCCTGCGGGATTTGCGCATATCCGTGCTCGACCAGTGCAATCTGCGGTGCCGCTACTGCATGCCGGAGGAGCACTACACCTGGCTGTCCAAAAGCGACGTGCTGACGCTTCCCGAGCTGGCTCGTCTCGCGGACGTCTTCATCGCGCTGGGCGTGGCCAAGATCCGGCTGACGGGCGGCGAGCCGCTCATCCGACCTGATTTCCCGCAGATCGTGGGCGAACTCGCCGGCAGGTTCGGCCGCGGTCTGCGCGACCTGGCCGTGACCACGAACGGCGTCCTTCTCGCACCGCTGGCGCAAGAGCTGAAGCGCGCAGGCCTCAGCCGGGTGACGGTGAGCCTGGACACCCTGCGCGCGGAGCGTTTCCGCGCCCTCAGCCGACGGAACAGCCACGCGGCGGTGATCGAGGGAATCAACGCCCTGCCGGCTGCCGGATTCAAGGGGACGAAGATCAACACCGTCGTCGTGCGCGACTTCAACGAGGACGAGCTGGCGGACCTCATCGAGTTCGGCCGGACGGTGTCCGCCGAAGTGCGGTTCATCGAGTACATGGACGTCGGAGGAGCCACCGGTTGGAACGCCTCGAAGGTCGTCTCGCGCGACGAGGTGCTCGCCCTCCTCGCGGACCACTACGGTGAGGCTCCGCGGGCCCTGGACGACGAGCGCGGCGCGGCGCCGGCCGAGCGCTACGCCCTGGGCGACGGAACGACGTTCGGCCTCGTCTCCTCGACCACGCAGCCGTTCTGCGATACGTGCGACCGGAGCCGTCTGACAGCGGACGGGCTCCTCCTGACCTGCCTGTACTCGCTCGACGGCCTGAATCTGAGACAACCCCTGCGGGAAGGCGCCAGCGACGGGGAACTGCGCCGAATGGTGAGGGACGCGTGGTGCGCGCGAGCCGACCGGGGCGCGCAGGAGAGGCTTCTCCAGTCCCGACGGAGCGCGTTCGTCTCACTGGACAGTCTCCGGCGTGACCCGCACCTGGAGATGCACACCCGCGGAGGGTGAGCCGGACTCCGACATCACCTCCCGCACACCCCGAGGAGACGGAGACGACCGTGACATCCGAACACCCTGCGGCCGAGCCGCTTGCGGCGGGGCGGCACCGGGTATGCCGCGGCATCGTGGGCACCCTGGCGGCCGACGAGGTCAGGCACCGACTGGAGACCATGCCGGGGTGGGTGTCGGACGGAGCCGGCCTGAGCAAGGTCTTCCGCAGCGAGTCCTTCGACATGTCGATCGACTTCGTGGTGGCCGTCGCCGAGCTCTGCGTGGAGGCCAACCACCACCCGGATCTGCACGTCCGCGACAAGCGCCTGGTGACGGTGGTCTTCCGGACCCGCCGATACGGGTCCGTGACGGCTGTCGACTTCGATCTCGCACGGCGCGTCGACGCGCTCTTCCACCGGATGAACGCCATCTGAGGCCGGGACGACCGGTGCCGGCGGCTCGATCCGGCCACCGGCGCGCCCGGTGGTCCCCCGTCGGGCGGACGGGCCCGATCGGCGGAGGGATCGTGGGGGAAGTCCAGGTCAGACGCCCATCGGCACCCGCTCGTAGGAGAAGCGGGCGAGCGGGGCCTCACCGGCCAGGAAGGTGCGGGCCCGCGCCAGGGCGTCGGTGTCGCGGCGTACGTCGCCGGGCTTGGAGCCGCTGCCGAAGAGCACCCCGCCGAAGCGCATGCCCAGATAGGCGGCCGAGTGGGTGAGGGTGGTGACCAGTCCGTCGGCGGCGGCGTGCTCGCGGTCGGCCATCGCGGTGACGCCCCACAGGGTGCACCCCGCCATCCGGGCCTTGAAGTCCAGGCCGTCCTCGCCGAGCCAGCCCGACCAGTAGTCCAGGTAGCGCTTGGTGTGCGCGGACAGGGTGTACCAGTACAGCGGCGAGGCGAGGACGACGTCGGTGGCCGCCAGGGTGGCGTCGCGCAGCAGGTCCTCCGCGTCGCCGCCGATCCGCTCGCCGGCCTCGTGGCGGCCGTCCTGGAAGTCGGGCAGAGCCAGCCCGGCGAGGTCCACCCACTGCTGCGCCGTCCCGGGCGGCAGGGCCTCGGCGGCGGCGCGGGCCAGGATCTCGGTGTTGCCGCCGGGCCGGGATGATCCGAGGACGAAGAGGAACGAGCGGGGGTCGGCGGATCGGGGAGCTGCGGGCGCGTCGATCGTCATGACGGTGCCAACCCGGCCCGGACAAAGGCTATTCCGGCCGGGGCGGGAGGCGCCGCGGGTCGGGCGGGGTCAGGG
>NZ_PVLV01000594.1 GCF_002982015.1 Streptomyces solincola
CGTGGGCTCGGAGATGTGTATAAGAGACAGGGTACGGCGGGGCGGGCGATCCGCTGGCCGGGATGCCGCCGCTCGCGCCGATCGGGCGGCGCATCATGGCGCGGCTCGTCGACTGGGTGATCGTCGCCATCCCGCTGGCGATCATCGGCATCCCGTTCGACATCTACCGCCGGGTGACGGACGAGGACGTGGCGGACGTCTGGACGTCGAGCAGCACCGGGCAGGTGGTGTTCCAGCTCATCACCATCGTGGCGTACGTCGCCTACGACACCTTCTTCCACCGGAGGAACGGCCAGACGCTCGGCAAGCGGCTGATGGGCCTGCGGGTCGGGATGCTCAACGACGGCCGGGTGCCGGACACCAACGCCGCGCTGATCCGCGCCATCGTGCTCTGGCTGCCCGCGCTGATCTGCTGCGCCTGCCTGTGGCCGCTGCTGATCCTGATCCTCATCCTGGTCGACAAGCCGTACCGGCAGGGCCTGCACGACAAGGCCGCGAAGACCGTGGTGGTGTCGACGACTCCCCGCTGACCGGGTCGACGGCGGCGGGGGTTCAGCGGCGCAGGGAGTGCTCGCGCGCCGGGGTCTCGGCCCCGGCCCGCGGGCGGCGGGCGTAGGGCCCGGTTGTCGGGGCGGCGGTGTGCCGCCCGGCGGTCCGGGCCTTCGCGCGTGCCCGCAGCGCGGCGGGGAGGCGTACGCCCACCGCGACGAGCACCCCGAGCAGCAGGGACGCCACCCCCACCAGCGCGACGTCCGGACCGCTGGTGGCGCCGGAGGCGAGCAGCAGGGTGACGGTCGCGAGGACGGTGGTGGCCGAACCGTACGCGAGCTGTGCGGTGATCGGACGCGGCATGGCGGCTTCCGTCCTCGGGAGGGTGGGAGACGAGGGCCTGTGCGGGGGCGTACGGGGATTGCTGGCCTGCGAGAGCGCGCGGCCCTCGGGGAAAGGCCGCCCTGCTTCGACTCTACGAGGGTGGATGCCCCGAAGGAACCGGCAGTAAGCGTGAGTTGACCCACGGTACCGGTGCACGGGGGGCGCACGGGGTCGAAGCCGGGGGAGCCGGGCCGGGCTCGGACCGACACCGCCATGTCCGGCCCCGGTGTCCCGCCGCCGCCTCCCGGCGCCCGGACCACCCCGCCGCGCGTCGCGTTGTCGACATGTCCGTAATCCGGGTTGACGTGTCCACATAGAGCACACACTCCTCACAAGTCAAGGTCTGTCTTTTCGCGCCACCATCCGGTCGAATGTCGTCACTTGTGACGCGACTCCGCACGCGGATAAACACTTCGACCCCCCATCCGCGGTGCCCGGAGCGCGGGGAGGACAAGATCAAGTGACCAGCAGACGACGGGCGTTCAGGACGTCCGCGGTGCTTGTGGCGCTCGCCGCCACCGCCGCCACCGCCTCCGCCCTCACCACGGCGCAGGCCGACAACCGCCCGGTTCGCTCCGTGGAGCGCCACGACCCCGCGCCCGGTGCGCACGGGGTTCCCGGGCACGACCACGCCGCCAAGGTCGACCACGACCTCGACGGCCCGTTCAGCAGGCAGCAGGCCCAGCAGCGCGAGGCCGCGCTGGAGCAGGTGCTGGCCGGCGACCTCAAGGTGGAGCGCAGGGGCGCCTCCAAGGTCGTCAAGCTGGACGACAAGAAGTACGTCGAGCTCGGCCGTGAGAAGACCGACAAGATCTTCACCATCCTGGTCGAGTTCGGCGACAAGGTGGACGACACCACCCTCGTCGACCGCGCCGACGACGACACCCCGGACCTGAAGCCGAAGTACGGCGGCACGCCCGGCCCCCAGCACAACCGGATAGCCGAGCCCGACCGCAAGGTCGACAACTCCACGGCCTGGCAGAAGGACTACAACCGGCAGCACTTCCAGGACCTCTACTTCGGCACCGGCACGGACAAGAAGACCGGCAAGAAGAAGGAGTCGCTGAAGACCTACTACGAGAAGACCTCCTCGGGTCGCTACTCGGTCGACGGCACGGTCTCCGACTGGGTCAAGGTCCAGTACAACGAGGCCCGTTACGGTTCCAACTACTGCGGCTCGACCAACTGCGCCAACGTGTGGGACGCCGTCCGCGACGGCGTGACCGCCTGGTCGGCGCAGCAGAAGGCGGCCGGCAGGACCGACGCCCAGATCAAGGCGCAGCTCGCCCAGTACGACCAGTGGGACCGCTACGACTTCGACGCCGACGGCAACTTCAACGAGCCCGACGGCTACATCGACCACTTCCAGATCGTGCACGCCGGCGAGGACGAGTCCGCGGGCGGCGGCGCCGAGGGCACCAACGCCCTGTGGGCGCACCGCTGGTACGCCTACGGCACCGACGCCGGCAAGACCGGCCCGGCGAGCAACAAGGCCGGCGGCACCCAGATCGGCAACAGCGGCATCTGGGTCGGCGACTACACCATGCAGCCGGAGAACGGCGGACTGGGCGTCTTCGCCCACGAGTACGGCCACGACCTCGGCCTGCCGGACCTCTACGACACCTCCGGCCAGCCCGGCGCGGAGAACTCCACCGGCTTCTGGTCGCTGATGTCCTCCGGTTCCTGGCTGGGCACCGGCAAGACCGAGATCGGCGACCTGCCCGGCGACATGACCTCGTGGGACAAGCTCCAGCTCGGCTGGCTGAACTACGAGAAGGCCAAGGCGGCGACCAAGTCGACGCACACGCTGGGCGTCTCGGCGTACAACACCAAGAACCCGCAGGCCGTCGTCGTCGAACTGCCCAAGAAGAACGTCACCACCTCGGTCGTGAAGCCCGCCCAGGGCGCCACCCAGTGGTGGAGCGACATGGGCGACGACCTGAAGAACACCCTCACCCGCTCCGTCGACCTCACCGGCAAGTCCAAGGCCGAACTGGCCCTGGACGGCTGGTGGGACATCGAGAAGGACTACGACTACCTCTACACCGAGGTGTCCACAGACGGCGGCAAGAGCTGGACCGCGCTGGCCGGCACCGCCAACGGCAAGGCCATCCCGGCCGACGCCTCCGGCGCCCCCGCGCTGACCGACGTCTCCGGCTCGTACCAGAAGCTCGTGTACCCGCTCGACGCGTACGCCGGCAAGAAGTTCGACCTCCGCTTCCGCTACCAGACCGACGGCGGCGCGGGCGGCAAGGGCTTCACCGCCGACTCCATCGCGCTCACCGCGGACGGCGCGGCGGTCTTCACCGACGGCGCCGAGAACGGCGACAACGGCTGGACGGCGAAGGGCTTCTCGCGCATCGGCGCCGCCTTCACCAACGCCTACGAGCAGTACTACATCGCCGAGAACCGGCAGTACGTCTCGTACGACAGGACCCTGAAGACCGGCCCGTACAACTTCGGCTTCACCGCGCCGAAGGACGGCTGGGTGGAGCACTACCCGTACCAGACCGGCCTGCTGGTCTGGCAGTGGGACACCTCCCAGAAGGACAACAACACCGCCGTCCACCCGGGCCAGGGCCTGATCCTGCCGGTCGACGCCCACGCCAAGCCGCTGAAGTGGAAGGACGGCACGCTCCAGCGCAACCGCGTCCAGGCGTACGACTCGCCCTTCAGCCTCTACCGCACGGACGCGCTCACCCTGCACAAGGCGAACGTGCCGGTGCGCGTCCCGTCGCTGGCCGGCGTCCCGGCCTTCGACGACCGCAAGGGCGTCTACTGGTACCAGGAGACCGAGCGGGCCGGCGTCAAGGTAACTGACACCAACACCAAGATCTCCATCGTCGACCAGCCGAGGAACGGGCAGACGATCAAGATCAAGGTCGGTCCGTCCTCTAAGTAACAGTAAAACCGCAGGTCACAGCATGATCGGCCGTCGCCCTCTAGCGGGCGGCGGCCGATCGTGTTTAGGTGCATGGGGCTCGGCGCTTATTGACACCCGGACGGCACCGGCGACGCGAGAAGGAGGACGGGGATGCCCGGCGGAGGATTCAGCAGGCTGCCCGGCGGCAGTGTGGTCGTCGCGCTCGGCCTGCCCAGTCCGGCCGGCGACGGCTCCTCGGTGCGCGTCCTGGTGCACGCCGTCAACCGCCCGCGCGCCCTGACCCGGCTCCGCAACCTCGGCCTGCGCGCCGTCTACCTCCGGGGCAACACCCACCCGCCCACCCCGGACGAGGTCACCGCCGTGCTGCACCACCCGGAGGGGCTGCTCTGGCGGACCCTGCCGCAGGGCGACGCCGAGCTGTGGCACCCCATCCGCGCCCTGCCGCGCCGCCCGCAGGCCGCCCGCACCGCCGCCCCGCAGGCGCATGCCCCCGCTGCCCCGCAAGCCCAGGCGCCGGTGGCCCGGCCGCCGGCTCCCCGGAGCGGTTCCCGCCCGCTCTTCTGGCGCTCGGCCGAACCCCGCGACGGCCTGCTCGCGCCCGGCGACGGCGCCGGACGCGGCCCCCGGGACGACGGCCCGCGCGCTCGCGAGGACGGCCGCCGCACGGGCACCCACTGAGGCGGCGGCCCGGACGGCCCCGGTCGCCTCAGCGCTCGGCGGGCTGGACGACCGGCTTGCCGGTCAGCTCCACGCCGGCCGCCCGCAGCTCCTCCAGGGCGCGCTCGCTGGTCTCCTCGGCCACCCCGGCCGTCAGGTCCAGCAGCACCTGGGTGCGGAAGCCCGCGCGGACCGCGTCCAGCGCGGTGGCGCGCACGCAGTGGTCGGTGGCGACGCCGACCACGTCCACCTCGGTCACCCCCCGCTCGCGCAGCCACTGCGCCAGCCCGGTCTCGTTCTCGTCCGTCCCCTCGAAACCGCTGTACGCGGCCGCGTACGCGCCCTTGTCGAAGACCGCGTCGATGGCGCCGGACGCCACGGCGGGCGCGAAGTTCGGGTGGAAGCCGGCGCCCTCGGTGCCGGCCACGCAGTGCACCGGCCAGGAGTCCACGTAGTCCGGCTGGTCGGAGAAGTGGCCGCCCGGGTCGATGTGGTGGTCCCGGGTCGCCACCACGTGCCGGTAGACCGCCCCGGCCGCCTCGCCGACCAGGTCGGTGATGGCCGCGGCCACGTCCGCGGCCCCGGTCACGGCGAGGCTGCCGCCCTCGCAGAAGTCGTTCTGTACGTCGACGACGATCAGTGCCCGGTGCATGGCGGACGCCCTTCGGTGGGGTGGGGAC
>NZ_PVLV01000595.1 GCF_002982015.1 Streptomyces solincola
ATCAGCCATCGCATCGTGGCCGAGGGGGACCGGCGGGCCGCCGGCGTCAGCGACCGGCTGCTGCGGCTGTCCGTCGGCCTGGAGGACGTCGAGGACCTGTGGCGCGATCTGACCGAGGCGCTCAGCTCCCGGACGGCCCCGTCGCGCCGGCCTGCCGTGCCGCGTGCGGCCGGCGGTCTGCCGACCCCGGCCGGCGCGGGGCCAGGTCCGCGGTGATCACCAGGGTGCCCTCCTCGATCTGGTAGTCCAGCGGGAGGTCGAGCGCCCGCATCGCCGCCACCATCCCGGTGTTGGACGACTGGGTCACCGCGTACACGCTCTCGCAGTCGGCCTCGCGGGCCAGTCCCACCAGCTTGGCCAGCAGCTCGGAGCCGATCCCGCGGCGCTGCCAGTCGTCCTCCACCAGCAGCGCCACCTCCGTCTCGTCCCCGTCCCACAGCAGATGGCCCAGCGCCACGATCCGCCCGGGGCCGCCCGCCGGGCCGGACGCCTCCACCGCCAGCGTCCGGCCGAAGCGCGGGCTGAGCAGATGCCGCAGATAGCGGTCGGCGTCCCCGACCGGACCGTGGTAGCGCAGCCCCAGGGTCCGCTCCGAGCACCGGTCGTGCATCGCCCGGGCGGCCGCCAGGTCCTCCGGCCCGGCCCGGCGCACCGTGATCTCGCCGCCCTCCGGCAGCGTCAGCACGTCCCGGCCGCGCGGCATCCGCGGCCCCAGCCGGGCGTCCAGCTCCACCAGCGCCCGCGCCCGCGCGAACTCGGTCGGCGTGAACGGCAGATACGCCCGCGTGAGGGTGAGCACCCCGCCGCGCGGGTCGCGCAGCCTCATCACCGTGTCGCCGTCCTCCAGCGCGCCCTCCACCGGGGCGCTCACCCCGGTCGGACGCCCCGACAGCGACACCGCCGGCAGCGAGTGGATCGTGCACCTCCCCAGCAACTGCCGCAGCGAAAGGGGAAGTTCGGCCGCGTCCAGCGCGGTGCGGGTGGCCAGGCCCAGCACCCGGGCCGGGGTGTCCACCAGATCGTGCGCGTCCGCCCGCTCCGACCAGGTGTCCCGCCCGCCGGCCGCCCCCGCCGCCGCGGACAGCTCGTCCGCCTCCAGCGAGGCCGGGGCCCGCAGCAGGAACTCGTCCACCGTGCCGTCGGCCAGCGGGTGCGTCTGGAGGGTCAGGATGTCCACGCCCCGTCCGGCCAGCGCCGCGCACAGCGCCGCCAGGCTGCCCGGCTGGTCCCGCACGGTGGTCCGCATCCGCCACAGCGCGGTCTCCCGCCCGGCGGGCGCGCCCTCCCGCTCCGCGGGCGCGATCTGCGGCCCGGCCGCCGCCGGGCCGCCGGTATCGGTATCCAGCGGCGGGGCGTGCCCGTGCCGCCGCGACCACCAGATGTGGAACGCCGCCGTGGCGACCAGCGCCACCGCCGAGACGCCCAGCACATACGGCCCGTCCGGCCCGTGCGCCACGAGCTTGGCCACCAGGTCCACCACCGCCACGGCGGCGAACATCGCGGCCAGCTCGACCAGGTCCCGCCGCCAGTGGTGCCGGCGGGCGCGGTCGTGCCGGCGGGCGAGGTCATGCTTGCGGGTGCGGTCGTGCCGGCGGGTGCGCCTGCGGGAAGTCACATCAGTCATGGCCTCACTGTGGCCCGCCGGTGTTGCGCGTCCACGAACGCTCTGTGACTGATCGGTTAAGCAGTGATTTGGGAGGCCGACGGGCGATTTCGGGCCGCTTGTGGCGCGATACGCGAGACCCGGACGCCGGCGGTGTACGCGGACGGGGCCCGGGGTGTGCGTCCCCGGCCGGTTGTCAGTGGCCGCCGGTACGTTGGCGGTCATCCATTCGCGCCTGCTGGCTGCGGCGCTGCCGGATCCGTGGCCCCGCCCCACCCGTGATGCGGGGGCGGGGCCACGGGGCTTCCGGCCGCTCCTCTCGGGGCCCGCTCAGCGGCTCGCGTCCAGGATGACCCGCGCCACCAGCGCCGGATCGTCGTTCATCGGCACGTGCCCGCACCCCGGCAGCCGCACCAGGCGCGCCTCCGGCAGCGCCCGCTTGGCCCGAGGCCCCTGCCGGCGCAGCAGCAGCCGGTCCCGGGTGCCCCAGGCCACCGTCACCGGCAGTCCCGGCAGCTCGCCCGCGAACGCCACCCGGCGGCCGGCCGCCAGTGTCTGGGCGAAGCCCGCCGCGCGCCGCAGCGCCAGCGTCTCGGCCACCACCGCCTCCGGCGGGCGCCGGCCAGGACGGGCGTAGATGGTGCTGGTCAGCGCCGCCCGTCCGGCCGCCGACCGCGACAGCCACTCGATCGTCGCCAGTGGCAGCGCCTCCGCGCCGCGCCGCATCGCCAGCAGCGTCCCGAACGCGTACCGCCGCTCCGCCTCGGTCCAGAAGCCCGCCGGCGACAGCGCCGTCACCGACCGGGCCAGCCCACGGCGTCCCAGCTCCAGCGCCAGCAGACCGCCCAGCGAGTTCCCCGCCACGTGCGGCCGGTCCAGGTCCAGCGCCGCGCACAGCGCCCCCAGCACCGGGCCGACCGTCGGCAGGTCGTACGCGAAGCCGTCCGGCAGCGCGGAGGACGCGCCGAAGCCGGGCAGGTCCACCGCGACCACCTCGCGCTCGCCCGCCAGGATCTCCAGCACCGGCTGCCACGCCTGCCAGTGATGCCCTATCCCGTGCAGCAGGAGCAGCGGCGCACCCGAGCCCAGCCGCTCGTACTCCACCGACACCGTGCCCGCCCCGCTCCCGGACTCGACACCGAAGGTGATCCGCTCGGCCATGCCGCCGCTCCCGTCTCCCGTCCGACCCGACTGGTATGGGACGTACCGTCAGCAACAATCGCCCGCCGAACGCGCCGACTTCAAGAGGCGCGCCCGGGCGGCCGTCCGGGAGCCGCGAACAGTGTGTGAACGCTCTGCGGCAAAAGCCGGTTCCGCTCCGTGACCGTCCGAGGATTGGTCTTGACCAAGGGGGAGTGCCGCCCTATGGTCGCAGAGTTAGTGCAGGAACCTTTAATAAACAAGGCATGGTAAGCCGCCACACGGCCGGCGATTGCGGAGGATCAGGGTGGGGACCACGCAGCTCGAATCGGTGCCGGAGCCGAAGTACTGGCACCTGAAGACCGTCATCGGCGAAGCCCTCGACACCGACTTCGCGGTGGGCGAGATCCTGCCCAACGAGCGCGACCTGGCCGCGCGTTTCGGCGTCGCCCGCGCCACCCTGCGTCAGGCCCTGGAGCAGCTCGAACTGGAAGGCCGCCTCCAGCGCCGCCGCGGCGTCGGCACCACCGTCGCCCCGCCCCGCGTCGGCGTGGACGTCTCCACCACCCAGCACCAGTGGCCCGGCACCGCCGAGGACAACTGGCGCGCCCAGGACTGCGCCACCGCCGACGTGCCCGCCGCCGTGGCCCGCCTGCTGGACCTCGACCCGGCCGCCGCGGCCCCGGTGCACACCGTCCGCCGCATCCGGCTGACCCACGGGCAGCCCGTCGCCGCCGAGCAGCTCTACGTCCCGGCCTCGTCCGTGCCCGCGCTGCCCGCCATCGAGGCCCCCTCCGGTCCCGCCCGCGCCCGCGCCGTCCTGCGCGAACTCCAGCGCCTCACCCTCGAAGGCCAGGACCGCGCCGTGGAACTCGGCTCGGCCCGCGCCGACGACGCCCGGGAACTCGACCGGCTGCCCGGCTCCCCGGTGCTGGTCGTCACCACCCGCTACCTCTCCGCCGGCCGCACCGCCGCCGTGTCCCTGGGCACCTACCGCGCCGACACCTGCCGCCTCACCTTCGGCGACGCCGGCGACCTCCAGATCGCCTCCTGACCCCACCCCCGCCGCCCCCGCCGGACCCTGACGGCGGGGGCGTCGTCACGTCACGGGAGGTTCGCGCCGCCGCCATCCGCCCCCGGGCGGTCACCGACGCGCCGTCACCGTGCCCTCCACGGCGAACAACTGCTCCTCCACGTGGTCCAGCGCCAGTCGCAGCGCGCCCGTGGCGACCGCGGCCTCGCCGAGGAGGGACAGCGCGACCCGGGGCGGGCGCAGGCAGAACCGGGCCAGCTCGTCGCGCAGCGGTTGCAGTACGCCGTCCAGGCCGGCCGCCCAGCCGCCCACCACCACCAGCTCCGGGTCCAGCGCCAGCACCAGCGCCGCCACATCGTGCACCAGCCGCTGGATGAAACGGTCCACCGCCGCCCGGGCCCGCTCGTCGCCCTTGCGGGCCCGGGCGGCGGCGGACCGTTTCATCCAGCCGCTGG
>NZ_PVLV01000596.1 GCF_002982015.1 Streptomyces solincola
GACCCCGCTGGTGTCGTCCACCGCCTCGCCGGCCCGGGTCATCGTCTCCTCGGTGTTGAGGGGGCGGATCTCGCTGACCGAGCGGACCAGGGTGGTCTTGCCGACGCCGAAGCCGCCGACGACCACGATCTTCAGCCCGTTGTCGGCGGTGGTGGCGAGCGGGGCGCGGGCGGTGCCCGAGGCGGGCGAACGGCCGCCGCCCGGCGTCGCGGTCGCGTCAGAGGTTGCGGAGTCCAACGAGCACCTGCTCCAGGATGTCGGGGTCGGGGAGGCGGTAGCCGCCGGGGCCGCCGGCCGGCGTACGGGGGTGGCGGGCGCTGATCCGGCCGGTGTCGAGCAGGTCGGACAGCAGGATGCGCGTGATGCCCACCGGCAGTCCCAGCTCGGCGGCGACCTCCACGACGGCGGTGGGCCGCCGGCACAGCCGCAGGATCGCCGCGTGCTCGGACTGCATGCCCGGTGTGGGCTCGGACTCCGTGACGACCAGGGTGACCAGGTCGAACGGGGTGTCCGGGCCGGACCGCGTACGGCCGCCGGTCACCGTGTACAGCCGGTCCGGCGACTCGTCGCGGTGGCTGAGGGGCCCCGGCCCCGTACGCCGGGGGCTCACGAGGTCCGGGGCTCGGCGTGCAGATGCTCGCCGAGCTGCTCGACGAGCTCGCTCATGTTGTGCCCGACCAGGCCGACGTCGGAGTCCTCGGCGGCGACCACCGCCAGGTGCGCGCCCTGCCCGGCCTCCACGATCAGCAGGATCCCGCCGTAGAACTCGGCCATCGCCGAGCGGACCCCGCCGCTGCCGTCGCCGAACTCCATGGACGCGCCGTGCGACAGGCTCTGGATGCCGGCGGCGATGGCGGCGAGCTGGTCGGCCTGGTCGACCGACAGCTCGGGGGTGCGGCACAGCTTGAGCCCGTCCCGCGAGAGCACCAGCGCGTGCCGGGCCCCCGGGGTGCGGCTGAGCAGGTTCTCCAGCAGCCAGTCGAGCTTCTCGTCGGTGGTGCCGGTGAGGGCGGACGTGATGCCGTTGGGTCCGGTGGTCATCGAGGGGTGCCTTCCGTGGTGGTGCGTACCGCTTCGCGGAAGCTGCTGAAACGGGCTGCGGCCGGTGCCCCCGGCCGGGACGAGCCCCGGGCGGGGGCCGCCGGGGCGTCGGAGGGCGCACCGCCGGGATGGGCGGCCGCCATGGTCTCGCCGCGCCGCCGCTTGGGCAGCCCGGCGGGCGGGGGCGCGGGCTGGTCGGACGCGACGGGCCCGTCGGCCCCGGCGGCCCCTTCGGACCCGTCGCCCCCGGGACGCGCTTCGGCCGTGCCGTCGGGGGCGGTACGGGTGTGGTCCGAGGTCCCGGACTCCGCCCCGGTCGCGGTCGCGGTCGTGCGGGTCTGTCCGGGTGCGGCTGCCGCTCTCCGGGGGGCCGTCGACCTCCGGGTGGGCAGCGAGGGGCGGCCGCCGGCGGCGGCGGGGGTGTCGGCCGACGAGGCCGGCGCCGGGGCGTCGGCCACCGGCGCGGTACGGGTGCCGGCGGTCGCGTCGGAGGCCGTGTCGGCGGCCGCGTCGGCGGCCGTGTCTGAGGTCGTACGTGCTGCCGTGCCGTCGGTCGTACGTGCCGCCGTGCTTTCGGTCGTACGTGCCGCCGTGCCGTCGGTCGGTCGTGCCGCCGTGCCGTCGGTCGTCTGGGCGGGGGCTTCGGCCGGCGTACGGGCAGGGGTGCGGGTCGCCGTGCTCGGGCGCACGCCGCTCGGACGCACGCCGTTCGGGGTGCGGCTGACCAGCTCGTGCGGGATGCGCACGACCACGCCGGTGCCGCCGCGCGCGGAGGGCCGGAAGGAGACGGCCAGCCCGTGCTTGCGCGCCAGCTTGCCGACGACGGCGAGGCCCAGCCGGGTGCCGGACAGTCCGGTCAGACCGCTGTGGTCGGCGCTGACCGCCTGCTCGGCGCGGCGCAGTTGCACCTCGCTCATCACCAGGCCGCTGTCCTCGATGGTGACGACCAGCCCGGCCGGCACGTCCTCCACGTAGACGTGCACCTCGGCGGTGGGCGGCGAGAACGTGGCCGCGTTGTCGAGCAGTTCGGCCAGCGCGTGCATCACGCCCTCGGCGGCGTGCCCGGCGATCGCGGCGTCGCTGGTGTTGTGCAGCCGGACCCGCTGGTAGCCGCCGATGCGGCCCATCGCGCCGCGCAGGATGGACTCCATGACGATCGGCTTCGCCCAGCGGCGGCCCGACCGCGCGCCCGTGAGCACCGCGACGGAGTCGGCGAGCCGGCCGGCCTGGGCGGTGCGGTGGTCCAGGTGCAGCAGGTCGGTGAGCACGTCCTCGTCGCTGTGCCGGTGCTCCATTTCGCGCAGATCGGCCAGCATGCTGGTGGCCAGCGCCTGCATCCGGCCGGCCGCGTTGGCGCAGGCGGCGATGGCGGCGGCCCGGCTGCTCTCGCTGCGGGCCGCCTCGCCGCGGGCGCGGGCGGCGTCGGCCAGCGCGCGTTCGGCGTCCACCCGGGCGAGGGCGGCGACGCGCTCGGCCTCGGTGCGCGACTCGGCGGCCTCGGCGCGGACGGCGGCGACGGTGCGGTCCGCGTCGGCGCGCAGCTCGGCGACCGCGCGCTCGGCGTCGGCGCGGGCGGCGGCCACGGTCCGGTCCGCCTCGACCCGGACGGCGGCCACCGTGCGCTCGGTCTCCATCCGGACCGCCTCGGCGGTCTGATCGGCCCCGGTGCGGGCCACCGCCACCGCGCGGTCCGCGTAGTCGCGGGCGTCGGCGACCGCCCGGTCCGCCTCCCCGCGGACCCGCTGGGCCTCGGCGCGGGCGTCGGCCGCCACCCGGGCGGCGTCGGCGGAACGCCGGTCGGCCTCGGCGGCCCTGGCGGCGTCCTTCGCCCGCAGTCGGTGCAGCGCGTCCAGCGCGTAGGCGGCGGTGGTGACCGCGGCCGTCAGGAGGACGGCGGCCGCGACCGATCCCCAGGCGACCGGGGCCCGGACGGAGCCGGGGGCGACGGCCACCGCCCCCACGCAGAGGAGGCCGGTGACGGCCGCCGATATCAGCAGGGCCGGCACTACCGGCCGGATGGAGGGGCGCAAATCGTCAGTCCTCGCGGGGGTTCGGGTCCTGAGAATTGTTGGTCACTATAGGAGAATTGACGATCACTTTGGAAAGCAGGTGTGCGCATTCTTACGTAGTGAGAACAAGACCTGCACAGGCTGGCCTGAAACCGCTCTCAGTGACGGTGCCGGGCGCGGGCAACTCCCCGCCCTCCTAAGCTGATCACCGTGTCCATGACGCCTCCGCCCCAGCGACCGCCGTCCCCCATACCGGGCCACGGCCCGGCTCGGGCCTCCCGGTTCCTCCCGGTGGACCACTGGCCGCCCGCGCGCCCGGAGGACGGCGAGCCCACCGCCGTACGGGCGCTGGCGGCCGACTCGGCGGGCGGCCCGCTCGCCGTGGCCGCCACCGAGCGGGGCGCGGTACGGGTCTGGGACACCGCCACCGGCGAGCCCGTTGGACGCCCCTGCGCCGATGACGGCGGCGCCGGCCAGGTGGCCCTGACCCGGCTCGCCGGGCGTCCGATCGCGGTGACCGCCGGCGGCGACGAGGGGGCGGTCCGCCTCTTCGACGTGCTGACCGGCCGCCCGCTCGGCGACCCGCTCACCGACACCGGACCGTCCGCCGCCCTCGCGGTCGCCGCCGCGCGGTCCCCCCTGCTCGTGGCCGGCCTCGGAGAGGACGACGCCCTCGGCGGTCGGGGCGCTCAGGTCCCAGACCCGGGTGGTGCCGTCCAGGCGGCCGGCCACGAGCAGGGGGGACCGCGCGGCGGCGACCGCG
>NZ_PVLV01000597.1 GCF_002982015.1 Streptomyces solincola
CTCGCAGTTCGCGGCCCTCGAGCCGCTGGGCGGCGACGTCCACCGCCACCCCGGCCTCGTCGCCGCCCAGCGGCTCGAGGGCCGCGAACTGCGAGTCCAGCAGCGCGGTCGGCATGAAGTGGCCCCGGCGCTCGGCCATCCGCCGCTCCACCAGCTCCCGGTCCCCGGTCAGGTGCAGGAAGACCGCGCCCGGCGCGGCGGCCCGCAACCGGTCCCGGTAGGCGCGCTTGAGCGCCGAGCTGCTCACCACCCCGCCGAGACCCGCCCGGCCGTGCGCCCAGCGGCCGATCGCGTCCAGCCAGGGCGCGCGGTCGGCGTCGTCCAGCGGGACGCCGGCCGACATCTTGGCGATGTTCGCCGCCGGGTGGAAGTCGTCGCCCTCGGCGTACGGGACGCCCAGCCGGGCGGCGACCAGCGGGCCGACGGTGGTCTTGCCGGTCCCGGCCACGCCCATCACGACGACGACCGGGGGAGGGTCCAGCTTGTCCGGGGAGTTCATGGCGGAGGGTGCCTCGCTGTCCTGATCGGCCTCGCGGGGTCCTCGTCGACCTCGCGGGCGGACGCCGGGATACGGAGTCCGTCGCCGCACATGAAACCCATCGGATACGACGTATTCAAGAGGCTGTGACATAAAAGTCATACTTAATTGCGCCGACTACGCTGAGCGCATGACCACTACGGCCCGGGGACTCCATACACAGGTGCTGGACAGCCTGGGTCTGGCCATCACGGCCGGCGAGTACCCGCCCGGCAGCGTCCTGCGCACCGACGAGCTGTCCCGTCGCTTCACCGCCTCCCGCACCGTGATCCGCGAGGTGGTCCGGGTGCTGGAGTCGATGCACCTGGTGGAGTCCCGGCGCCGGGTCGGCGTGACCGTCCGCGCCGCCGACCAGTGGAACGTCTACGACCCCCAGGTCATCCGCTGGCGGCTGGCCGGTGCCGACCGCCCCCGCCAGTTGCGCTCGCTGACCGTGCTGCGCTCCGCCGTGGAGCCGCTGGCCGCCCGCCTCGCCGCCGAGCACGCCACCCCCGAGCAGTGCCGGGCCCTCACCGAGCAGGCGCTCGGCATGGTCGCCACCTCACGCGGCCGGCAACTGGAGGCGTACCTGGTGCACGACATCGCCTTCCACCGGGTGGTCCTCTCCGCCTCCGGGAACGAGATGTTCGCCCGGCTCGGCGACGTGGTCGCCGAGGTGCTGGCCGGCCGCACCCACCACCAGGTGATGTTCGAGGACCCCGACCCGGCCGCCGTCACCCTGCACGTGCAGGTCGCCGAGGCGGTACGCGAGGGCGACGGGCCCCGGGCCGAGGAGCTGACCCGGCAGATCGCCGTCGGCGCCCTGCGCGAGCTGGACGTCCTCGCCCCCTGAGCGGCAGCGGCGGACGGACCGCAGCGCATACCCGGACCGACCGCGACGTATGCCGCGTACCATCCGGCAACCTCCCGGCAACCTCAAATACCTCTCAATTCCGCCCGTACGTGACATGGGCCACAGCGTTACGCCGGTCTTTGCCGTGACTATGTGACCTGGCCTTCTGCGGGGTGGACCCACCCCCTTCACCCGCGTACGGGGGCTGCCACCGCACGACCCCTCACAAAGGCGACTTCCCAGATGAGTGACCGCACCCTGGCTGCGGCAGACACCCAGAGCCCCGGTTCGCCGGCGGCGGGCGCCCCCCACATCGACGCCGGTGACGCCGGTTACAGCAAGGACCTGAAGTCCCGGCACATCAACATGATCGCCATCGGCGGAGCGATCGGCACCGGGCTGTTCCTCGGCGCCGGCGGCCGCCTGGCGGGCGCCGGCCCCTCCCTGGCCATCGCCTACGCCGTCTGCGGCGTCTTCGCCTTCTTCGTCGTCCGGGCCCTCGGCGAGCTGGTGCTCTACCGCCCGTCCTCCGGCGCCTTCGTCTCCTACGCCCGCGAGTTCATGGGCGAGAAGGGCGCCTACTCGGCCGGCTGGCTGTACTTCCTCAACTGGTCGACCACCGCCGTCGCCGACATCACCGCGGCCGCCACCTACGCCCACTTCTGGGCCATGTTCAGCGACGTACCGCAGTGGATCCTCGCCCTGATCGCCCTCGCCGTCGTCCTCACCGCCAACCTGATCTCGGTGAAGTACTTCGGCGAGATGGAGTTCTGGTTCGCGATCATCAAGGTCGCCGCGCTGGTGATCTTCATGCTGGTCGGCATCTTCCTGGTGGTCACCCAGCACGACGTCGGCGGCCACACTCCGGGCCTGTCCACCATCACCGACAGCGGCGGCATCTTCCCGCTCGGCATGCTGCCCATGCTGATGGTCGTCCAGGGCGTCGTCTTCGCCTACGCCTCCGTCGAGCTGTGCGGCGTCGCCGCCGGCGAGACCGAGAACCCGGAGAAGATCATGCCCAAGGCGATCAACTCCATCATGTGGCGGGTGGGCCTGTTCTACGTCGGCTCGGTCGTGCTGCTGGCGCTGCTGCTGCCCTACACCTCGTACTCCGCCGACCAGAGCCCCTTCGTCACCGTCTTCGACAAGCTCGGCATCCCCGGCGCCGCCGGCGTGATGAACCTCGTCGTGCTCACCGCCGCGCTCTCCAGCCTCAACTCCGGCCTGTACTCCACCGGCCGCATCCTGCGCTCGATGGCCATGGCCGGCTCCGCGCCCAAGTTCACCGCCCGGATGAACAAGGGCCAGGTGCCCTACGGCGGCATCCTCCTCACCGCCGCCTTCGGCGTGCTCGGCGTCGCCCTCAACTACGTGGTGCCCGGCGAGGCGTTCGAGATCGTGCTCAACCTCGCCTCCATCGGCATCCTCGGCACCTGGGGCATGATCATGCTCTGCTCGCTGCTGTTCTGGAAGCGCTCCGAGCAGGGCCGCCTGAAGCGCCCGTCCTACCGGCTGCCCTGGGCCCCGTACACCCAGATCGTCACCCTGGGGTTCCTGGTCACCGTCCTCGGCCTGATGTGGTGGGGCGGCGGGGTGGGCCGCACCACCGTCAACTGCCTGCCGCTGATCGCCGCGGCCCTGGTCGGCGGCTGGTTCGTGGTCCGCAAGCGGGTCACCGCGCTCGCCGCCGGCCGCCCGCTGGACTGACCGCCGCACACCGAGCCCGCACCACCCCGTACCACCCGCGACCCCCGCCGGAGCACCGCCCGGCGGGGGTCGCGGTGCGCGATAGTGGACCTGAGCGAGCAACATCAACGAGGCGTGACGAAGGGACGGCGTGCCATGACGCAGCAGGTCCGTGGGGTGATCGCACCCGGACGCGACGAACCGGTCCGGGTCGAGACCATCACCATCCCCGACCCCGGGCCCGGCGAGGCCGTGGTGAGGATCCAGGCGTGCGGGGTGTGCCACACCGACCTGCACTACAAGCAGGGCGGCATCAACGACGACTTCCCCTTCCTCCTCGGCCACGAGGCCGCCGGCACCGTCGAGTCGATCGGCGAGGGCGTCACCGACCTCGCCCCCGGCGACTTCGTGATCCTCAACTGGCGCGCCGTCTGCGGCCAGTGCCGGGCCTGCCTGCGCGGCCGCCCCTGGTACTGCTTCGACACCCACAACGCCCGGCAGAAGATGACCCTCGCCGACGGGACCGAGCTGACCCCCGCCCTCGGCATCGGGGCCTTCGCCGAGAAGACCCTGGTCGCCGCCGGCCAGTGCACCAAGGTCGACCCAGCCGCCTCCCCGGCCGTCGCCGGACTCCTCGGCTGCGGCGTGATGGCCGGCATCGGCGCCGCCGTCAACACCGGAAACGTCGGCCGCGGCGACACGGTCGCCGTCATCGGCTGCGGCGGCGTCGGCGACGCGGCCATCGTCGGCTCCCGCCTGGCCGGAGCGGCCCGGATCATCGCCGTCGACGTCGACGACCGCAAGCTCGCCAAGGCCACCGAGGTGGGCGCCACCCACACCGTCAACTCCCGCACCGCCGACCCGGTCGAGGCCATCCGCGAACTCACCGGCGGCTTCGGCGCGGACGTCGTCATCGAGGCCGTCGGCCGCCCCGAGACGTACACCCAGGCCTTCTACGCCCGCGACCTCGCCGGCACCGTCGTCCTGGTCGGCGTCCCCACCCCCGACATGAGGCTCGAACTGCCGCTGCTCGACGTCTTCGGCCGCGGCGGCTCCCTCAAGTCCTCCTGGTACGGCGACTGCCTGCCCTCCCGGGACTTCCCCATGCTCATCGACCTGCACCAGCAGGGCCGCATCGACCTCGGCGCCTTCGTCACCGAGACCATCGCCCTGGACGAGGTCGAGCAGGCCTTCGCCCGCATGCACGAGGGCGACGTCCTGCGCTCGGTGGTGATCCTGTGACGACCGCCCGGATCGACCGGCTCACCACCTCCGGAACCTTCTCCCTCGACGGCGGCACCTGGGACGTCGACAACAACGTCTGGATCGTCGGCGACGACCACGAGGCCGTCGTCATCGACGCCGCCCACGACGCCGACGCCATCGCCGCGGCCGTCGGCGGCCGCCGCCTCCTCGCCATCGTCTCCACCCACGCCCACAACGACCACGTCGACGCCGCCCCCGCGCTCGCCGACGCCACCGGCGCGCCCATCCTGCTCCACCCCGACGACCTCCCCCTGTGGCGGCAGACCCACCCCGACCGCGCCCCCGACGGCGAACTCGCCGACGGGCAGGTGATCACCGTCGCCGGCGTCGAACTGACCGTCCTGCACACCCCGGGTCACGCCCCCGGCGCGGTCTGCCTCCACGCACCCGCGCTGGACACCGTCTTCACCGGCGACACCCTCTTCGCCGGCGGCCCCGGCGCGACCGGCCGCTCCTTCTCCGACTTCCCCACCATCATCGACTCCCTGCGCGACCGGCTGCTCACCCTCCCCGCGCACACCGTCGTCCGCACCGGCCACGGCGACTCCACCACCATCGGCGACGAGGCCCCCCACCTCGCCGAATGGATCGCACGCGGCCACTGACCCGGCACGAGCCCCGGCCGGCCCTCCCACGTCACGGCCGGCCGGGACTCACCCCCACGCGGAGAGCCGCCCCGCACTGCGGAACCGCCACTCCACCCCCGTCACCGGATCGGTGAACTCCAGCGCCCGCGCCAGCAGTTGCAGCGGCCGTCCGAAGTCCTCCGGCTCCTCGTCCGGCCGCACCACCGGATACAGCGGGTCGTTCAGGATCGGCGCACCCAGCCCGTTCATATGGACCCGGAGCTGATGCGTCCGCCCCGTCACCGGCCGCAGTCGGTACAGCCCCGACTCCCCTCTGCGCTCCACCAGCTCGATCCGGCTCTCACTGTTCGGCTCGCCCGGCTCCTCGTACGCCGCCGGCACCCCGCGCTCCTTCACGATCCGGCTGCGCACCGTCACCGGCACGCCCAGCGCCGGACGGAACGGCGCCACCGCCTCGTACTCCTTGCGCACCAGCCGTTCCTTGAACAGCCCCTGGTATGCGCCCCGGTCCTCCGGCCGCACCACGAACAGCACCAGCCCCGCCGTCAACCGGTCCAGCCGGTGCGCCGGCTGGAGCGCCGGCAGCCCGAGGTCCCGCCGCAGCCTGGCCAGCGCCGTCTCCGTCACATGCCGCCCACGCGGCGTCGTCGCCAGGAAGTGCGGCTTGTCGGCCACCACGATCCGCTCGTCCCGGTGCACGACCCCCACCTCGAACGGCACCCGCTCCTCCGGCGCAAGGTCCCGGTGGAACCACAGCACCCGCCCCTCCCGGTACGGCTCGTCCGCCGCCACAGCGGCCCCGTCCGCCCCCACGAACCGGCCCTCCGCCAGCATCGCGTCCACCCGCTCCGCGCCCACGGCCGGCGCGTACCGGGCCAGCAGGTGGTCCCGCACACACCCCCACGCCCCGCCCGGATCCGCCGGCAGCCGCACCCGTACGGGATCGATCCCCGACCGCTGCGGCAGCGGCGCCGCCGTCCGCCTCGTCCTTCGTCGCACCGCCCCACGGTAGCCGCCGTCCCTCCGGCCCACCGTCTGTCTCCCCCGTCACGAGCGGCGCCTATCCGCCCAGTCGCTCGGCGTAGCCCCTCAGCACCGTCTCGATCCGCTGCCAGGTCCGCTCGTCGCGGGGGAGCGGGTCCAGGGCGCGGCCCTCGCCGAAGCCCCAGCCGGCGGCCACCGCCACCGGGTCGCCCGCGCCCGACGCCCCCGCCGCCAGCGCGGCCGCGCCCAGCGCCACCAGCTCGGCGCCGCGCGGCAGCACCACCGGCCGCCCGGACAGCCGCCGTACCGTCTCCACCCACATCCGGCCGCGCGCCCCGCCGCCGGTCAACCGCAGCGGGGCGTCCGCCGCAACCCCGCCCGGCAGCGCCTCCAGCGCCCTCAGCACGGTGAACACCGCCCCCTCGTACGCAGCGCCCAGCACCTGCCGGCCGCTGGTCGCGTGCCGCAGCCCCGTCAGCAGCCCCGCGGCGGCCGGCAGGTGCTGGGCGCTGCGTACGAGGGGGCGGTGTTC
>NZ_PVLV01000598.1 GCF_002982015.1 Streptomyces solincola
CCGCACCCCGCCGCGCCGCCGCACCTCCTCCAGGATCAGCGCGCCCCGCACGGGTCCTACCCGTTATTCCCCCCGGAGCCGCGGGTGAGCCGCATGGCAGGATGACGGCGTGAGTGACAACCAGAACCTCCTGGCGGAGCAGCGGCGCGCGCTGATCCTGGAGGAGGTGCGGCGGCGCGGCGGGGTGCGGGTCAACGAGCTGACCCGGCGGCTCGGCGTCTCGGACATGACGGTCCGCCGGGACCTGGACGCGCTGGCGCGGCAGGGCGTGGTGGAGAAGGTGCACGGCGGCGCGGTGCCGGCGGCCGAGGCGAGCAGCCACGAGCCCGGGTTCGAGGCCAAGTCCTCGCTGGAGCGGGACGCCAAGGAGGACATCGCCCGGGTGGCGGCCGAGATGGCCGTGCCGGGCAGCGCGATCGCCCTGTCCGGCGGGACGACGACGTACGCGCTGGCGCACAAGCTGCTGGACGTGCCCGACCTGACGGTGGTGACCAACTCGGTGCGGGTGGCGGACGTGTTCCACGCCGCCCAGCACGGCGGCGCGGGCGCGGTGGCGGCCGGCGCGGCGACGGTGGTGCTGACGGGCGGGGTGCGCACCCCGTCGGACTCGCTGGTCGGCCCGGTCGCCGACCAGGCGATCCGCTCGCTCCACTTCGACGTGCTGTTCCTCGGCGTGCACGGCGTCTCGGTGGAGGCGGGCCTGTCCACGCCGAATCTGGCCGAGGCGGAGACCAACCGCCGGCTGGTGGCCTCGGCGCGCCGGGTGGTGGTGGTCGCCGACCACACCAAGTGGGGCACGGTGGGCTTGAGTTCGTTCGCGCGGCTGGACGAGGTGGACACCCTGGTGACGGACTCCGGGCTGCCGGACGCGGCCCGTGCGCGGATGGCCGAACACCTTCCCGGCCTGGTGGTGGCGGGCGGCCCGGAGGCGGCCTGACGCCGAGGATCGCGGTGGCCGGTCGCCGCGGCCGGTCGGTCGCCGCGGCCGGCGGGCCTGCGCGTCGCGGGGTGCGGTCCGCCTACGATCGCCGGGTGAGCCTCTTCCGTGTCACCCGCAGGACGCCGCTGCCGCCCGCCGAGGTCTGGCGGCGGCTCACCGACTGGCCCGCGCACGGGGCGCAGGTGCCGCTGACCCGCACCCGGGTGCTGACCCCGGACCCGTCCGGACCCGGCACCCGCTTCACCGCCCGTACCGGCGTGGGACCGCTGGCCTTCGACGACCCGATGGAGGTCGTGCGCTGGAAGCCGCCCGGCGAGGGCCCGGACGCCGCCGGCGTGTGCCGCCTCCGCAAGCACGGCCGGGTGGTGACCGGCTGGGCGGAGTTCGAGGTCCGCGCCGAGCCGGGCGGCGGCACCCTGGTGGTCTGGACCGAGGAGATCGGCGTACGGGGAGTGCCCCGGGCGGCCGGCCCGGTGCTCGGCGGCGCCGGCCGGTTCGTCTTCGGCCGCGCCCTGGACGGCCTGCTGGCGCACCGCCCGGGGCGGGACACGCGCTGACCGCCCCGGGGGGCGCGCACGGACCCGCCGCTCAGTGCGTCCAGCCGCCGCCGGCCAGGAAGGTGTCGAGGGTCGCCCGGTAGGGCGCGACGTCCAGGCCCTGCCCGGCCAGCCAGTCGTCCGCGTAGTACCGGTCCAGGTAGCGGTCGCCCGGGTCGCAGATCAGGGTGACGACGCTGCCGGTCTCCCCCGCCGCCACCATCTCGGCGACGATCTTCAGCGCGCTCCACAGCCCCGTGCCGGTCGAGCCGCCGGCCTTGCGCCCGATGGCGTCGTCCAGGACGCGGATCGCGGCCATGCTCGCCGCGTCCGGCACCTTCATCATCCGGTCCACGGCGCCGGGCACGAAGCTGGGCTCCATCCGGGGGCGGCCGATGCCCTCGATCCGCGAGCCGCAGTCGCTGGACGCGCCCGGGTCGCCGGTCGTCCAGCCCTCGAAGAAGCAGGAGTTCTCCGGGTCGGGCACGCAGACCCGGGTGTCGAACTGCATGTAGTGCACATAGCGCGCGATCGTCGCCGAGGTGCCGCCGGTGCCCGCGGTGGCGACGATCCAGGCCGGCTCGGGATAGCGCTCCAACCGCAACTGCTGGTAGATCGACTCGGCGATGTTGTTGTTGCCGCGCCAGTCGGTGGCCCGCTCGGCGTAGGTGAACTGGTCCAGGTAGTGGCCCCCGGTCGTCCGGGCGAGCGCGGCGGCCTCCTCGTACATCCTGCGCGGGTCGTCCACGAAGTGGCAGCGGCCGCCCTGGAACTCGATCAGCCGGACCTTCTCCTGACTGGTCGTCCGGGGCATCACGGCCACGAACGGGACGCCGACCAGGCTCGCGAAGTACGCCTCGGAGACGGCCGTCGAGCCGCTGGACGCCTCGATGACCGGCCGGCCGGGCCGGATCCAGCCGTTGCACAGGCCGTACAGGAAGAGCGAGCGGGCCAGCCGGTGCTTGAGGCTTCCGGTGGGGTGCGTCGACTCGTCCTTCAGATAGAGGTCGATGCCCCACTCCTCGGGCAGCGGGAAGCGCAGCAGGTGGGTGTCGGCGGACCGGTTGGCGTCCGCCTGCACCTTGCGCACGGCTTCCTTCAGCCAGGCCCGGTAGGCCGGGTCGCTGCGGTCCACGTCCACGGTCGCCATCGGCGCGCCCGCCGTCCCGCTCGTCCCGTTCGTCCCGGTGGCGCGCTCCCCGGGCGCATCGGACTGTCCAACGGTGCTCACGCGCCACTCCTCGTGCTGTCGTCTCCCGGCGCCGGATCCCGTGCCGTCCGCCGCCGCGGCCCCGAACATACCTCCCGTACCTGCGCAAACGATGACTTGGAGCTTCCATAGGGGACACTTGTGGAAAGGACACGGTGAGGGCCGTTCGGCGGCCCGGCGGACGGACCCTCCGAGGGAGGGCGAGGGGCCGAAGGGGCGGAGACGGGTCGCACGGGGTCACCGGGGGGCGCGCGGAGGCATCCGCCCCCCGACCCTGGTGCGGGAGCCGCTCCTTGGGCAGACTGACCGCCACCACCAGGACGAAGGGGGTTGGGTACGCATGGCCGAGGCTGACTTCAGCGCGACAGGCGTACGGATCGAACGCTGGCCGCGGTCGCTGACCCGGGCCGGCGAGGTGCTGGTCAAGGACGGCAAGCTGGCGCTGCTGACCAGCTACGGACGGGTCATCGACAGTGCGCCGGTCCGGGCGGTGCGGACGGCGAGGCCCTGGTTCTCGTCACGCGGGGACGCCACCGTCGCCACACTCAACGGCACCCGCTACCGCCTCACGCTCGGCCAGCGCGACCCGGACGGGAGCGGGGCGGCCGCCCGGGCGCTGACCGGCCGGCTGTGGGAGGCCGTCCGCCGGGGCGGCGGCAGCACCGGCTGACACCGACCCGCCCGCGCCGCCACCGGTGACGGGAGCGTCCGGCGGGACTGACGGTCCGCGACTTGCGCCACGCGGTCCGCTGGGTCACGCTGGATGGACATCACTACTCAGGGTACGCCTACGGTCACTCTGTGGCGTTGACCCGCCGTGGCCGTACAGCCAGCCAACCTCTGGACCCGATCTCCGTCTTCTCCGTCCTCTTCCGGACCTCATTTCGGGGAGTCGCAGCCGTGATCAGCCAGGCAAGCAGGCAGTGCACGGTAGAGCTCCAAGCCCTGCCGTCGCGGATCGGACAGGTCCGCAGAATCGTTTCTGCGCAGTTGCGTTACTGGAACCTCGATTGCCTCATCGAGAAGGCGGCGCTCGGCGTCACCGAGCTGCTGACCAACGTGCACCAGCACGCCAGGCCGGACAAGGTGTGCACCGTCGAGATGGAGCTGCTGCTCGGCCGGCTGACGGTCTCGGTGCACGACCACGACCCGCGCCTGCCGGTGGTGAACGCCTCGGAGGCGCTGGCCACTTCGGGTCGCGGGCTCGCCCTGATCGAGGCGTTCAGCGAGAGCTGGGGGGCCAGGCCGCACGGTGAGGCGGGCAAGGTGGTGTGGTTCACCCTGCCCGCGCCCATGCAGCCGGCGCCGTCGATACCGCCGCTGCCGGTCTACGGGGCGGCCACCACCGGCCCCTTCCCCGCGGCCGTCCCCTTCGGCGACCCCGCCCTCGCCGCCCGCGCGGACCACGCCCTGACGGTGGTCGCCGCGCAGGCCGTCCCGCCCGATCCGACGCCGCCGACGGGACCCGCGACGCCGGCAGCCCCGCCTGGTCCGGTCTTGACTGGCCCGGCCCCGGCAGCCCCGTCGGGTCCGCCCCCGTACGGTCCGGTCCCGTCTGGTCCGGCGCCGTCCGGCCCCGCGCCAGGCCACGCG
>NZ_PVLV01000599.1 GCF_002982015.1 Streptomyces solincola
GAACAGGTCTCAAACAACCCGCATGACCACCGGGAGACCTCAAGCATGAAGAAGACAACAACGCCGAGAAGGTGGGACGCCCACGAAGCCCGCGTCCGCGGTTTATAAGGGACGGGGGGAGACGGGGGTGGCGGGAGCGGCGTGGTCGGTCACCCGGTCCATTGTGGGCCAGCGGGGAGCCCCGCCGGCGTGCGGGCCGCCCCGGCCCTCGGCGGCGGTCGCGGCCCCGGCCGCCGTGTGGGCCGCCCGGGTCATGGTGCGGGCCGGGTCCGGCGGCGTCGCCGGGCCGGCGCGGGGCGCGCTGACAGGATGCGCGCCATGCAGCTAGTACGACAAAAAGGTCAAAAGGTAGGCGGGCGGGTCGGGCGCCGGGCGCGGGTCGTGCTCTGCGCCCTCGTCCTCGCCGCCCTCGGCAGCGCCTGCGCCACCACGGACGGGCCGGGCGGCGCCGCGGGGGCCGGCGCCCCGGCCGCCGGGCGCCCCGAGGGCCCCGCCGGCGCGCTCGCCGCGTACGCGGAGAAGACCAGGAAGGCCCAGGCCGCCCGCGCCCTCGCGGCCCGCCGCTGGGGCCTGGCCCGGACCCCGCTGGCCGCGCCGCCACCCCCCGAGGTCAAGCCGAAGATCACCTTCCGCAAGGGGTTCGAGGTCGGCGACGACACCCTGCCGCCGGTCTTCACCACCGTCCCCACCAAGGACAAGGTCGTCTTCCTGACCATCGACGACGGCTCGGAGAAGGACCCCGAGCTGCTGCGCATGATGACCGAGCTGGACATCCCGTACAGCGCCTTCCTCAGCGACTACCTGGTCAAGGAGGACTACGGCTACTTCAAGAAGATGCAGCAGCGCGGCGTCGCCCTGCACAACCACACCCTCAATCACCGCTACCTGCCCGCGCTCTCCTACGAGGAGCAGAAGCGGGAGATCTGCGGCATGCAGGACGTCATCGAGAAGAAGTACGGCAAGCGCCCGCCGCTGTTCCGCCCGCCGTACGGCAACTACGACGGCGACACCCTGCGCGCGGCCAAGAGCTGCGGCGTCAAGGCCGTCCCGCTGTGGGCCTCCGAGGCCTTCGCCGACCACATGGAGTGGCGCGAGTGGGACCGCGACCTGCACCCCGGCGACATCGTGCTCAGCCACTTCCGCGGCAAGGACGACTGGGAGGGCTCGATGGCCGACATGATCCGCCAGGTCATGAACGTCATCACCGCCAAGGGGTACGCCGTGGCCAGGCTGGAGGACTACGTCTGATCCCGGACGGCGGAGTGCGCCCCGGCGCGGCGGCGGGTTCGGTACAGGTCCGTTAGCTGATCGTCATATGGATGGTCAAGACCCTGACGCCGGATGGCTTAACGTTTTTTGACGGAGAGTCGAGCCGGCCGGGGAACCGACCGCCCGGCCGGCGCACACCATTGGGGGGACTCCGTGACTGCACGCCTGCCCGGTCCGCGGACCTCGTCGACCGCCGCGCCCGCCGATCCGTATGCCGGCCCCCGGACCGACGGGCGGCGGGGCCGCACCGGCCGGGTGCTCGCCCTCACCGCGGCCGGCGTCGTCACCGCCGCCGCCCTCGCGGTCACCCTGCTCGCCCCCGGCACCGCCCCCGCCGACGCCTCCGCCGCCTCGCGCGGACCCGCGGCCGGGGCGGCGGACGCCCGCCCGGGCGACGCCGCGCCGAACGACGGCCTCCAGGCCGCCGGCCACCTCGGCTCGGGCGAGGCGGTCCGGCCCCAGGCGCGCCCGCTGCGCATCATGCCGCTGGGCGACTCCATCACCTTCGGCGTCGGCAGCTCCACCGGCTCCGGCTACCGCGGCCCGCTGTGGGACCTGCTCCAGGCCGACGCCCGGACGACCGGCGCGGGCGCCCCGGCGGCGATCGACTTCGTCGGCTCCCGGCAGGCCGGCGCGTTCGCCGACCGCGACAACGAGGGCCACAGCGGCGCGCTGATCCGGCAGATCGCCCAGGACGCCGCCGCCTCCGTGCCGCTGCGCCGCCCCGACGTGATCCTGCTGCACGCCGGCACCAACGACATGAACCGCGGCGAGCCGCTCGCCGCCCCCGGCCGACTGGAGGAGCTCGTCGAGCAGCTCCACGCCGACGCCCCCGACGCGACGCTGGTGGTGGCCACCCTGGTGCCCGCCCGCCCCGCCGCACTGCGGGCTCGCATCGACGTCTACAACACCGAGGTCCGCCGGATCGTGGCCGAGCGCGCCGCCGCCGGCTACCGGGTGCTGCCGGCCGACATGGCCGCCGTGACCCCGGCCGACCTGACGGACAAGCTGCACCCCGCCGACCGCGGCTACGCCAAGATGGCCGACGCCTGGCACACCGCCCTGGCCACCGCCGCCGCCAAGGGCTGGCTCCCGGGCGCGGTCGCTGGCGGCTGAGCCCCCGCCCGCACCGCCCGCACGGCGCCCCCGCAC
>NZ_PVLV01000059.1 GCF_002982015.1 Streptomyces solincola
CCTCCTACAGCTACCTGCTGTGGTGCCGTGACTTCGCCGCCACCAGGGAGGTGGCGGCGAAGTCACGGCACCACAGCAGGTAGCTGTAGGAGGAGTTCAGGTCCAAGACCTTGGAGTCGCGGGCGATACGCCAGATCGCGGCTCCGTCCTCCACTCGCGGGGGCTCGATGGCTATGGCCGGCTCGGCGGTCGTCCGGTCGAATTCGTTTCGGGCACGTGCAAGGTCTGCTGGTGCGGCGGTCATGCCGTTGGAACTTACCCAGCGATTCTGGAAAATGCATCGGGCAAAGGGGTTGGGTGGAAGGGGCATGTGTGTTATCGCGCAGGCGCGACCGCCCGGCGGCCGCACCTCACTCACGTGGTGGTTTGCCCGGATATAACCGGGCGAATCGGGCGCAATGTGGAGTCGATCACATGTCGGTAACGACTGGAGACGCGTCCGAATCGCCCAGGATATCCCTTGATGATTGAGGAGGTTTGGCCGCCCGAGAATGGGGCAGAAGCATCTGGCGAACTGTCGCCTTGTGTGAATGCTTTTTGTCAGGTGAATATCGCGCTGTACAATTGAGTCCGTCGACTTCGATAATGCGCCGCGAAGGGGGTGATGGGAAGCCCCTCGCACCCGCGTGTTCTCCGGCGCGCCATCCGCGCCCGGCCGCTTTCCGCTCCCGGGCGGGAATTCCGGGCGCGGCTGGCGCGTCCCGCGCGACCGTGCCCGCGCCCCGCCCGTGGCGGCCGCCCTCCGGACCGGTCCCTTCGGAGGTGTCCACAGGACTCCGCGGTGAACTCCGTACGAACGGCAGGCGAGTCCGGGAACACCCGGCGTCCCGGACACGTACAGCACAGTGACGGGACGGCGACGGACGAGTGAGGGCGGGGACCGCGTGGAGCTGCGACAGCTTGAGAGTTTCGTCGCCCTGGCAGAGGAGGGCGCGCTGGAGCGGGCCGCCGCCCGGCTCGGCCGGCCCCCGGCCGCGGTCGACGCCGCGGCCGCCGCGCTGGAGCGGGAGCTCGGGCTGCGGCTGCTGGACCGGGCCGGCCCGGCCGGCCGGGAAGCGGAGGGCGCCCGCGAACGCCGCACCCGGCTCACCCCGGCGGGTGAGCGGCTGCTGCCCGAGGCCCGGGCGGTGCTCGCCGCGGCCGCCCGGCTGCGGACCACCGCCACCGGCGTCGCCGCCGGCACCGAGGGCCTGGTGCGGCTGGGCACCGCGCGCGCCTTCGCCGACCGGGTGTACCGCGCGCTGGACCGGCTCACCACCCGCCACCGCGGGCTGCGGGTGCGCCTGGAGCGCGCGCCGCAGGAGGCCCGGCTGGCCGCCGTGCGCTCCGGCACCTTCGACGCGGCGCTGGTCCGCACGGTGCGCGCCGCCGAGGGAGTGCTGCTCCACCCGCTGTGGGCCGAGCCGCTGATCGCCGCGCTGCCCGCGGGCCACCCGCTCGCCGCCGCGGAGCACCCCAGCCCGGCCACCCTGGCCGGGCTGCCGCTGCGGCTCGCCCCGCGCGCCGCCAACCCGGCCTTCCACGACCTGGTCACCGGCGCGCTGCCCGGGTGGACGCCCGGACCGCCGTTCACCACGCTCCCGGAGACCCTGGCCGCGCTGGCCGCCGCGCCCGAGCCGTCCTGGACGCTGTTCCACCCGGTGGGCTCGCCCTACCCCGCCGGGCTGCCCCGCAGCGGTATGCCGGGCGTGGTCTTCCGTACGCTGCCCGACCTCACCACCCCGGTCTCGCTGGCCGTCCCCGCCGACCGGCCGCCCGCCCCGGCGGTCCGGGTGCTGCTGGAGGCGCTGGCCGCCACCGAGACGGCCACCGCGGCCGCCGCCCGCGCCGCCGCGGCGGGCGAGGCCGCCCGCGCCTGCACCCGGAGCTGACCGCGCCCGGACGCCGTCCTGGCGGCCAGGCGCTGACGCCGGGGGCCCGGCCCGCTCACGCGACCGGGGGAGGAGCCTTCGCCGGCCGGGGCGCTCAGCCCGTCCACGCCTCCGTGGCGGCCCGGCGGGCGGCGAGCAGGTCGACGGGTGCGCCGGTCTCGGCGAGCGCGGCGCCGAGGGCGGTCAGCGAGGACAGCACGGTGCCGGGGGCGGCGTCCGGCCCGTAGTGGTTCACCCGGATCATCTCCGCGGCCAGCGCCCCGCCGCCCGCCGCCAGCGGCAGTCCCGGATCGGCGGCCAGCGCGCGGGCCACCAGCGCGGAGGCGTCCACGCCGGCCGGGGTGCGCAGGGTGGTGGCGACCGGGGCCGCGTCCCGGGCCTCGCGGACGTACGGCGCCAGCCCGCCGCCGAGCGCCGCCGCCCCCGCGCGCGTCGCCGCCGCGGCCGAGGCGTGCCGGGCCGTCACCGTCTTCAGGCCGTCCGCCTCGATCCGGTCCAGGCAGGCCTCCAGCGCCAGCATCTCCAGTTGCGCCGGGGCGTGCGGCAGGGCGCGGCGGCCCGCGTCGATCCACCGCTGCTTCCAGTCCAGCAGGGAGAGGTACGAGCGGCGGGGCGCGCCCGGGTTGGCGGCGAACCGCTCCCAGGCCCGCTCGCTCACCGACACCGCGGACACGCCCGCCGGACCGCCCATCGCCTTCTGCGCCCCGATCACGCACAGGTCCACGCCCCAGGCGTCGGTGCGCAGCGGCTCGGCGGCCACCGAGGCGACCGCGTCCAGCATGAACAGCGCCCCGTGCGCCCGGACCGCCTCGCCGATCTCGGCGACCGGGTTGGTGTTCCCGGTGGCCGCCTCGGCGTGCACCAGCGAGACGAAGTCGATCTCCGGGCGGGCCGCCAGCGCCTCCGCCACCTGCGCGGCGGTGACCGCCGTGTCGTAGGGCACCTCCAGGTCCACCACCTCGGCGCCGCAGTCCCGCAGCCACCCTCCGAAGGTCTGGCCGTAGGGGCCGGTGACGACGTTCAGCGCGGTCGAGCCGGGGCGGGCGCCGGAGCGGATGCAGCCCTCCAGCGGCAGCAGCGCCTCCCCCTGGGTGATCACCACGTCGTTGCCGGTCTCCAGCAGCGCGGCGACCCGGCGTTCGACGGCCGCGAAGCGCGCGGCGGTCAGCGGGGCGAGGTCCAGCAGGGGGTGGGTCACGGCGTGCTCTTCCTGTTCGGGGCCTGGGGCGGGGCGTGGGGCGGCCGGCCACCGCCGGGACCGGACCGCCCGCGACGGGCCGCCGGGACCGGACCGCCCGCGGCGGGCCGCCCGTGCGGGGCAGCCGGTCCGGGACGGCCGGTGTGCGGCAGCGGTCCCGGACCGCCGGTTCGGGCACGGCCGCAGGCCCGAGCCTACCCAGCGTGGTCCGGCGGGCCTGTCGCGGCCGCCCGCCGCCCTCGTAGAGTGCGGCCATGAGCGCGGTGCTGCATGTGACGGGACGGGTCCTGGCCGGGCGGGAGGACGTGCGCGACGAGGTGTGGGCGGTGGACGGCCGGATCACCTGGGAGCGCCCGCCGGCCGGCGTCGAGACGGTGACGGTGCGCGGCTGGGCGCTGCCCGGCCTGGTGGACGCGCACTGCCACGTCGGGCTGGACGCGCACGGCGCGGTGGACGCGGCGACCAGCGAGCAGCAGGCGCTCACCGACCGGGACGCCGGCACCCTGCTGATCCGGGACGCCGGCTCGGCGGCCGACACCCGCTGGATCGACGACCGCGACGACCTGCCGAAGATCATCCGGGCCGGCCGGCACATCGCCCGCACCAAGCGGTACATCCGCAACTACGCGCACGAGATCGAGCCGGCGGACCTGGTCGCCTACGTGGGACGGGAGGCCCGGCGCGGGGACGGCTGGGTCAAGCTGGTCGGCGACTGGCTGGACCGGGGCGTCGGCGACCTCGCCGCGTGCTGGCCGCGCGCCGAGGTCGAGGCCGCCATCGCGGAGGCGCACCGGCTCGGCGCCCGGGTCACCGCGCACTGCTTCGCCGAGGACTCGCTGCGGGACCTGGTGGAGGCCGGCATCGACTGCGTCGAGCACGCCACCGGGCTGACCGAGGAGACCATCCCGCTGTTCGCCGAGCGTGGTGTGGCCATCGTGCCGACCCTGGTCAACATCGCGACCTTCCCGGGGCTCGCGGACTCCGGCGAGGCGAAGTTCCCGCGCTGGTCGGACCATATGCGGCGGCTGCACGAGCGCCGCTACGACACCGTGCGCGCCGCCTACGACGCCGGCGTCCCGGTCTTCGTCGGCACCGACGCGGGCGGCTCGCTGGCGCACGGACTGGTCGCCGCCGAGGTCGCCGAACTGGTCACCGCCGGCATCCCGCCGCTGGACGCCCTCGCGGCCACCACCTGGGCCGCCAGGAGCTGGCTGGGCCGCCCCGCCCTGGACGAGGGCGCCCCCGCCGACCTGGTCGTCTACCCCGAAGACCCGCGCGCCGACGTCCGCGTACTCGCCGCGCCCCACCGCGTCATCGTCAACGGGCGGGTGATCCGGTAGAGCCCGGTCGCGCGGCGGCCGGTCGCGCCCGCCGGGGCGCGCGGAAATCGAAAGCGCTCACGGAAACCATTCTTCCGGGTGAACTGACCTCAGGCGTACGCCGGTTCACTCTCCAGGCATAAACAATCCGGGTGTCCCGGTCGCCGCCGGACGCGTGTCCCCGCGAGCCGGCGTGTGCGACCCCTGCCCTGCTGATCGTCACCTGGGAGTCCCACCCGTGAACAGCGACACCTTCCGGCTGCCCGCCGCCCGCCGCACCGCCGCCGCGGTCACCGCACTGGCGTTCACCGCCGGCCCGCTCGCGCTCGCCGCGCCCACGGCGTACGCCACCGGCGGCGGCGAGGGGAAGGCCGGCGCCGCCGTCCTGCGCACCGACCTCGACACCGCCCTGCTCGGCGGCGCCGTGCGGGTGCCGCTGACGGCCACCCTCAACGAGGTCCAGGCCCCCGCCAGCGCCGACAAGACCGCCCTGACCGTCACCCTGGACGGCGTCGACCAGGGGCGGCCCGTCCAGGTGCTGCGGGCCGACGCGGCCACCGCCTCCGCCACCGTCGACGAGCGCCGCGCCGAGGGCCGCACCGAACTGGCCGACGCCCGGCTGCACGTCCCCGGCCTGCCGCTGCTCCCGCTGCTGCACGTCGAGCAGGTCACCTCCCGCGCCCGGTGCGAGACGGGCAGGCAGCCGGTGGCCGAGGCCAACGTCCTCGGCGGCGTCACCGTGCTCGGCAAGCGGACCACCCTGAGCGCCGGCGGCCCCACCCGCGTCGCGGTCCCCGGCGTCGGCGAGGTCACCCTCCAGCTCTCCAAGACCGCCACCACCACCCGTACCGCCGCCGCGACCGCCCTCTCCCTCGACGTCGCCGTCGACCCGCTGAAGCTGAACGTCGCCAAGGTGACCGGCTCCGTGGTGCTCGCGGAAGCCACCTGCGAGACGCCGAAGGCCCCGGCGGCCGCCGCGCCCGACCCCGAGCCGGCCGCACCGGAGCCCGCCGACCCCGAGCCGCAGACCGGCGCCGAGCCGGAGCAGCCCGACCTGGCCGCGACCGGCGGCAGTTCGACGACCCCCTACCTGGCCGGCGGCGCGATCGCGCTGCTCGCGGCCGGCGGCGGCGCCCTCGCCCTCACCCGCCGCACCCGCGCGCACCGGGACTGAGCCGGATCCCCGGCCGGCGGCTCAGCGGCCGGCCATCACCAGCGCCTGGTCCAGCGCCTGGAGGAAGCGGTTGGTGGTGACCCGGTCGCGGACCGCCAGCCGCAGCCACTGGGGGCCCAGGCCGGGGAAGGTGTCGCCGCGCCGGGCCGCGAAGCCCAGCGTGCGCAGCCGTTCGCGCACCACGTCCGCGCCCTCGATGCGCACCAGCACGAACGGCCCCTCGGCCGCCTCCACCGTCGTCACCTCCTCGAACTCCGCCAGCCCGGCCAGCAGATGGGCCCGGTCGCGGGCCACCCGGCGGGCCGCGTCCGCCGCCTCGGCCAGCGCCCGGCGGGTCATGCACGCCTCGGCCGCCGCCAGCGCGGGCGTGGACACCGGCCACAGCGGCTGCGCCCGCTCCAGCGCGGCCACCGTCACCGGGTCCGCCAGGACGTAGCCGATCCGCAGCCCCGCCAGGCCCCAGGTCTTGGTCAGACTGCGCAGCACCACCAGACCCGGCACGTCGGTCCGCCCGGCCAGCGCCTCCCGCTCGCCGGGCACCGCGTCCAGGAACGCCTCGTCCACCACCAGGGTCCGCCCCGGCCGGGCCAGTCTGGCCAGGGTGTCCGCCGGGTGCAGCACCGAGGTGGGGTTGGTCGGGTTGCCCACCACCACCAGGTCGGCGTCCTCGGGCACCGCCGCCGGGTCCAGGCGGAAACCTTCCTCCTCGCGCAGCAGCACCCGCCGCACCTCGTGCCCGGCGTCCCGCAGCGCGGCCTCCGGCTCGGTGAACTGCGGGTGCACCACCAGCGGCCGGCGCACCGGCAGCGCCCGCGCCAGCAGCACGAACGCCTCCGCCGCCCCGGCCGTCAGCAGCACCCGGGCGGTCGGCAGCCCGTGCCGCTGGGCGACCGCCCGGGTGCTGCTGACGGCCGGGGCGGCGGAGGCGTTCGTGC
>NZ_PVLV01000005.1 GCF_002982015.1 Streptomyces solincola
AACAACGCAGGCTGCACCACATCCACCCGATCCACCGGCGGAAGACCCTCCCCCTCCACACCCGCCAGCACATCCCGCACCGACCACCCCGTCAACGGCGCCAGCACACGATCACACTCACCCACCACCCGCCCGAACACCGCACTACCGGCCAGCAGCTCACGACCCATCGCCACCCACTGCGGACCCTGACCCGGGAACACGAACACCACCTTGCCCGACTGACCGGCCTCGCCCTGGACCAGCTCGGGGTGCGAGACGCCCTCGGCGAGGGCCCGCAGTCCGGCGGCGGCGTCCGCCACGGAGGCGGCGGTCACGGCGGCGCGGTGTACGAAGTGGGTGCGGTGTCCGGCGGCGGTGCGGGCGATGTCGACCAGCGCGGCGTCAGGGGCGCCCTCCAGCCAGTCGGCCCAGGCGGCCGCCTGCGCACGCAGCGCGGGCTCGGACTGACCCGAGACGACCACCGGAAGCGGCCCCTCAGCCGTGGCGGCCGCGCTCTCCCGTACCGGAGGAGCCTCCTCCAGCACCACGTGCGCGTTGGTGCCGCTCAGACCGAAGGAGGAGACGCCGGCCCGGCGCGGGCGGCCCTCCCGGCGGGGCCAGGGGGTCAGCTCGTCGACGACGCGGACGGCGAGGTCGTCCCAGGCGATGGCGGGGTTGCGGGGGCTGCTGTGCCGGGTGGCGGGCAGGGCGCCGTGCCGGAAGGAGGCGAGCACCTTGCAGACGCCGGCGATGCCGGCCGCCGACTCCAGGTGCCCGATGACGCTCTTGGCGGTGCCGATGCCCAGCTCGCGGCCGGGCTCGCGGTCCGTGCCGTAGACCGCGCCGAGCGCCTGCACCTCGATCGGGTCGCCCAGCGACGTACCGGTGCCGTGGCATTCGACGTAGTCGACGTCGGCGGCGGACAGCCCGGCCGAGCCGAGCGCCTCCCGCAGCACCTTCTGCTGCGAGGTGCCGTTGGGCGCGGTGATGCCGCTGCTGGCGCCGTCGTGGTTGACGGCGGTGCCGCGGACCACGCCGAGGACGGTGCGGTCCTGGGCGAGCGCGTCGGACAGCCGCATGACGGCCAGGACGCCGACGCCCTCGCCGCGCCCGTAGCCGTCCGCCTCGGCGGAGAAGGTCTTGCTGCGGCCGTCGGGGGCGAGCGCGTGGGAGCGGCTGAGCGCCACGAACATGCCCGGGTCGGCGAGGACCTGGACGCCGCCGGCCAGGGCCAGGTCGCAGGCGCCGCTGCGCAGCGACTCGCAGGCCAGGTGGAGCGAGACCAGCGAGGAGGAGCAGGCGGTGTCCACGGAGAGGGCGGGGCCCTGGAGTCCGAGGTGGTAGGCGAGGCGTCCGGCGTTGAAGCTGGGCAGCGCCCCGGTCAGGTCGTAGGTGTCGGGGGCGGCGGTGCGCCGGTGGCGGCCGTACTCGCCGTCGCCCGCGCCGACGAACACGCCGGTGCGGGAGTCGCGCAGCTCGCGGGGCCGGATGCCGGCGTCCTCCAGCGAGCACCAGGCGGCCTCCAGGAGCAGCCGGTGCTGGGGGTCCATCGGTTCGGCCTCGCGCGGGCTGATGCCGAAGAAGGCGGCGTCGAAGGAGGCCACGTCGTCGAGGAGGGAGGCGTGCCGGACGTAGGAGCGGCCCGGGGCGTCGGGGTCGGGGTCGTACACGGCGTCCAGGTCGAACCGGTCGGCCGGGACGGGCCGTACGGTGTCGCGGCCCTCGGCGAGCACCTGCCAGAGGCTGTCCAGGTCGTGCGCCGAGCCGGGCATCCGCAGTCCGACGCCGACGATGGCCAGCGGCTCGTCGAGGGAGGCGGGCCGGTCCACCGCGGTCGGCGACTCCGCCGCTTCCGGGGCGAGTTCGGCGAGCAGCCAGCGGGTGGCGGAGTGGAGGTCGGGGCAGTCGTAGACCAGGGTGCGGGGGGTGGTGACGCCGGTACGGCGCTGGACGCGTTCGGCGAGGTCGACGGCCATCATCGAGTCGAAGCCGAGATCCTTGAAGCCGCGGTCGGGGTCGAGCGAGCCGGGGTCGCGCACGCCGAGGACGGCGGCGGCCTCGACGGCCAGCAGCGCGCGGACGTGGTCCGCCCGGTCCGGCTCGGGCAGCCCGCGCAGGGTCTCCCGCAGCGGGTCGGACGCGGCGGCGGCCGTCGTCGCGGACGACGGGGCGTCCCGTCCGGCGCGGGCCTCGGCGATGTCCCGCAGGAGGGAGCGGTCGCGGCCGCCGGTGTACGCGGGGGCGGCGCGGTCCCAGTCGATGTGGGCGATCACCGGGTGGCCGCCGGAGGCGAGGGCGGCCTCCAGGGCGGTCAGGGCCCGGTCGGCGGCGATCGGGAGCAGGCCGGTGCGGCGCAGGCGCCGCTCGGCCTCGCCGTGCGCCATGCCGCCGTCGGCCCAGGGGCCCCAGCCGACGCTGAGCGCCGGGACGCCGTCGGTGCGGAGCCGGGCGGCGAGGGCGTCGAGGGCCGCGTTGGCCATGGCGTAGTTGCCCTGGCCGGTGTTGCCGAGCACGCCGACCACGGACGAGTACAGCACGAAGGCGTCCAGGTCGTGGTGGCGGGTGAGGTCGTGCAGCAACTCGGCGGCGTGCTGCTTGGGCGCGGCGGAGGCGGCCAGCGCGGCGGTGTCCAGGCCGTCGAGCAGCCGGTCGTCGAGCGTGCCCGCGGTGTGGAAGACGGCGCGCAGCGGCGTGCCGTCGGCGTCGATGCGGGCGATGAGGGCGGCGAGCTGCTCGCGGTCGGTGACGTCGCAGGCGGCCAGGGTGGTGCGGGCGCCGGCCGCCTGGAGTTCGGCGGCCAGCTCGGCGGCGCCCTCGGCGTCCGGGCCGCGCCGGGAGACCAGGACCAGGTGTTCGGCGCCGCGCTGGGCGAGCCGGCGGGCCAGGTGTCCGGCGAGGGCTCCGCTGCCGCCGGTGACGAGGACGGCGCCGCGTGCCGTCCAGGGCCGGGCGGCGGGCGGGGCGGTGCGGCGCAGCCTGCGGGCGTGGCGTCCGGAGGGCCGCAGCGCGAGCTGGTCCTCGCCGCTGCCGCGTTCGGCGAGCGCGGCGGCGAGCTGCGGGGCGGCGGCCCGCGCCTGCTCCGGGTCGGCGGGCAGGTCGAGCAGGCCGCCCCAGCGGTTGGCGTGCTCCAGGGCGGCGACCTGGCCGAGCCCCCAGAGCGCGGCCTGGGCCGGGCGGGGCGCCGGGTCGGCGGCGTCGGCCCAGACCGCGCCGCGGGTGACGAACCACAGCGGGGCCCGTACCGAGGCGTCGCCGAGCGCTTGTACGAGGGCCAGCGCGGCGGCCGCCCCGGTGGTGGTGTGCGGGTGCTCGGGGTGCGGGGTGTCCTCGGCCGGGGTGAGGGCGAGCACTCCGGCGATCGCCGTCCCGTCGAGCGTCGCCACGAGGTCGGTGAGCGCGCCGGCCTGGCCGGCCCGGTGGTCGCTCGCGGCCAGCACGGCGGGGGTCGCGCCCGCCTCGCTGAGCGCGGCGGCGACGGTGTCGGTCAGCGCCCGGTCGGCCGGGTCGGCGACGAGCAGCCAGAGGCCGTCGAGCGCCGGGGCGGCGGTACGGGGTGCGGGGACGGGCTGCCAGGTGTGCTCGTAGGTCCAGTCCGCGAGGTCGGCGGCTTCGGCCCGGCGTACCCGCCAGTCGGCGAGGTGCGGCAGCAGGGTCTGGACGGCCGTGCCGTCGCGGACCCCGAGCAGTTCGCCGAACCGGGCGGCGTCGCCGTCCGCCACGGCCTGCCAGAGCGCGTCGTCGGCGCCGTCGCGCCCGCGCCCGGCGGGCCGCCTCGGCGGCGCGTCGAGCCAGTGGCGCTCGCGCTGGAAGGCGTAGGTCGGGAGGTCCGCCAGGGTGCCGGTGGCGGGCAGCACCGCGTCCCAGTCCACCGGCTGGCCGAAGGCGTGCAGCGCGCCGACCGCCCGCAGCACGGCGTGCGCCTCGCTCTCGCCGTCCCGCAGGGCCAGCGAGGCGGTGAACCGGCCGGCGGACGACTCCTGGTCGAGGACGCAGTTCGCGGCCATGGCGGAGAGGACCGCGCCCGGGCCGACCTCCAGATAGCGGCCCGCTCCCGCCGCCTCCAGCGCGCGCACCGCGTCCAGGAAGCGGACCGGTTCGCGGACCTGGCGTATCCAGTACGCGGGGTCGGACCACTCCCCCGCCGGCACCCGCTCCCCGGTCACCGACGAGACGGCCGGCAACTGCGGTTCGGCGAAGTCCAGTTCTCTGACGACGGTGCCGAACTCCGCCAGCATCGCGTCCATGTGCGGCGAGTGGAAGGCGTGCGAGACCTCGAGTCGGCGGGTACGCCGGCCCAGCGCGGTGAAGTGCTCGCGTACCGCTTCCACGGCGGCCGCGTCGCCGCTGACCACCGTCTGGGCCGGGCCGTTCAGCCCGGCCACGCACACCCGGCCCTCGACTGCGGCCAGGACGTCCAGCACCTCGGGCTCCGAGGCTTCCACCGACGCCATCGCGCCGCCCGCCTCGCAGCCCTGCATCAACCGGCCCCGGGCCACCACCAGTCGGGCCGCGTGCGGGAGCGACAGCACCCCGGCGGCGTACGCGGCCGCGATCTCGCCGACCGAGTGGCCGGCGACGACGCTCGGGCGCACGCCCCAGGACTCCCACAACCGGTAGAGCGCCACCTCGACGGCGAACAGCGCCGGCTGGGCGAACTCGGTGCGGTGCACGAGGTCGGCGTCGACGCCGTCCGGGTCGGCGAAGAGGACCGCCACCAGCGGGACCCGCAGATGGGCGTCGACGGCCGCGCACACCTGGTCGAAGGCGGCCCGGAACGCCGGGAACGCCTCGTACAGTCCGCGTCCCATGCCCAGTCTCTGGGCGCCCTGGCCGGTGAACAGCACCGCCAGTTCGGCCTGGCCGGCGCGGCCCTCGACCAGGTCCGGATGGCCGCCGGCCCCGGCCAGCGCGCGCAGGCCGGCCACGGCGTCCTCGGAGCTGGCCGCGACCGCCACCGCCCGGTGCTCCAGGTGGGAGCGGCGGGTGGCGGCGGTGTGGGCGACGTCGCGCAGGTCGGCGTGGGAGGCGCCGTACAGGCGGTCGGCGAGGCGGGCGGCGTTGGCGGCCAGGGCGGCGGGCGTCTTGCCGGAGACGGCGACGGCGACCGGGGTGGTCGACGCGCCGCGCCGGGGGCGGCCGGCGACCGCGTCCCAGTCGACGTCGAAGCCCTCCCGCCACAGGCCGGCCGCGAGGTCCTCCAGGCACTGGCGGGCGGGGCGGCGGCGGTCGCCGGTGGGGGCGACCTCGGCGAGGGCGCCGGCGCGGGCGTCTCGGAGGGTGCGGGTGACGGCGTGCCGGAGGACCGGGTGCGGGGAGACCTCCACGACGCGCACCGGGCGGCGGGCGGCCAGTGCGGTGACGGTCTCGGCGAGCCGGAACGGTTCGCGCAGGTTGCGCAGCCAGTAGCGGGCGTCCAGCGCGGTGCCGTCGATCAGGTCGCCGGTGACGGTGGACCAGAGGGGCAGGGCGGCGGGCCGGGTGTGCACGGCACCGAGGGCGCTGAGCAGTTCGGGGCCGTGCGGGTCGAGCTGCGGGTGGTGGGCGGCGTAGTCGATGTCGACGCGGCGGGTGGCGGTGCCGCGTTCGGCGAGGGCGCGTTCCAGGGCGGCGATGCTCTGCGGGGAGCCGGAGAGGCAGACCTGGTCCGGGGACAGGTGGCCGGCCACCGCGATGTCGCCGCCGGTCTCGGCGATCAGCCGGTGGGCGGCGGCCGGGTCGAGGTCGGCGACGGTCATCGCGCCGCGGCCGGAGATCCGGTCGGCACACTGGGCCAGGGCGCAGATGACCCGGGCCCCCTCGGCGGTGGTGAGGGCGCCGGCGGTGACGGCGGCCGCCACCTCGCCGATGCTCTGGCCGGCGACCGCGGCGGGCCGCACGCCCCAGGACGCGAGGGTGCGGGCCAGGGCGACCTGGACGGAGAACAGCACCGGCTGGACGACCTCGGTGCGCTCCAGGCGGGAGGAGGCGGCCGGGTGGGCGAGGAGTTCGTCGAGCACGGACCAGCCGGTGACGTCGCGGACGGCGCGGTCGCACTCCTCGATCGCGGCCCGGAAGGCGGGTTCGGCGAGCAGGTCGCGGCCCATGCCGAGCCACTGGCTGCCGTGGCCGGAGAAGAGGAACACCAGCTCGGGGCGATCGCCGCCGGGGACGGGCGCGGCCCCGGCCCCGGCCCCGGCTTCGGCTTCGGCTTCGGCTTCGGCTTCGGCGAGGGCCTGGGCCAGGGCGGCCGGCAGGTGGTCGGGGTGGGAGACGGCGGCGACCGCGCGGTGGGCGGCGCTGCCGCTGCCGAGGAGTCCGGGGGCGTACCAGGACTGCCCGGAGCGGGCCCGCTCCAGCAGCGCGTCGGCGGCCTCGCGCAGTCCGGCCCGGTCGGCGGCGCCCAGCGGTACGAGGAGCCGGCGGCGGAACGGCGCCTCCTCCAGGGCGACGTGGGCGTTGGCGCCGCCGAAGCCGAAGCCGCTGACGCCGGCGTACCGGCGGCCCTCGCCCGGCCAGGGCCGGCGCTCGGCGACCACGCTGAGCTTGGCGGCCGCGAAGTCGATGTGCGGGTTGGGGGTGTCGAAGTGCAGGCTGGCCGGCAGCTCGCCGTGGTGCAGGGCGAGGGTGGTCTTGATCAGGCCGAGGACGCCGGCGGCGGGTTCCAGGTGCCCGAAGTTGGTCTTCACCGAGCCGATGTGCAGGGGTTCGTCGCGGTCCTCGGCGAAGACGGCGGCCAGGCCCTCGGCTTCGACCGGGTCGCCGAGCGGGGTGCCGGTGCCGTGCGCCTCGACGTAGGAGACGTCCCTGGGGGCGACGCCGGCGGCCTGCCAGGCGGCGCGCACCACGGCGGACTGGGCGCGCGGGTTGGGCGCGGTCAGCCCGTTGGAGGCGCCGTCGTTGTTGACGGCGCTGCCGCGGACGACGGCGTAGATCCGGTCGCCGGCGGCCAGCGCGTCGGAGAGCCGGCGCAGCACGACGACGCCGCAGCCCTCGGCGCGGACGTAGCCGCCGGCGTCGGCGTCGAAGGCGCGGCACTGCCCGTCGGGGTTGAGGCCGCCGAACTTGGTCATGGCGACGGAGGTGTGCGGGTGCAGCAGGACGTTGACGCCGCCGGCCAGGGCGAGGTCGGACTCGCCGCCGCGCAGGGACTGGGCGGCCAGGTGGACGGCGGTCAGCGAGGAGCTGCACGCGGTGGCGACGGCCAGGGCGGGGCCGTGCAGGCCCAGGGTGTAGGCGATCCGGGCGGGGATGATCGAGTTGTCCCAGCCGGTCGCGGAGTGGGCGCCGATGGCGTCCGGGTCGGCGCCGGTGGCCAGGTGGTACTCCTGCGCCATGGTGCCGAGGAACACGCCGGTACGGGAGCCCGCCAGGTCGTGGTGGGCGATGCGGGCGTCCTCCAGCGCGGCCCAGGCGGTCTCCAGCGCGATGCGCTGCTGGGGGTCCATGTGCCGGGCCTCGGCGGGCGAGATGCGGAACAGCTCGGCGTCGAAACCGGCGACGTCGTCGAGGAAGCCGCCCCAGCGGCTGTTGGTGCGGCCGGGGGCGCGCGGGTCGGGGTCCAGCCACTCCTGGGCGTTCCAGCGGTCGGCGGGCACCTCGCGGATGGCGTCGATCCCCGCGAGCAGGCCCTGCCAGAGGGCGTCGGGGGTCTCGATGCCGCCGGGCAGCCGGCAGCCGATGCCGACGACGGCGACGGGTTCGTCGGCGCTCGCCGCGCGCGGCCGGGCGGGCTGGGCGGCGGCGCCGGCGGGCGGCTCCTCGCCGGCCAGGTAGGCGGCGAGCTGCGCCACGGTGGGGTACTGCCACAACGCCCAGGTGGGCACGGGCCGGTCCAGACGGGTGGCCACCTCGGCCGCCAACTGAAGCAACTGGGCCGATTCCAGGCCTAGTTCGCGCAGCGGGAGGTCCGCGGGCACCGTGTCGGGGGCGGCGCCCAGGAGTCCGGCGAGCAGCTCGCGCAGCAGTCCGGCGACGGCGGCGGGCGTGGTCGCCGTGCCCGTCGTCGCGGTGGCGTCGGTGTCGCGGTTCACCTGGGCAAAGCTCATCGGCTCTTCCTTGATGCTCGTCGGACCGGGCGTGCGGCGGCGGGGGCGCGCCTTGGTGCGGGCGGAACGGCGCCGGCCACGTCACTGCCGGGCCGTTCCCGCGGGAGGCCGTGTCGCAGACGACGGGCGCGGGACACGGTACGGGGGCTGAGCCCGTGTGACGTGGCCGGTGGTGAAGGGGGTGCCGGGCCCGTTCAGGCCGGCGGCGGAAGGGGGGACGCGGGCGATGCCACCCCGCCATCGTGGCCGCCCCCGCTTGAGGCGGGGTGGAACCGGCGGCCCGGGACCGGTCGGGACGAGCCGGTGCTCAGACCCGGCCGGCGGCGTACGGGCAGACGGCGGGCGGCTCGGCCGGGGAGTCCAGCGCCTCCGGCGCCGCCTGCTCGGCGGCGCGGGCCTCCTGCGCCTTGAGCTCCTGGCGACGGCGGCGGCGCTCCTCTCGCTCGGCGCGGCGGGCCGCGCGCTTGGCCGCGAGCCGGACCCGGACCTCCTCGAAGGTGGGCAGTGCACGGTCGCCGGTGGTCCAGCGGACACCCTCCCACGCGTAGGCGAGGGTGTTCATCCGGTTGACGGCGTGCACATGGTTGTCGTTGGCCAGGAAGGCTTCCAGGGATGCCTCGTCCTCCCAGACCGTCAGGGCGCGGGAGCTGTTCCAGTTGTACTCGGACACGGCGAAGACGCCGCCGATCAGGCCGGGGTAGCCGAAGAACTCGTTGAGGACGATGCCGTTCAGCTCGGCGGCCTCCGGCTCGTGCTCCGGCTTGGGCCAGCCGTTGGACTCGGCGACGACGTACGTCTTCGGCAGCTCCCGGTTCAGCTTGCCGTCCTCGTCGAAGTAGGGGCCGACCCAGCCGTAGACGACCCGCAGGTCGGGCTCGTCGCCCTCGGCGTACCCGTCGGCGGTGGCCGGGCGCTCCCGGCCGGCCCAGGACGCGGGCCGGCTGACCCACCCGTCGGGTGATGTGTACTCGTCGGAGGAGGCGTCCTGCGCGGCGGCGACGGCGGCGGGCGTCTCGGCGGGTGCGGTGGTCACGTCACTTCTCCTTGCGTTCGACGGGGAGCTTCACGTACTCGAGGATCAGCATCCGCAGGACGAGCATCCGCGGGTCCCCGGCGAGCTTGAGCCTCGGCAGCACCGGGACGATCGCCCGCAGCATGGCCTTGATCTCCTCGCGGGCCAGTGCAGCGCCGATGCAGCGGTGCATGCCGTTGCCGCCGAAGGAGACGTGCCGGTTGGGCTTGCGGGTGATGTCGAAGGCGTCCGGGTCGGTGAAGACGTCCTCGTCGCGGTTGCCGGAGGGGAAGAACAGGGCGACCGACTCGCCCTTGCGGATCTTCTGCCCGCGGATCTCGGTGTCCTTCACGCAGGTGCGCACCAGCGTGATCGCGATCGAGGTGTAGCGGATGATCTCGTCCACCGCGCCGTCGATCAGCGACGGGTCGTCCAGCAGCAACCGGAGCTGGTCGGGGTTCTCCAGCAGGGCCCGGATGCCGCCGGCGATGGCGTTGCGGGTGGTGCCGTTGCCGGCCTGCACCAGGTTGAAGAGCTGGTACGACATGTCGTGGAAGGCCAGCGGCTCGTCGTCCACGCGGGCCCGCACCAGCCGGCTGAGCACGTCGTCGCCCTGGCCGCCGCCCTCCGCCATGCGGCGGTTGACCAGGCCGGTGAAGTAGGTGTCCAGATAGCCCATGGCGGCCAGGAAGCGCTGGACGGCGGCTTCCGGGTCGGCGTCGGCGTAGTCCTGGTGGAAGGCCGAGGCGGTGTCCCGGTGGGCGTCGAAGAGGCCGTCCCAGTCCTCCTCCGGTACGCCGATCAGCTCGAACATCGCGGCCAGCGGCAGCTTGGCGGACAGCAGGTGGGCGACGTCGGCGGTGCCGTCCCGGTCCAGGGCCGCCAGGAAGTCGGCGACATAGCCTTCGGCCAGCTCGGTCAGCCGCTTGCCCCGGGCCTCGGTGGCCTTGGGGGTGAAGCAGGGGTACATGGCCGAGCGGACCTGGCCGTGCACGGGGGCGTCCATCAGGCCGAGGCCCGCCGGGTAGTCGGCGGCGTGCCCGTAGAGCTGCCCGCGCCGCTCGCGCTCCAGCTCCCAGGGGTCGATCTCGTCGGGGGTCTCCACGCCGATGCGCTGCTGGTGGGAGAAGAACTCGGTGTTGCGGGACACCCAACTGATGTCCTCGTGGAGGGAGATGAGCCAGAACGGCTCGTAGCCGGGCTGCTGGTACCAGTGCACCGGCGACTGTCTGCGCAGCCTCTCCAGGGTCTGCCAGGGGTTTCCCTCGTCGTACAGCGCGCTGCTGGTGACGTCGATGTCCGCGACCGCGTTCATGCGGGCGGCCTCCTTCAGTTCTCGGCGTTCTCGGGGACGCGGACGGTGGTGGACTCGCTGTGCTCGCGCAGGAAGGCGACGACGGCGGCGACCGTCTCGCGCCTGCGCCCGGGCGCGTCGAAGCCCGCGTCGAGCAGGCGGGCCGAGGGCGCTTCGGCGGCGATCCGCCGGGCGACGGCGGCGGGCTGGCGGCCGCCGCCGCCGGGCAGCACGAGCAGCGGCGCGGGGAAGGCGGCGATCGACTCCTCGGGCACGGAGAAGTACGCCGAGCCGGCCGGGAAGAGGTGGTCGCGGTGGCGTACCAGGGTGGTGATGTAGCGCTCGCGGCGCAGCGCGAACAGCTCCTTGTGCGACTCGGGGTCGTCGTGCAGGCGGCGGGCGAAGGGGCCGGCGGCCGGGTTGCGGCCGAAGTCGCCGTCGGCCCGCGCGGCGGCGGCCACGGCGGCCAGGCCCTCGGTCTCCGGGTCGTCGAAGGACGCGGCCCGGGGCAGCCGCATGGCCTCGTCGAAGAGGCCGAAGAAGTCGGCGAGGGAGTTGCCGTCGCCGCGGCCGGGCGGCTCCTGGAGGACCACCGAGGCGATCCGCTCGGGGGCCTCGGCGGCGAGCCGCAGGGCGTGCAGGCAGCCGAGGCCGGCGGCGACGACGTGGACGCGGTCGGCGCCGGTCTCGTCGAGGACGGCCGTCTGGTCGGCGGCGGTCTGCTCGTAGGTGGCGGGCAGGAAGGGCGCGGCGCTGCGGCCGCTGTGCCGCTGGTCCATGGCGATGACCCGGAAGTGCGGGGACAGCTCGGTGACGGGGTGGTAGAAGTTCGTCTCCCACGCCGCGATCGCGCTGTCGGCGCCGCCGGGGGCGAGGAGCAGCACCGGCTGCCCGGCGCCGCTCACTTCGTAGTGGATGCGGGCGCCGTCGGGCCGCACGATGTCAGGCATTCTCGTCTCCTTGGCTCTGCGGGAGGGCGCGCAGCAGTTCCGCCGCCATCGCCTGGTGGTTCTCGAGGGGGGCCGCGTGGGTCCCGGTGATGGTCCGGTGGGTGAAGGGCCCGGTGGTGCAGTCCTGCCAGCCCGCCACGTGCTCGCGGGACAGCACCGGGTCGTCGGACGCCGAGACGGCGTGCACGGGGATGCGCAGGGGGGTGCGGACGCCGTCGCCGAGGGCGGCGCGGTGGTCGAGGGCCAGGACGGCGTCGTCCTTGAGCGCCTCGCGGTACTCGGTGAGCAGTTCCTCGCTGCCGAGGATGGCGGGCGGCAGGATGCCTTCCAGAGCGCGGGCGAGGTCGGCCGGGGACAGGGTGTCGAGCTGCTGCGCCACCTCCTCCATGCGGCGCATCGGGGCCGGTGGCGGTGTGTGCGGGGGCAGTCCGCAGGCCGGTACGAGGCTGAGCGGCGGGCCGCCGGGCCGGTCGGCGAGCGCATGGGCCAGCTCCCAGGCGAGCCAGGCGCCCTGGCTGTGCCCGTACAGCACGGTGGGCAGCGGGTCGCGGCCGGTGAGGTCGGCCACCACTTCGCGCACCACGGAGGCCATGTCGGTGGCGGCGGGTTCGCCGGCCCGCTCCTCGCGGCCGGGCAGGGCCACCGCGAGCAGTTCGACGGTGTCGGGCAGGGCGCGGATCAGCGGGATCTGCGCGGCGGTGGCGCCGCCGGCCCCGGCGACGCAGACGATCCGCGCGGTCGGCCGGTCGGCGGGCTTCATGGTGCGCAGCCAGCGGCCGGTGAGCGGACCCTCGGCCTCGGCCTCGGCCTCGGGCAGGATCTCGCGCAGCACGGTACGGGCGATGCCCGCGCAGCCGCCTTCGCCGAGGACGGTGGCGGTGCGCACCTTGGCGCCGGTGAGCCGGGCGACTCGGGAGCGCAGCCCGACCGCCATCAGCGAGTCCATGCCGAGCAGGGTGAGCGGCCTGTCGTCGGGGACGGCGTCGGCGGCCAGGCCCAGCACGGGCGCGATCTCGTCCTTGAGCAGGGCGGTGACCAGGGTGTGGCGCTCGGGCGCGGGGTGGGCGAGGAGCCGGTCGCGGAAGCCGGCGGCCGGCGCGGGTGCGTCGGTCGTCGCGGCAGGGGGCGTCTCGGCGCGCCGGGCGAGGAAGTCGGTGAGCAGCGGCAGCAGTCGGGCGACGTCGTCGTGGAGCTGCTCGGGCGCGCCGATGAGTTCGGCGAGGGTCGCGGCCTCGCCGGTGTCGACGGCGTCCCAGAAGGCGCGGTCGGCGGCGGTGGCATGGCGCCGGCCGGGAAGCGGCTGGTCCTTCCAGTGCCGGGTGCGCTGGAAGGCGTAGCCGGGCAGCGGGACGACGGCGGTGGCGTGCGCGGCGGGCGCGCCGAGCCGGCCGAGGAGCCGTTCGAAGTCCAGGTGGTGGCCGTGGACGTGCAGCCTGCCGGCGTTGTGCAGGAGTTGGCGCAGGCCGCCGTGGTCGCGGGCGAGGGAGCCGACGACCACCCCGTCGTGGTCGGCGCTGGCGTCGGTGAGCGGCACGGCGAGCACCGGGTGGGCGGAGGCTTCGACGAAGACGGTGTGCCCGTCGGCCAGCAGCGCGTCCAGGGCGCGGTCAAAGCGGACCGGTTCGCGCAGGTTGCGGCACCAGTAGCCGCCGTCCAGCTCGTCGCCGTCGGCGCGTTCGCCGGTGACGGAGGAGTAGAAGGGGATGGCGGCCCGGCGCGGGGTGAGCGCGGCGAACTCCTCGGCGAGCCCGGGCAGCAGGACGTCCATCTGGGAGCTGTGCGAGGCGAACTCGACGTTGACCCGGCGGGCGTAGGTCCCCTGATCGGTCAGTTCGGCGACGAGCTGCTGGAGTTCGGCGGTGGCGCCGGAGACGACGGTGGAGCCGGGCGCGTTGACGGCGGCGACCGACAGGGCGTCGCCGTAGCGGGCGAGCAGCTTCTCGACGTCGGCGACGGGGCGGCCGATGACGGCCATGCCGCCCTGTCCGACGCGGGCGACGGCGGCCTGTGAGCGGCGGGCGACGACCTGCGCGCCCTGTTCCAGGGTGAGCGCGCCGCTGACGACGGCGGCGGCGATCTCGCCCTGGGAGTGGCCCATGACGGCGGCCGGTTCGACGCCCAGGTCCCGCCAGAGCGCGGTCAGCGCGACGGCCATGGTGAACAGGGCGGGCTGGACGACGTCGATGCGGCCGGCCGGCGGACCGTCGCCGTCGCCGGCGATGACGCCGCGCACCGACCAGCCCGTGTACGGGGCGAGGGCGGCGTCGCAGTCGGCGACGGCCTGGGCGAACACCTCGCTGGTGTCGAGCAGTTCGCGGCCCATGGCCTCCCACTGGGAGCCCTGGCCGGGGTAGACGAAGACCGGTCCGCGGGCCCGGCGGGCGGCGGTGCCCCGGGCGAGCGCCGGATGGTCCGCGCCGGCGGCCAGGGCCCGCAGGGCGTCCGCGGCCTCCTCGACGCTGCCGGCGCTGACACTGGCCCGGGCGGCGAAGTGGGTGCGCCGGTGGGCGGCGGTGGCGGCCAGGTCGGTGAGCCGGACGCCGGGGTGCGCGGTCAGCCAGGCGGCCCACTCGGCGGCCTGGTCGGCGAGTGCGGCGTCGGTGCGGGCGGAGAGGACGACCGGCAGCGCGGCCGGTTCGGCGGCGGGGCCGGGGCGCCAGGCGGGCGGCTCCTCCAGGACGACGTGGGCGTTGGTGCCGCCGAGGCCGAAGGAGGACACCCCGGCCCGGCGCGGGCCCTCGCCGGCCTCCCACGCCTTGGTCTCGGTGTTGACGTAGAACAGGCCGGGGTCGAGGCCCATCTCGGGGTTGGGGCTCTCGTAGTTGAGGCTGGGCACCAGTTCGCCCCGGTGCAGGCAGAGCGCGGCCTTGATCAGGCCGGCGACGCCGGCGGTGGCGTCGGTGTGGCCGATGTTGGTCTTCACCGAGCCCAGCGCGCAGGGCTCGGCGCGCTCGGCGGTGGCGAACACCTGCTGGAGGGCCTGGACCTCGATGGGGTCGCCGAGCGCGGTGCCGGTGCCGTGCGCCTCGATCAGCCCGATGCTGTCGGGGGTGACGCCGGCCTCGGCCTGGGCGGCGGCGATGACCCGGGCCTGGCCCTCGACGCTGGGGGCGGTGAAGCCGACCTTGCCGGAGCCGTCGTTGTTGATCGCGCTGCCGCGGATCACCGCGTAGACGGTGTCGCCGGCGGCCAGCGCGTCGGACAGCCGGCGCAGCACCACGACGGCGACGCCGTTGGCGAGGACGGTGCCGCCGCCCTTCTCGTCGAAGGCGCGGCACTTGCCGTCGGGGGAGAAGACCAGGCCGTCCTGGTGGAAGTAGCCCAGGTCCAGCGGCAGGGTCAGCGAGGCGCCGCCGGCCAGGGCGATGTCGGACTCGCCGCGCAGCAGGGACTCGCGGGCCAGGTGGGTGGCGACCAGGCTGGTGGAGCAGGCGGTCTGGACGGTGAGGGCGGGGCCGCGCAAGTTGAGTTTGTGGGCGACCCGGGTGGCCAGGAAGTCGTTCTTGGTGCCGACCATCCGCCGGTAGAAGTCGGCCATCCCCTCCGCCTGCTCGGCGGCCCCGTACTGGGCCTGGCCGGAGCCGGCGAAGACGCCGACGTGGCCGTCGAAGGAGCCGGGCCGGGTCCCGGAGTGCTCCAGGGCCTGCCAGGCGCACTCCAGGAACAGCCGGTGCTGCGGGTCCATCGCCTCGGCCTCGGCGGGCGGGCAGTCGAAGAAGTCGGCGTCGAACAGGTCGGCCCCGTCGACGACGCCCTTGGCCGGCACGTAGTCGGGGTCGCCCAGCACGTCGTCGCCGATGCCGGCGGCGCGCTGCTGCTCGGCGGTGAAGTGGGTGATCGACTCGGTGCCGGCGCGCAGGTTGGCCCAGTAGGTCTCCACGTCCGGGGCGCCGGGCAGCTTGACGGCGAAGCCGGTGACGGCGATGGCCTCCTGCCCGTCGGCGCGGCCGCGGGCCGGGTCCTGCGGGCGGGCGGCCGGGGCGTGGCCGCCTTGGAGGTGGGCGGCCAACTGGCGCACGGTGGGGTAGCGGAACAGCGCGGACAGCGGGAACTCCCGGCCCAGGCCGGCGCAGATCAGTTTGTGCGCCTCCAGGGCCGTCATGGAGCTGGCCCCGAGGTCGAAGATGCCCCGGTCGGGGTCGACGGCCCGGTGGCCCAGCACCTCGGACCAGGCGCGGGTGACCAGCGCCTCGACGTCGTCACCGGCGCCGTCACCGGCGGCGGGCGCGGGCGCGGTCCCGGCGGGCGCGGGCGGGGGCAGCCGCAGCAGCGCGCCCCGGTCGACCTTGCGGTTGGGGGTGTGCGGCAGCTCCGCCATCGTCACCAGTCGCCCGGGGACCATGGCGGCGGGCAGGCGCGCGGCGGCGTACCGCAGCAGTTCCTCGTCGAGGTCCTCCGGGCGCCCGGCGGCCTCGGCGGACGGCGTGAGGTACAGGACGAGCCGGGGGTCGCCTGGCACGTCCTCGCGGACCACGGCGGCGCACTCGGCGACCGCCGGGTGCTCTCCGGCGACGGTCTCGACCTCGCCGAGCTCGATGCGGTGCCCGCGCAGCTTGACCTGCGCGTCGGCGCGGCCGCAGAACTCCAGGGTGCCGTCCTCGCGGTGGCGGACGATGTCCCCGGTGCGGTACATGCGCGCGGCCGGCCGGCCGGCGAACGGGTCGGGGAGGAAGCGTTCGGCGGTCAGCTCGGGGCGGTTCAGATAGCCGCGGGCGACGGCCAGGCCGCCGATGTACAGCTCGCCGCGGGTCCCGCGCGGGGCGCGCCGCCCGTTGCGGTCCAGTACGTACAGCACGTTGTCCCGCAGCGGCTCGCCGAGCGCGACCTCCCCGGGCACGGCGTTCCACGCCGCCGACCAGACGGTGGTCTCGGTGGGGCCGTACATGTTCATCAGGCCGTCCGGGCACAGCCGCAGCAGCTTGCGGGCCAGGCCCCGGTCCAGCGCCTCGCCGCCGACCAGCATCCGCTCCAGGCCGCCGACCAGGGCGCGCCCGTCGGCGTCGGCGAGGAGCATCCGGGCCAGCGACGGGGTGCACTGGAGGTGCGTCGGCGCGTAGGGCAGGTGGTCGGCCCAGCGGGCCGGGGAGCCGTCGGCGACGACCACCCGGTAGCCGCGGGTCAGCGTCCACAGCAGCTCCAGGGTGGAGATGTCGAACGACAGGCTGGTGACCGCCAGCCAGGTGTGGCCCGCACCGCCGCCGACCCGCTCGTCCATCGCCGAGCAGAAGACGGCGAACTGGGCGTGCTCCAGCTGCACGCCCTTGGGCCTGCCGGTGGAGCCGGAGGTGTAGATGACGTACGCCAGGTCGCCGAGGGCGACGGTGTCCTCGACGGCCTGCGCGCTCTCCTCGGGCGCGGGCAGCGCGTCGACCAGCAGCACGTCGACCTCGTCGCCGGCGAGCTGGGCGACGTCGGCGGCCCCGGCCCGGGTGGAGACGACGATCCGCAGGCCGCTGTCGCGCACCACGTGCTCCAGCCGGGCGGCCGGATAGTCCGGGTCCAGCGGTACGTAGGCGCCGCCGGCCAGCCAGGTGGCGAGCACGGTCACCACCAGGTCCGCGCCGCGCGGCAGGTGGACGCCGACCAGGGACTCCGGGCCGACGCCGGCCGAGCGCAGGTGGCCGGCCGCGGCGGCGGCCCGCGCCACCACCTCCCGGTAGGTCAGGGTCTGCTCGCCGGCGATCAGCGCGGTGGCGTCCGGGGTGCGGCGGGCCTGGCGCAGGATGCGGCGGATCGCGCTCTCGGCGGTGACCTCGTCCGCCGCGCGGCCGCCGGCCGCCTCCAGCCAGCCCCGCTCCTCGGCGCCGGCGACGGGCAGGTCGCCGACGGGCGCGGCGCGGTCGGCCACGGCGGCGGTGAGCAGCGTGCGGAAGCCGGCCGCCAGGCGGGCGGCGGAGCGCTGGTCCAGCACCTCCGGGCGGAACTCCAGTTCGGCGCGCACGCCCTCGCCGTCGGGGGCCAGGGTCAGGCCGAGGGCGGACTTGGCGACGCCGCGCGGGCCGCCGCCGACGGCGGCCCGCGGCAGGTGGGTCCAGGCGTCCGGTCCCTCGCCGAGCGCAGGGAAGTCGGTGGCCCGGTAGTTGAACACGGCGCTGAACAGCGGGTTGTCCGCACCGCTGCGGTCGCCGCCGACGGCCTTGACGATCTCCGACAGCGGCACGTCCTGGTGGTCGAGCAGTCCCCGCACCCGCCGGGAGGTCGCGGCCAGCACCTGGTCGAAGGTCGGGTTGCCGGTCAGGTCGCAGCGCAGCGGCAGGGTGGTGACCAGGAAGCCCACCAGCCCTTCCACTCCGGGCAGTTGGCGGTTGGCCCAGACGGTGCCCAGGCCGAAGTCCTCGCTGCCGGTGACCCGGGCGAGCAGCACCGCGAACGCGCCGGCGTAGACGGTGTACGGGGTGACGCCGGCCTCGGCGGCGGCCTCCTCCACGGCGGCGCGCAGCTCGGCGGGCAGCGCGAAGCCCAGGGTGCCGGCCGGTTCGGCGGCCTCGTCGCCGTCCCGCACGGTCCCGGGGGCGGGGTCGGCGGCCGGGAGGTCCAGCCGGCCCATGCCGGCCAGCTCGGCGGTGAAGTGGTCGATGCCGGGGGCGAAGCCGCCCTCGGCGAGGGTGCGGCGCTCCCAGGCGGCGTAGTCCCCCGACTGCGCGGTGACCTCCGGCAGGCGCGGCTCGGCGCCGGCGCTCAGCGCGGTGTAGGCGTCGAAGAGCTCGCGGGTGAGCAGCGACAGCGACCAGCCGTCGGTGACCGCGTGGTGCAGGTACAGCCCGATGAGCTGCCCGCCGTCGTGGGTGTCGGCGACCAGGCAGCGCAGCGCCCCGGCGGCCAGGTCGATCGGGGCGCGCTCCTCGGCCCGCAGCCGGGCGTCCAGGGCGTCCTCGTCGAGCTGGGACAGGTCCTCGAAGACGAGCGGCAGCTCGTAGTCCTGCTCCGCGCTCACCACCTGGACCAGCTCGCCGTCCCGGCTGTGCAGGGCGGTGCGCAGCGCCTCGTGGCGGTCCACGACCAGTCGCAGCGCGGCGGTGAAGGCGTCGGGGTCCAGCGGGCGGGCGGTGCGCAGTACCAGCGGGGTGTGGTATTCGGTGCTGCCGGGCCGCAGTTGCTCCAGGAACCACAGCCGCTGCTGGCCCTCGGTGGCCGGGTGCAGGTCGCGGCGCTCGGCGCGCGGCAGGGCGGGGCGCGCCGCGGGCAGCGCGGCCTCCAGCTCCCCGAGGGCGTGGTCGAGGAGGTGGCCGGCCACGTCGGCCGGCGTCGGGCAGGTGAAGGCGAGGTTGGCGGGCAGGGTGGCGCCGGTCAGCTCGACCAGGCGGTTGCGCAGGTGCAGCGCCATGATCGAGTCCAGGCCCAGTTCCTGCATCCGCTTGTCGCCCGGCACGGGCTCGGGCGCACCGAGCACGGCGGCGGCCTCGGCCCCCACCAGTGCGGCGAGGTCGGCGTGGCGGGCGTCCTCGTCGAGCGCGGCGAGCCGGGCGCGCAGCGCGGCGGGCCCCTCGACGGCGGCGGGCGGTTCGGTGCGGCGGCCGAGCAGGGCGGCGCGCGCGGCGGCGTCGGGCGCGCGGTAGCCGGCGAAGTCGCTCCAGTAGGAGGTGCGCTGGAAGGCGTACGTGGGGAGGTCGGCGACGGCGGAGCGGGGGGCCGTGCCGAGGATCCGGGTCCAGTCGACGGGGTGGCCCTGGGTGTGCAGCGCGGACAGTGACAGCAGCATCCGGTCCAGGCCGTCGGCGTCGCGGCGCAGGCTGCCGGTGACCGCGCCGCCGTGCTCCTCGGTGGCCGCGGTCAGCGGCATGCCGAGCACCGGGTGCGGGCTGATCTCGACGAAGACGCCGTAGCCGTCGGCGGTCAGCCTTTGCAGGGCCAGGTCCATGCGGACGGTCTCGCGGACGTTGCGGCACCAGTAGCCGGCGTCCAGCTCGCCGCCGTCCAGCGGCCCGCCGGTGACGGTGGAGTAGAAGGGGACGCGGTTCTGCTCGGGGCGCAGTCCGGCGAGCTGTTCGCGCAGCCAGGGCAGCATCGGGTCGATGTGCGCGCTGTGCCCCGCGGTGTCGGACCGGATGCGGCGGCTGAACACCTCGCGGGCGGTCAGCTCTTCCAGCAGCCGTTCGACGGCGGCCACGTCGCCGGAGACCACGGTGGAGCCGGCGGTGTTGACGACCGCGACCGACAGGGCCTCGCCGTATCCGGCGATCAGCTCCCGCACCTCGGCGACCGGCAGTTCCACCAGGGCCATCGCGCCCAGGCCGCTGCAGTGGCGCAGTTGGCCCTGGGAGCGCAGGGCGGTCAGCCGGGCCCCGTCGCCGAGGCTGAGCGCGCCGGCCAGCACGGCGGCGGGCACCTCGCCCTGGCTGGAGCCGACCACGGCGGCGGGCTCCACGCCCAGCGAGCGCCACACCGCGGCCAGCCCGATCATCACCGCGAACAGCGCGGGCTGGAGCACGTCGATCCGGTCGAAGTCCGGCAGGTCGGGGGCGTCGGGCTCGGCGAGCAGTCGCCGCACGGACCAACCGGTCCACGGCTCCAGGGCGGCGTCGCACTCGTCGACGGCCGCCCGGAACACCTCGCTCTCGGCCATCAGGGTGCGGCCCATGCCGAGCCACTGGGAGCCCTGGCCGGGGAAGACGAAGGCGACCTTGCCGCGGTCGCGGGCGGCGCCGGTGACGACCGCCGGGTGCGGGCGGCCCTCGGCCAGCGCGGTCAGCGCGTCGGCCGCGTCCCGCGGGCCGGCGGCGAGGACGGCGGCCCGGGCCTCCAGCGGGGTGCGGTGCAGGGCGGCGGTGCGCAGCACGTCCAGCCAGGGCGTGCCGTCGCCGGACGCGGCGAGGTGCTCGGCCCAGCGGGCGGCCTGGGCGCGCAGCGCGGGGGTGTCGTGGCCGGAGAGCAGCAGCGGCCAGGCGGCCGGCGTCCCGGCGAGCGCCGGACCGGACGGCGGCGGTACGTCGGCGGGGGCGGCCTCGGGGTGCGGGGCCTCCTCGATGACCACGTGCGCGTTGGTGCCGCTGATGCCGAACGAGGACACGCCGGCCCGGCGGACGCGTTCGCCGCGCGGCCAGGGCCGGGCCCGGCCCAGCAGGCTCAGCCCGGCGGCGGTCCAGTCGATGTGCGGGCTGGGGTCCTCGGCGTGCAGGGTCGGCGGCAGCGACTCGTGCTGGAGCGCGAGGACCATCTTGATGACGCTGGCGACGCCGGCGGCGGCCTGGGTGTGGCCGATGTTCGACTTGGACGAGCCGAGCCGGAGCGGGTGCTTCGGGTCGCGGCCGGGGCCGAAGACCTCGGCGAGCGCGCCCGCCTCGATGGAGTCCCCGAGCGGGGTGCCGGTGCCGTGCGCGTCGACGGCGTCGATGTCGGCGGGGGTGAGCCGGGCGGCGGCCAGCGCGTCGCGCAGCACCCGCTGCTGGGACGGCCCGTTGGGGGCGGTCAGGCCCTGGCTGCGCCCGTCCTGGTTGACGGCCGAGCCGCGGATGACGGCGAGCACGCGGTCGCCGTCGCGCCGGGCGGCGGCCAGCGGCTTGAGGACGAGGACGCCGACGCCCTCGGACCAGATCGCGCCGTCGGCGCGGGCGGAGAAGCTCTTGCAGCGCCCGTCGGGGGCCATCGCGCCGAGCCGGCTGGACTCGACGAACATGGCCGGGCCGGTCATCACGGTGACGCCGCCGGCCAGCGCCAGGTCGCACTCCCCGGCGCGCAGCGCCGCCAGCGCCGAGTGGATGGCCACCAGCGACGAGGAGCAGGCGGTGTCCAGGGTGACGGCGGGGCCCTGGAGGCCCAGCACGTAGGAGACGCGGCCGGAGATGACGCTGCTCTGGATGCCGGTGCCCTGGTAGCCGTCGAAGACCTCCAGCGGCACGTTGCCGGTGTCGTAGTCGGAGCGCATCGCGCCCAGGTAGACGCCGGTGCGCGAGCCGCCCAGGGTGTGCGGCGGGATGCCGGCCCGCTCCAGCGCCTCCCAGGAGGTCTCCAGCGCCAGGCGCTGCTGGGGTTCCATGGAGACCGCCTCGCGCGGCGAGATGCCGAAGAACGCGGCGTCGAACCGGTCCAGGTCGTCCAGGAAGCCGCCCTCGCGGGCGTAGCTCTTGCCGACGGCGGCCGGGTCCGGGTCGTACAGGTCGAGTCCGTCCCAGCGCTCGGGCAGCGGGCCGATGGCGTCGCGCCCGTCGGCCAGCAGCCGCCAGAACTCCTCCGGCGTCCGCACCCCGCCGGGCAGCCGGCAGGCCATGCCGACGATCGCCACCGGGGCGTGCCGCTGCTCCTCCAGTTCGGCGTTGCGCTGCTGGAGTTGCAGTACGGCGGCCATGGCGCGCCGCATCCGGTCCTCGTTCGCCTGGGAACTCATCTACGCCATCCGTCTCGTCCGCGGCTCGTGCGGGAAGTGCGGGAAGTGCGGGAAGTGCGGGGTGGTGGGGCGGGGGTGGTGCGCCGCGGGCCTCAGTCCTCGACCGTGACGTCCATGTACGGCGGGATCCCCGGCAGGTGCTTCCCGTCGTGCTCCAGGACGCTGACCTCGCCGTCCGCCGCGACCTGGGTGAAGCCGGCGAACTTGTAGGTGACGAACATGGTCCGGTTGCGGTCGGTGGGCACGAACTCGGCGCGCAGCTTCACCCCGGCGGCGTGGGCGGCGCGGATGAGGTGGCCCAGCAGCACGGAGCCGACGCCGCGGGACATCACCCGGCAGGACATCAGCAGCAGCTTCACCGTCCAGGCGTCCTCGCCGCGCTCGACGAGGGCCAGGCCGATCTTGCCGTAGGTGCCGTACCGGTCCTCCAGGCCGGCGACCAGCAGGTCGTGGCCGGGCGAGCGGCGGAAGGCGTCCAGCTCCTCGTAGGAGTAGGTGTAGCCGGTGGCGTTGAGCTGATTGGTGCGGACCGTCAGCTCCTCGGCGCGCTGGAGGTCGCGTTCGGCGGCCGGGCCGATGGTGAAGCGCATGGAGAGGGAGGCGAGGAACTCCTCGTCGGTGCCGTGGTGGACGTCCTGGGCCTCCTTGCGCCGGATGTCGGCGCGGTAGAGGTGCCGGCGTTCCTTGGAGTCGGCGGTGACGAAGCGGGGCCGCATCTCGGGCATGCCGGGGATGCGCTCGACGTCCAGGGCGTCCACGCACAGCACCGCCGGGTGGGCGAAGCGGACCTCGTCGCGCTCGAAGGGCTGGTCGTCGACGAAGGCGAGGGTGTCGATGCCGATGTTGAACGCCTCGGCGACCGCGCGCACCGAGTCGGACTTGCTGCCCCAGTGGATCTGCGGATGCAGGAAGTAGTCGGCGATGCCCAGCTCGGTGAGCTTGGCCAGGGCGGCCGCCGGGTCGTTGCGGCTGGCGATCGAGTGCAGGATGCCGCGCTCGTCGAGGGTGCGGAGCACGTCGAGGACGCCGGGCCGCAGCTTGACGTCGCCGTCCTCCAGCAGGACGCCGTCCCAGACGGTGTCGTCCAGGTCCCAGACCACGCACTTGACGGTCGTCATCGCTGCCTCCTCGGGGCGCGCTCCTGGAACGCGTATTCGGCCAGCCCCACCTGGTGGAGCTGGGTGCTGCCCTCGATGACCTCCATGACGCGGGAGTCGCCGAGGTAGCGCTGTACGGGGTAGTCGGGCCCGCAGCCGTTGGCGCCGTGGATCTGGACGGCGTCGGCGGCGGCCCGGCCGGCGGCGGTGGCCGCGAAGTACTTGGCGGTGGAGGCGGCGGCCAGCGCGCCGGGGTCGCCCGCGTCGCGCAGCCGGCCGGCCTCCAGGCACAGCAGGCGGGCCGCCTGGGCGTCCGCGTACATGGTGCTGATCATGCGGCGGACGAGCTGGTGCTCCTTGATGGGCGAGCCGAACTGCACCCGCCGGCCGGCGTAGTCGGCGGCGGCGTCCAGGCAGGCGTCGAGGATGCCGACGCAGCCCCAGCCGACGGTGTAGCGGCCGAGGTCCAGGGCGGCGCCGGAGACGTGCGAGACGCCGAGGCCCGGCCGGGCCAGCAGGTGGGCAGCAGGCACCCGTACGTTCTCGAAGTACACGTTCGCGGTCATCGAGGCGCGGATGCCGATCATGTCCTCGATCAGCTCGGTGCGCAGCCCCGGGGTGTCGCGCTCCACCAGCAGGGCGGTGGGGCCCTCCGCGGAGCGGCCGACGACCAGGAAGACGTCGGCCGTCTCGCCGTAGGTGATCCACTTCTTGTGGCCGTCGATCCGCCAGTTCCCGTCGCCGTCGCGGGTGATGCGGGTGGTGACGGCGGCGGCGTCGCTGCCGGTCTCCGGTTCGGAGACGGCGAGCGCGCCGATGCTCTCGCCGCGCGCCAGCCGGGGCAGCCAGGTCTCCTTCAGCGGGCGCGGCCCCCAGCGGTTGACGGCGTGCGCGACCATGGTGTGCACGGTGAGCAGGGAGCGCAGCGAGGAGCAGGCGCGGCCCAGCTCCCCGGCGAGCAGCCCGAGGGTGACGGCGTCGCAGCCGCCGCCCCCGTACGCGGTGGGCACGGGCAGCCCGAGCAGCCCCTGGTCGGCCAGCGCCCGCACGGCCTGCGGCGGGGTGCGCTGCGCCCGGTGCCAGGCGTCGGCGTGCGGGGCGACGGCTTCGTCGGCGAAGGCCCGGAACTCCTTGGCGTACTGCCGCTGCTCCGGGGTGAGCATGCTGGTCATCGCGGTCGGCTCCGGCCCGGTGCTACCGCGGGGCGGCGGCGAGCAGCTTGCGGGTGACGAAGGCGTCGAGGGCGCTGATCGACTGGAAGTGCTCCAGTTCCAGGTCCTCGTTCTCCACGGTGATGCCGAACTCGTGCTCGGTGAAGGAGACGAGCTGCATGGCGAACATGGAGCTGACGAAGCCGAGTTCGAAGATGTTCTCGTCGTCCTTGAGGTCGTGCACGGGGAAGAAGCGGGAGAGGTACTCCGCGATCCGGGCGCGCGTGTCCGTCTGCGCGGCGGCGGTCGTGTCGATGCTCATCTGCGGTGTCCGTCCTGTTCGAGTCGTGGGGGTCGTCAGCGGTAGGTGTGGAAGCCCTGGCCGCTTTTGCGCCCGAGCAGGCCGGCGGCGACCATCTTCTTCAGCAGCGGGGCGGGCCGGTACTTGCTGTCGGCGAAGCTCTCGTGGAGCACCTCGATGGACTTCAGGATGGTGTCGAGGCCGATCAGGTCGGCGGTCTCCAGCGGGCCCATCCGGTGGTCGAAGCAGGAGGTGAAGATGCGGTCGACGTCCTTGGCGGGGGCCACGCCGTCCTGCACCAGGAAGGCGGCCTCGTTGATGGTGAGCATCAGCACCCGGTTGGAGACGAAGCCGGGCACGTCCTCGACGACGATGCAGTCCTTGCCGAGCCCGCCCAGGAAGCGGCGGGCGGTCTCGATGGTGTCCGGCGAGGTGTGGTGGCCGCGGATGACCTCGACCATGGGCTTCATCGGCACCGGGTTCATGAAGTGCATACCGACCACCCGGTCCGGGCGGGAGGTGACCGAGCCGACCCGGGTGATGGAGATCGCGGAGGTGTTCACCGCGAAGACGACCTCGGGGCGGACGATCGCGTCGATCCGCTCGTACACCCGCTGCTTGACGCCCCAGTCCTCGGTGACGTTCTCGACGACGAAGTCGGCCTTGGCGAGCAGGTCGTAGTCGGTGGTGAAGTCGATCCGGTCGAAGACCGCCTGCGGGTCGGCGCCGGCGCCCTTGTTGAACAGGGCGTAGGCGCGCAGGCTCTGGCGCAGCTCGTGGCGGGCGTTGTCCAGGACGTCGTCGGAGACGTCGACGAGGACCACCCGGTGGCCGGTCTGGGCGAGGTTCTGTGCGACGCCGACGCCCATCACACCGGCGCCGACGACCCCTACGGTCGAGAATTCCATCGCTTACGACTCCGATTACCGTATGCCGCCGCGGACGGCGTAGATGTTGTGGATGTCCGTGCCGACGTACAGCTCGTCCTGCTCGGCGAGGACCGAGAAGCCGCGGTCCTCCAGCAGGGCGACGAGCCGGGCGACCTCGCCGTCGGCGTCGTGCGCCTCCAGCACCATCTGCTGGATCTTCGGCCAGTCCTCGTCGGCGATGCCGGCGATGACCTGGCGCTCGCTCTTCTGCACGTCGATCTTGATCAGGTCGATGCGCTCGATGCCCTGCTCGCGGATGACGGCGCTCAGCGGCCGCAGCGTCGCGGTGAAGGGGATCGCCTCGAAGCGCACGTCGAGCAGCTCCTCGGCGTGCTCGGCCAGCCCGCCGGCGTCCACGCCGCCGGCCTTCTGCTGGTTGGCGATGATGGTGCGCAGGTTGTGCTTCTCCTCCTCCTCGTCGGGGTGGAAGGAGGACATGCCGGAGCTGCGCGGGTAGAAGGTGAACTCCGCCCGGCTCTCGGTGTCGGAGACGCCGATGTTGAACAGCCGCGCGTTCACGCCGTGTTCGGCGGCGTTGCGGGTGAGCAGCTCGAACATCGGGGGCGCCGGCTCGAAGGTGTAGACGGTGACGTCGCTGGCCTCGTAGTGCGCGAAGAGCGTGAACAGCCCGATGTTGCCGCCGACGTCGACGACGGTGCCGCCGTCGGGCACGGTGATGCCGTGCTTGGCGTAGGTGCGGTGGTCGAAGATGTCCTCGTAGAAGTGGAGGGTCTCCGCCTCGTTCTGGTGCGACACGGTCAGCCCGTTGGGCAGCGTGAAGCGGGCCTGGGAGCCGCTGGTGTGCAAGGAGGAGCCGGCCGCGGAGCCGGTCAGCTCGCCGCCGGCGCGCAGGGTGTCGACGGCCTCGGCCATCCGGGCCAGCGTGGACCAGGCGTAGACCTGGCGCAGCGACATCTCGACGCCGAAGGCGCGGCCGATGCGCAGCAGCAGCCGGGACGCCAGCAGCGAGTTGCCGCCGATCTCGAAGAAGGCCAGGTCGCGCGGGATGGGCCGGTCGGTCTTCAGCAGCCTGGCCCACAGCTCGTGCAGGGTCCGCTCCGTCTCGCTCGCCTCCGCCGCGGCCTCGGTCGCGCGGGGGGCGGCCGCGGCGGCGGACAGCCCGCCGGCCGGGAAGACGCTCCAGTCGGCGTCGGCGTCGGCCAGCCACAGCTTGCCCAGCGCCTTGAGCGCGACGGCGGTGTCCGAGCGGTTCTCCAGCGGGTGGCGCATCGCGGCGACGATGGCGCCGGCGTCGCTGCCGCGCACCACGGTGGCCATGCTGGACAGGGTCTGCCCCGGGCCGGCCTCCAGCAGCAGCGGCCCGGCGCCGATGCCGGCCAGGCCCTGGGCGAAGCGCACCGGGCTGACCAGGTGCCGCGCCCAGTACGCCGGGTCGGTGGCCTCGGCGTCGGTGATCGGCTCGCCGGTGACGTTCGAGAAGTACGGGATGCGCGGCGGGTTCAGGGTCAGCGTGCGGGCGACGGCGGTGACCTGGTCGGCGATCGGGGCCATCAGCTCGGTGTGGAAGGCGTGCGTGGTGGTGACCCGGCGGCTGACCACGCCCCGGTCGGCCAGTCGCCCGGCCAGCGCGTCCACGGCCTCGGTCGGTCCGCCGACCACGCAGAACTCCGGGCCGTTGACCGCCGACAGCGAGGTGCCGTCCGCCAGCAGCGGCAGCAGCTCGGCCTCCGGCAGCATCACCGCGAGCATCGCGCCCTCGGGCAGCGCGTCGATCAGCGCCGCCCGGCGGGCCACCAGGGTCAGCGCGTCCTCCAGGGACAGCACCCCGGCCAGCGTCGCGGCGACGTACTCGCCCAGGCTGTAGCCGATCATCACCGAGGGGCGCACGCCCCAGGACTCCCAGAGCCGCGCCAGCGCGTACTCGATGGTGAACAGCGCCGGCTGGGCCACCTTGGTGGCGTCCAGGCGGCGCTCGTCGGCGCTGCGCGGGCCGGTGTCCCGGCCGAGCATCCGGCGCAGGTCCACGGCCGGCGCGGCCGGCTGCCCGGCGGCCGGGTCGGGGAAGACGACCTCGCGCACGTCCAGGCCCAGCTCGGGCTCGAGGGCGGCGGCGCACGCGTCCACGGCGTCCCGGAAGACCGGGAAGTCGCGGTAGAGGTCGCGGCCCATGTCCAGGTAGTGGTCGCCGAGCCCGGGGAACATGAAGGCGACCGGCTGGGTGCGGTCGCCGGGCTTGGCGCCCAGTTCGACGACCTCGCCGCCGCCGGCCAGCACCGCGCCGCGGTGGGCGCCGCTCCCGCCGCCGCCGGCGCGCACCCGCACCGGCACGTCCGCGGCGGCCGGCGCGGCGGCCAGCTCCTGCTTCAGCGCGGCCAGGCCGGAGTCGAGGGAGGCGCCGTCGTCTCCGCGGACCAGAGCGAGGTGCCACAGTACGGGCCCGTCGGGCGCACCCGCCGCGGCGGGCGTCGCCTCGGCGTCGATCGTGTTGGGGCTCATGCCACTCCTTGGATGTCCGTGGTCGCCCCAGCGTCGCCAGGCCGACTAGAGCTGGGCCGGAGCAGCACTGGATGTAGGCCGCCCGGGTCGGCCCGGCGCGCGGCGGGTGCGCGCCCGGGTCAGGCGGTCGGGGCCAGGGACTCGGCGAACCGCTTGGCGAGCCCGAGCGTGGTCAGCGAGTTGCGGCCGAGGGCCTCGCGCACATGGCGGCGGGCCTGCTCCAGGGTCGCGTCCGGGCCCAGCACCCGCCGCACGGCCTCCTCCCGCAGCACCACCCGGTGCTGGGAGACCACCCGCACGCCGTCGCCGTCCGGCAGCACCGACCACTCGCCGGTGTGCGCCGCCATGAGGGCGGGCGTGACGGTCTGCTTGTAGACGATGCGGCCCGCGTGCGGGAAGCAGATCCGCACCGACTCGGTGGTGTGCAGGGACCCGTCGGCGGTCCGCGTGTCCATCGCCATCACCTGCACCCCCGGACTCACGTCGGTGAGGTCCAGCCGGGCCACGTGCGGCAGCCGCTCGGGCCACTCGGAGGCACGGTAGAGGAACTCGTACACCGCCTCCGGCGCCGCCTCCACACGCACGGAGTCCTCGAAGGACAGCAGCAGGGCGTCCAGCGCGGTCCAGCGCTCGGCCAGGTCGCGCAGGTTGCCCAGCTCGGCGGCCGCGTTGGTGTCCAGGGCGCGCTCCACCCAGGCCACGTCCTCGGGACGGTCGCCGGGCACCGTGTAGTCGTGCAGCAGGGTCAGCCGGCTGCCGCCGCCGGGCAGCTCCTCGACGATCCAGGTGCCGTTCATCGCGGTGACCGGCGGCTGCGGCTGGTGCTGCCGGAACTGGATGACCCGGTCCTGGGGGTCCTGCACCCGGTAGGAGATCCACGAGCGGATCTGCCCGTTGGCCACCGACCACATCCGCAGCCGCTCGGTCCCGCCGTCGAAGTCCAGGCGCTCCACGTGCAGGTTGGGCGGGTAGAACAGCGGCCACTGCTCCACGTCGGCGATCAGTCCGTAGACGACCCCGGGCGGCGCGGCGACCTCGATCGCGTGGGACGTCCGGCGGACACGCTGATCCGTCACGGCCAGCACCTCGTCTTTCTGTCGTTCTCGGGGCTTGTCGAAGTCGGTCGTCAGGTCTGTGCGCCTGTGCGCCTGTGCGCCTGTACATCTATGTGTCTGTGTGTCTGTGCGTCTGTGCGTCTGTGCGTCCCGGGGCCCGGGGCCCGGGCGTCAGAAGGTGCCCAGGCCGCCGCAGACGTTCAGCGCCTGCGCGGTGATGGAGGCGGCGGCCGGCGAGGCCAGGTAGCCGACCAGGCCGGCGACCTCCTCGGACGTGGAGTAGCGGCCGAGCGGGATCTTCGCCTCGAACTGCTCCAGCACGTACTCCTCGGTGGTCTGCCACGCGGCGGCGTACCCCTTGCGGACCCGCTCGGCCATCGGCGTCTCGACGTAGCCGGGACAGACGGCGTTGACGGTGACGCCGCTGGGCGCCAGCTCCCGGCCCAGGGCCTTGGTGAAGCCGACCACGCCGTGCTTGGAGGCGCTGTAGGGGGCGCCCAGCAGCACGCCCTGCTTGCCGGCGGTGGAGGCGATGTTGACGATCCGGCCCCCCTCGGCGCCGGCCAGGCCGCCGTTGCGCAGCACCTCGCGGGTCACCAGGAAGACGCTGTTGAGGTTGGTGTCGATGATGTCGTACCAGAGGTCGTCGTCGATCTCGGCGGTGACGCCGCCGCCGCTGCGGCCGGCGTTGTTGACCAGCACGGTGATCGGTCCGTAGCGCTCCACCGCGGCCCGTACGACCGAGGCCACCGACGCGCCGTCGCGCACGTCGCCGGCCACGCCGTCCACCTCCAGGCCCTCGTCGGCGAGGTCGGCGACGGTCTGCTTGACGTCCTGCTCGGTCCGCGCGCACAGGAACACCCGGTGCCCGGACCGGCCCAACTGCCGGGCCACCGCGAGACCGATGCCGCTGGTGGCGCCGGTGACCAGGGCGACAGGCCGGTCGGTCATGTCATCGCTCCTTCCGCCGCGCGACATACGTCACGAGGTGCTTCACGGGGTGCTTCACGGGGTGTCCCTCTCGGGGTGCTTCACGGGGCGTCTCACGAGCTGCCGCGGTACGGGACCGGGGCGCCGGCAGGGGCGGCCGGAGAGCGCCGCTCGGGCTCGGCGGCGCGCGGGTCCTCCCGCGGGACGCGCTCCGCCCGGCCGGGCGGGACGCTGTCGTCGTCGCGCCCGAGGACGTCGGCCACCCGGGCCACCAGGTGCAGCTCACCGGCGTCGTCGAGGTAGCCGACGTCCCCGGTGGCGAACCAGCCGTCCGGGCCGGTCGGCGGCCGATCGCCGCCCAGGTAGCCGGCCATGAGCTGCGGGCCGCGGACTTCGACCTCGCCGGTGGCCCACACCTCGACCGGGACCCGGGTGGCGACGTCGACCAGGCGGCACTCGGTTCCGGGCACGGGAAGGCCCACCGCGCCCTCGCGGTGACCGCCGGGCCGCTGGCAGTGGGTGAGCGGGGACAGCTCGGCCATGCCGTAGCCCTGCAACACGGGCACGCCGAGCCGCTCGCGCAGGGTGCGGGCGGCCGCGGGCAGCAGCGCCGACCCGCCGGAGAGCACCGAGGTCAGCCGCTCCCCGCCGGCCGGCCGGGGCAGTGCGGCCAGGCGGGGGTCGGCGGCCAGCCGGTGCAGCCGGGCGGGCAGTCCGAGGTAGTGGGTGGCGCCCGCCTGCGCCGCCGCGGCCAGCGAGGCCACCGGGTCGGGGTCGGCGCACAGCACCTGGCAGGCACCGGCGTACACCGCCGAGTTGAGGTGCATGGCAGGGAGCAGCGGAAGGTGGGCGAGGGTCACCGAGTCCGGGCCGAGGCCGTGCGCGAGCGCGGTCTGCCGGGCGTTGGCGACCAGGTTGCGGTGGGTGAGCCGCACGCCCCTGGGGCGGCCGCTGGTGCCGGTGGTGAACTGCACGCACGCCACCCGGTCCGGGTCGAGCCGGCCGAGGCCCGCGGGCTGCGGGTCGGCGGCCGCCAGGGCGGCCGCCCACGGCAGCGCGTCCCCGGGGAGGACGCCGTCGGCGGCGTCGGTCACCACCAGGGCGAGCGGTCCCGCCAGCGCTGCCCGCGCCGTGTTGAGCGGCTCGGCGACGCGGGCCGGCGCGAACACCAGCTCCACCTCGCCGGCCGCGCACACGTGCCGCAGCCCTTCCTCCGTCATCAGCGGGTCGACGAGGACGACGACCGCGCCGGCCCGCAGGGCGCCGTAGTAGGCGGCGGCGAAGGCCGCGTCGAGGGTGTTCGCCACACCGACCCGCGCCCCCCGCGGCTCGCCCAGCGCGCCCCGCAGGAAGGCGGCGACCCGGTCGGCGCGGGCGTCGAGTCCGCCGAAGGACACCGGGCCGTCCGGGGTGCGCAGCGCGATGCCGTCGGGGTCGCGCACGGCCGCCGCCCGCAGCAGGCCGTCCACCGGGAGATCGGGGTACGTGAAGCTCGGCACGGTGGTCACTCCTCCGGCTCGGCGGTCCCGTACGGGCGCGGGGCGGGGACCTCGCGGCTCCCACCGTCGGCCGGGGCGCTTGAGGAAGGTTCGAAGGGTGCTCGATCCGCGGTGCGGAGAGTGTCCACGACCGAAGATGTCCCGAGGGCACGGAGGAGTGGCATGACCACCGAGACGCTCGACCGCCCGGCGACCGCCACCGACGCCGACGCGGTGGCCGACGAGGCCGCGTACATCCAGATCCAGCAGTTCTACGCGCGCCAGATGCAGTTGTTCGACGCCTTCGACGCCGAGCGGTGGGCGGGCACCTTCACCCCGGACGCCGTCTTCGACCTGCCGACGCTCGACCGGCCGGTGCGCGGCCGCGCCGAACTGGCCGCCACCGTGCGGCGCAACAGGGCGCAGGCGGTGCGCGGCGGCGAGCAGACCCGGCACTGGATCGGCATGCTCGACGTGCGGCCGCAGGCGGACGGCACCATGCACACCCGCTGCTACGCCCTGGTGTACGTCACCCCGCGCGGCGGCGAGCCGAGGGTGCAGCGGGTCTGCGTGATGGAGGACGTGCTGGTGCGCTCGCGGGGCAAGTGGCGCACCCGCTGCCGCCTGGTGACCCGCGACGACCTGGCCTGATCCGGCGCCCCCGCGCGGCAGCCGCCGCGGCCGGCCGGTCACGACCGGTCGGCCGCGGCGGGCGCCGCCGCGGGGTCCGCGTCCGTCACGCCGCCG
>NZ_PVLV01000600.1 GCF_002982015.1 Streptomyces solincola
CGGCACGACCAGGGGACCTCCGCCACCGGTGGCGGGTCGCACGGTGGCGGGTCGCACCGGTGGCGGAGGTCCCCTGGTCGTGCCGGGCGAGCATCCGCCGCGCGCGGGTCGGCGGCCCCGGCCGGCCGGGGCCGGGGTGCCTCAGAACGCGAAGACGGCGCCCTCGGCCTGGAGTTCGCAGGTGTTGCCGTAGGTGCGCTCGAAGTCCACCCGGGCGCCCTGCCAGGTCCCCTGTGCGGTGACCACGACCGGGTCCCAGATCTTGACGCAGGGGCGGCCGTCGTCCTCGCCCAGTCGGTCGAACTGGCCCTGCACCGAGTCGAGTTCCGCGCAGGCGGCGCGCGGCGCGGGGTGCGTGCCGCCGGCCTTCGGCGTACAGCTCAGGGTGACCGCCCGGGCGGGGGAGGTCCTGTCGGCGTCCTCGCCGGGGGCGACGGTGAGCACCAGGGCGGTCGGCGCGTAGAGCGCGGATCCGGATGCCGCGGGGGCCGCCGCGGCGCTCGTGGCGGCCAGGGGGACCAGCAGTCCCGCCGCCATCCCGCTCACGACAACGCGCTTCAGCAGTGTCCGCATGGGGAGAAACCTTTCCATTGCTTCGGTAGTGCCACGTCGGCTCGCCGGTTCTGCCGGTTCGCCTTTTCCACCGGTTCACCGGGGTCGCCGGTCGACCGGTTCGGTCGGTGCGGCACTCACCCTGCACGGGCCGCTCTGAAGAAGCACATTCACCCTTCCTTTTCGGAATAGTCTTCTATTCAAGCGGTGGCGCGAAAGAGCGGTCCGCGCGCCCGGAACGGGTGGACCTCCGCCCCTTCCCACCAGTCCCGCCGCACGTTCCGGTAAATCGTTCAAACGTCCACCATGGGCAAAAAAGAGCGAATCACAAGCCGTCAAGGTGACCGAAACAGGGTGGTCGCCGACCAGCGAAGAGATCCGGCCGTCCTCGCGGTGGCGGCGGCGCGAAACGTCCTTCACCAGAAGGTAATGTTCAGGCAAAGTTGGGGGCACCGGCATGGTGCACTCTCGGGATGCACGGACCACCGCGTGGTGCCCGGCTCACCGCGGCGATCCCGCGGCCGGGCAGCCCCGCTCGCGGGTCCGTCCCGATGCCCCACCCGAAGACGCGAACCGAAACTGACCCGACCACACCGCGCCCCGCCCCCCACGGCCCGGGCGCAGGAGGCAGGCCGCCTTGAAGACCCTGATCGACAACGCCCGCTCGTTCCCCGCCCGGCTCGCCGGACGCGTGGAGGAGTTCCGAGAACTCGCCGCCGGCCAGTCGCCCCAAGCGCTGTTCATCACCTGCTCGGACTCCCGGGTGATCCCCTCCCTCATCACCGACGCCCGGCCCGGAGAGCTGTTCGAGCTCCGCACCGCCGGCAACGTCGTCCCCCGCTACGACCGTTCACGCCCCAGCGGCGAGACGGCCACCATCGAGTACGCGCTGCGCGTCCTCGGCGTCCGCGACGTCGTCGTCTGCGGCCACTCGCACTGCGGCGCCGTCGGCGCCCTGGTCCGCGGCGAGGACCTGTCCTCGGTGCCCGCCGTACGGGACTGGCTCGACCACTCCGTGCCCGAACCTCCCGGCACCGCGGACCTGGCCGACGCGGTGCGCCGCCACGCCCTGCGCCAACTGGACACTCTCACCGGCTACCCGGCCGTACGGGAAGGGCTGGCCGCCGGCCGGCTGACCCTGCACGCCTGGTACTACGAGGTCGACACCGGCACGGTGAGCACCCACCGGCCGGAGGGGAACGGCGAGTTCGCCGCGCTGTGAGCACATCCCCCGCCCACGCGCGCACGCCCGTCCGTTCCGTCCGCCGCCCCGGCGGACCGCACCGCTAGGAATCCACCCACATGCGTCACCTCACCGTGCTCAACGACGTCTCGGCGCTCCGCCGCGAGGTCCTCGCCTCACTCGTCGTCTTCCTGGTCGCCGTGCCGCTGTGCGTCGGCATCGCCGTCGCCTCCGGCGTACCGGCCGAACTCGGCCTGGTCACCGGCATCGTCGGCGGCCTGGTCGTCGGCCTGCTGCCCGGCAGCTCCCTCCAGGTCAGCGGCCCCGCCGCCGGACTGACCGTCCTGGTCTACGAGGCCGTCCAGGAGTTCGGCCTGGCCGCCCTGGGCGCCATCGTCCTGGTCTCCGGACTCATCCAGCTCGCCCTCGGCGCCCTCGGCTTCGGCCGCTGGTTCCGGGCCATCTCGGTGGCCGTCGTCCAGGGCATGCTCGCCGGGATCGGGCTCGTCCTCGTCCTCGGCCAGGTGTACGCCATGGCCGACACCTCCCAGCCCTCCGGCGGCATCGGCAAGATCGCCGGACTGCCGGAGCTGGCCGGCACGGTCTTCTCCGGCGGCGTCCCGCTCAGCGCCTTCCTGGTCGGCGCGGCCACCGTCGCCGTCCTGGTGCTGTGGCCGCGGCTGCCGGCCCGGGTGCGGATCCTCCCCGGCCCGCTGGCGGCGGTCGCCCTCGCCACCGCCGCCACCGCGGCCCTCTCACTGCCGCTGGCCAAGGTGGAGGTGCAGGGGCTGCTGGAAGCCGTCCAACCGCCCGGCTGGGCCGAGTTCGGCGGTCTCGCCACCGTCGCGGCGGTCGGCACCGTCCTCGCGTTCACCCTGATCGCCTCCGCCGAGAGCCTGTTCAGCGCCGCCGCGGTGGACCGGATGCACGACGGGCCGCGCACCGACTACGACAAGGAGCTGATGGCCCAGGGCGTCGGGAACACCCTGTGCGGCGCGCTCGGCGCACTGCCGATGACCGCGGTCATCGTCCGCAGCGCCGCCAACGTCCAGGCGGGCGCCCGCACCTCGCTCTCCCGAGTGCTGCACGGGGCGTGGCTGCTGCTGTTCGCCGCCCTGCTGCCCGCCGCCATCGGCGTCATCCCGCTCGCCGCGCTCGCCGGCGTCCTGGTGCACGCCGGCTGCAAGCTGGTCCCGGTCCGCGAACTGGCCGGGCTGTGGCGGGGGCACCGCGGCGAGGCCGTCATCCTCGCCGTCACCGCGGTGGCCGTCGTCACCACCAACCTCTTCGAGGGCGTGGTGCTCGGCCTGCTGCTCGCCGTCTGCAAGACCGCCTGGGAGACCTCGCACGTCCATGTCGAGACCACCGAACTCACCGGCGGGCGACTGATCGTCGCCGTCAGCGGCAACGCCACCTTCCTGCGGCTGCCCAAGATCCTGGAGGAGCTGGAGGCCCTGCCCGGCGAGCGGCCCGTCGAACTCGACCTGACCGGTCTGCGCCACCTCGACCACGCCTGCCGGATCGCGCTGGAGAACTGGGCGCTGCGCCACCACGGCGCCGGGGCCGAGCCCGTTGTGCTGGTGCCGCCGCAGCCGGCGGATCCGGCGGGCGGGGCGGGCGCCCGGACGCCGTCCGCACCGCCCGCTGGGCAGCCGTCGACGCCCCCGGCGGCCTCGCCCCGCCCGTGACCCCGTCCCACGCGTCGGCTCAGGAGCCGCCGGCGCCCAGCACGTAGTCGACCACCGACGACGGCGTCAGAGCGTCCTGCCGGACGAGCGCCACGCCGTCGCCCCGGTGGGAGTCGCCCCGAGCGGCCTGTGCCGCCCCCGCAGCCTTCCCGGCCGCGGGGGCGGCGGCGCTCGCGGCCCCCGCGCCCGCTCCGAGCAGCACTCCGGCGGCGGCCGCGGCCAGCGCGGCGGTGGTGGTGGTACGCAGCCTCATGGAACGTCCTTCCTCCGCTGCCGCCGCGGGTCGGCGACATGCCGTTGACCAACGACGCCGGGCCCCTCGGGTGTCGGCCTCGGCGCCGGCCGGCCGCGCGCCCACCCGCCAGGTTTGACCATCGCGCACAATGGGCGTTTCATGGCATAAAGGGCACATAAACGTCTGTCTTCGACAGGAGGCGGCCCCGCCATGACCACCCATCCGAGCATCGAGCAGCACCCCGATCTTGCCGAGATGCGTTCCCGGTTCGAACGGGCCACCAGCACACCCCGCGGCCAGGCGATCGAGACCCTGGGCCTGCTGACCGGCCTCTATCTGGCGGCCTCGCCGTGGATCGCCGGGTTCAGCGGTCTGACCGCGCTCGCCGTCTGCAACCTGATCACCGGCATCGCCTACGCCCTGTGCATGGGAGGGTTCGGCTCGGCGTACGAGCGGACCCACGCCATGGCCTGGGCCGCCTGCGCCATCGGCGCGTGGACGATCATCTCGCCGTGGGTGGTCGCCGGGAACGTCGACACCACCCGCACCGTGGTCAACAACGTCATCGTCGGCGCCGTGGCGCTGGTGCTCGGCCTGGCCATGGCCGCGGCCGCGGGACGCAGCGGCGGCGGCGCCCGCGGGCGCGGCGCGCGCGGGGGCGGCACCCCGGGCCCGGTGCGCGAACCCTGACCGAGCCGCGCCCTGCCCCGGCAGGCGCCCGGCCTCCGCGGATCCCCGGCGCCGCGGCGCGCACCGAACGCGCCGCGGCGCCGGGCAACGCCTCCAGCGAGCCCGGCCGCCCCGCCGCACGGCGTCCTCGGTCCTCCGGCCCCTGCCGCCGCCCCGTCCAGTCTCCTGACCTCCCGTCGGCGGACGACACGAAGACGCCACACCCGTGCCGTGTGCCGGGTGCCAGGGCGGGGGAGGGGCGGGATCATGAACCCGCCCACGCCGCCCACCCAGGCGCCCGCCCCGCCCCGCCGCCCCGTCCGGCAACTGCTCGCCGCCTCCGTGGGCAACGCCGTCGAGTGGTACGACTGGTACGCGTACACCTTCCTCGCCACCTACATCGCCGCCCAGGTCTTCCCCGAGAGCGCGGGCAACTCGCTGGTGCC
>NZ_PVLV01000601.1 GCF_002982015.1 Streptomyces solincola
GGGTATAAGCGACAGGAAGAGGGCGACCCAGCCGCGCAGCACGGCGGAGTCGTCGCGGTCCCAGGCGCGCAGCCGCCAGCCGGGGCGGGCGGTGTCGCCGTGCAGCTCGACCAGTCCGGCGAGGCGGGCGCGGTCCCAGCCGGCCCGGACCTGCTCCGGGGTCAGGTGCAGGGCCTCGGCGGCCCGCTGGGTCGCGGTGGCCTCGGGGGCGTCGCCGCGGGCCGGGCGGTCGCGCTCGACGGCCGCCCAGCGGGCGATGCGTACGGCGTCGTGGAGCACCGCGCGGGCCTGGCGGGCCAGTTCGGCGGGTGCCGGGGTGCCCTCCGGCGGCCGGGGGACCGGGCGGGTGCGCCGGGTGGTCACGGCCCGCCGGGCCGTGGTCAGGGGCCGCGGACGGACGAGTCGGAGTCTGGAGTTGCGCGCCAGTTGCTCATCAGGCTTTCGAGACGTCACAGGAGCAGTGTTCCCGCTGACGGCCCGAAAGCCCAAACGCGCCGCGTCCGCCCGGCCACGGGGCGCGGCCGGGAGGCGCCCCGGCGTGCCTCAGACCAGAGGTACGAGGAAGCGGCGCAGGGTCTCCTCGTAGCGGGCCGGGTCGGCGTTCCACATGGCGGAGTGCGGGGCGTCGGGGACGGTGTGCAGGGTGACCAGGTCGGGTCGGCGGGCGGCCAGGTCGCGGCTGAAGCTCCAGGGGGCGAGCCGGTCGGCGGGGCCGTGGAAGAGGAGGGTGGGCACGCTCAGCCCGTCGGGGGCGGCCGCCTCGGCGAGCCGGTCGCCGTGCACGCCGGTGGAGCCCTTGGCGGCCCGGACGGCGAGCGGCAGCAGGGCGGAGGGGACGCGGCGGGCGCCGGCCAGGGCGCGCAGCGTGGTCTCCCAGTCGAGGACCGGGGAGTCCAGCACCAGGCCGCTGATGAACTCGCGCAGCTCGGAGCGGTCGGCGGCGTGCAGGGCCATCGCGGCGCCGGTGGACCAGCCGTGCAGGACGACGCGGTCGGCGCCGGAGGTCATGGCGTAGCGGATGGCGGCGTCCAGGTCGCGCCACTCGGAGTCGCCGAGGTGGCCGAGGCCGCCGGGCGGACGGGGCGCGCCGGGGTCGCCGCGGTAGGCGAGGGCGAGGACGGGCAGGCGCATGCGCTGCCAGCAGGGCATGAGGTTCATGGTCTGCTCGCGGGTGGACCCGAGGCCGTGCACGGCGATCACCCAGGTGGAGCGGAGGGCGGGCACCAGCCAGGCGGGGAGCGGGCCCAGCTCGCCGGGGATCTCGACGTCCCGGTGGTCCAGGCCGAGCGCGGAGCCCGGGTCGCCGGTGTGCAGCGCGGGGGTGAACCGGACCCGCGCCCCGGTGTCCAGGGCGCCGCCGGTGACCCGCTCCAGTCGGCGTACGGCCGTGTCGGCGGAGTGCTCCACGTCCTCCAGCACCGGGCCGACGACCGCGTGGACCCCGCCGGGTCCGGCGAGCCCGTAGGCGCCGGGGCGCAGCGAGGCGAGGTCGCGGGTGAGGGTGATCTGGCCGGCCGCGGTGGCGTGCACGGTGAGCCGGGGCTCGCCCGGCAGCGGGCCGACGGTGGCCTTGAGGGCGGCCCCGCCGGCGTACCGGCCGGCCGCGACGGCGGCCGCGCCGGCCCCGACGAGGGTGGTGACGGCCGCTGCCGTCGCTGTTGCGGGGCGCATCAGACCAGTGTCGGCGCGGGCGGCGCGGGCTGCCAGCGCACGGTCACGGCCGGAGGTGTGGGCTCGGGTCACACCGACCGTGTGCCCGTCAGACGGCGACCGACTCCCCCGGGCAGCGGCCTGCCTGCC
>NZ_PVLV01000602.1 GCF_002982015.1 Streptomyces solincola
CCGCACACGTGGCAGCCCCCGCAGCCCCGCACCACGGCCGCACCCCCCACGCCGCCGGCCCCGCCGCCGAGACCCGGTCCGGCGACTGGTGGCGCTCCGCCGCCATCTACCAGGTCTACCCGCGCAGCTTCGCCGACGGCGACGGCGACGGCACCGGGGACCTCGCGGGCGTCCGCGCCAGACTGCCCTATCTCGCCGAACTCGGCGTGGACGCCGTCTGGTTCACCCCCTGGTACCTCTCCCCGCTCGCCGACGGTGGCTACGACGTCGCCGACTACCGCACCATCGACCCCGCCTTCGGCACCCTGGAGGAGGCCGAGGCGCTCATCGCCGAGGCCCGCGCACTGGGCATCCGCACCATCGTGGACATCGTGCCCAACCACGTCTCCGACCAGCACCCGTGGTTCCGGGCGGCCCTCGCCGCCGGGCCCGGCAGCCCCGAGCGCAAGCTGTTCCACTTCCGCCCCGGGCGCGGCGAGAACGGCGAACTCCCGCCCAACGACTGGCCCTCGCAGTTCGCCGGCCGGACCTGGACCCGGGTCGCGGACGGCGAGTGGTACCTGCACCTGTTCACCCCCCAGCAGCCCGACCTCAACTGGGCCCACCCGGCCGTCCGCGAGGAACACGAGGACGTGCTCCGCTTCTGGTTCGAACGGGGCGTGGCCGGCGTGCGCATCGACTCCGCCGCGCTGCCCGCCAAGGACCCCGACCTGCCCGACTTCACCGAGGGTCGCGACCCCCACCCCTACATCGACCGCGACGAGCTGCACGAGATATACCGCTCCTGGCGGGCGGTCGCCGACGCCTACGGCGGGGTGTTCGTCGGCGAGGTGTGGCTGCCCGACGCCGAGCGCTTCGCCCGCTACCTGCGCCCCGACGAACTGCACACCGCCTTCAACTTCACCTTCCTGGCGTGCCCCTGGGACGCCGTGCGGCTGCGCGCCGCCATCGACGACACCCTCGCCGAGCACGCGCCCGTCGGCGCGCCCGCCACCTGGGTGCTGTGCAACCACGACGTGACCCGCACCGTCACCCGCTACGGCCGCGCCGACACCGGCTTCGACTTCGCCACCAAGACCTTCGGCACCCCCACCGACCTGGCGCTGGGCGCCCGCCGGGCCCGGGCCGCCGCCCTGCTCACCCTCGCCCTGCCCGGCTCGGTCTACGTCTACCAGGGCGAGGAGCTGGGCCTGCCCGAGGCCGACATCCCGCTGGACCGCATCGAGGACCCGATGCACTTCCGCTCCGGCGGCGCCGACCCGGGCCGCGACGGCTGCCGCGTCCCGCTGCCCTGGACGGCCGCCGCCCCCTACGCCGGCTTCGGCTCGCGCACCGAGCCCTGGCTGCCGCAGCCGGCCGGCTGGGACGCCTACGCCGCCGACCGCCAGGCCGCCGACCCCGACTCGATGCTCACCCTCTACCGCACCGCCCTCGCCCTGCGCCGCGCCGAACCGGCCCTCGGCGACGGCCCCCTCACCTGGCTGCCCGCCCCCGAGGGCGTCCTCGCCTTCCGCCGCTCACCCGACCTGCTGTGCCTGGTCAACCTCGGTCCGGGCCCCGCCCCCCTGCCCCCGCCCCCCGCCGCCTTGCTGACCAGCGGGCCGCTGGTCAGCAAGGCGGCGGTGTGCGGGGGCAGG
>NZ_PVLV01000603.1 GCF_002982015.1 Streptomyces solincola
GGGTGCGGGGGTGGTTCGGGGCGGGACGGCCCCGATGCGGCCGGTTCCGGGCGTCCCCGGAACCGGCCGCCTTGAGGGTGACCGGGCTGCTGTCCCCTGCCGTCCGGTCACGCACGCCGAGACGCGGTCCCACGGCGCACCGAGGAGGTGCGCCACACGTCCCGGCGGAGCCACGCGTGGTTGCTTCGGCCCGCCCCTGGCTGGCACGGACAACCCGGTCAACGAAGCCCGCACCGGGGCGGTCACGCGCCAGACGGGTGAGAGCGCCGCCGAACTCACATCCGGCCGCCCCCACCGGCTTCTTGCGGCGGTCTCAGACCGTGCCGCGGCACATCTCCAGCATGGTCATCGCCAGCGAGGTGCCGCGCCGGCCCAGCGCGTCCCGGTAGTGGGCGAGCACCTCGGTCTCGCGGGCCAGGTTCACCCGGCGCCCGCCGGAGGCGATCCGGGCTTCCTGGATGACCGCCGACACGGCCATCCGCTCCTGGATCAGGCCGATGATCCGGTCGTCGAGGGCGTCGATGCGCTCCCGGGCGCCGGAGACCACCCGGCCCGCATCGTCGGTGCGGGCGCCGGTCCACTCGGCGTCGGCGGCACGCTCGTGGGCACGCTGGTGCACGGCGGGGGCGGCGGGGGCGGTGGTCGCGTTCATGAGGGCTCCTCGTGGATGCGGATGGGAATGTCGCGGGGATCGCGGGGTGGGCGCGGCCCCCGGACCGCGGGGCCCGGAAACGGCAGACGCCCCGGGCCTTATCGGCCCGGGGCGCCTGGGAAGTCGCTTGTCAGTTGCTCAAGCAGCACGACCATGGCAGCCGGTGGGCCCGGTGCCATAGGTAAAGACGAAGGTCGAGAGCTTGCGCATGGGAGCCAGTATGGACCATCCGCCCAAGCCCGCCACCCCCGGTTCGGATGGTGAGACGAGAGGGCGGGTGACGCGGGCCGTTAGACTCGAGACACACCCCCTACATCACCGCACCCCCGCAGCTCACGTCTCCACGCCGGAAGGCCGCCGTAGTGTCATCAGCGAATCCCGCTGCCGCGCCCGACGCCGTACTCGTCGTCGACTTCGGCGCGCAGTACGCCCAGCTCATCGCCCGCCGCGTCCGCGAGGCCCGGGTCTACAGCGAGATCGTCCCCTCCACCATGCCGGTGGACGAGATCCTGGCCAAGAACCCCAAGGCGATCATCCTCTCCGGCGGCCCGTCCTCGGTGTACGAGGAGGGTGCCCCGAGCATCGACCGCGCACTGTTCGAGGCGGGCGTCCCCGTCTTCGGCATGTGCTACGGCTTCCAGCTCATGGCCACCACCCTCGGCGGCACCGTCGACAACACCGGCGCCCGCGAGTACGGCCGCACCGGTCTGCACGTGTCCAAGGCGGGCTCCACCCTCTTCGAGGGCACCCCCACCGAGCAGCCGGTGTGGATGTCGCACGGCGACGCCTGCTCCGCCGCGCCCGAGGGCTTCACCGTCACCGCCTCCACCGACGTGGTGCCGGTCGCCGCCTTCGAGAACGACGAGAAGAAGCTGTACGGCGTGCAGTACCACCCCGAGGTGATGCACTCCACGCACGGCCAGCAGATCCTGGAGCACTTCCTCTACCGCGGCGCCGGGCTCACCCCCGACTGGACCACCGGCAACGTCATCGAGGAGCAGATCGAGGCCATCCGCGCCCAGGTCGGCGACCGGCGCGCGATCTGCGGGCTGTCCGGCGGCGTGGACTCCGCGGTGGCCGCGGCCCTCGTGCAGAAGGCCATCGGACCGCAGCTCACCTGCGTCTACGTCGACCACGGGCTGATGCGCCAGGGCGAGACCGAGCAGGTCGAGAAGGACTTCGTGGCCGCCACCGGCGTCCAGCTCAAGGTCGTCGACGCGCAGGAGCGCTTCCTGACCGCGCTCGCCGGGGTGTCCGACCCCGAGGAGAAGCGCAAGATCATCGGCCGGGAGTTCATCCGGGTCTTCGAGCAGGCCCAGGCCGAGATCGTCGCCGAGGCGCCGGGCGACCAGCCGGTGGAGTTCCTGGTGCAGGGCACCCTCTACCCGGACGTGGTGGAGTCCGGCGGCGGCTCCGGCACCGCCAACATCAAGTCCCACCACAACGTCGGCGGACTGCCCGAGGACCTGGAGTTCCAGCTCATCGAGCCGCTGCGCAAGCTGTTCAAGGACGAGGTCCGGATGGTCGGCCAGGAGCTCGGCCTGCCGGACGAGATCGTCCAGCGCCAGCCGTTCCCCGGTCCGGGCCTCGGCATCCGGATCGTCGGCGAGGTCACCCGCGAGCGGCTCGACCTGCTGCGCGAGGCCGACGCCATCGCCCGCGAGGAGCTGACCGCCGCCGGGCTGGACCGCGACATCTGGCAGTGCCCGGTCGTACTCCTCGCCGACGTCCGCAGCGTCGGCGTCCAGGGCGACGGCCGCACCTACGGCCACCCGATCGTGCTGCGCCCGGTGTCCTCCGAGGACGCCATGACGGCCGACTGGACGCGGATGCCGTACGACGTGCTGGCCCGCATCTCCACCCGGATCACCAACGAGGTACGCGACGTCAACCGCGTCGTCCTCGACGTCACCTCCAAGCCCCCGGGCACCATCGAGTGGGAGTAGATCCCCCACCTGCCCGCACCGGAGCCGCCGCTCACTCCCCGTGAACGGCGGCTCCGGTGCGGGCAGGTGGGGGATCTACTCCCACTCGA
>NZ_PVLV01000604.1 GCF_002982015.1 Streptomyces solincola
CCCCCGCCTTCCCCGTCCTCCCGAGGTTGCCCCGCCCATGAACTCACGTCAGCGCCGCGGTGTCGTCCTGCTGGTCCTCTCGGTGGTGTGCGCCCTGGCCGCCTTCGCCGGGGTGGTCTTCGTCATCGGCGACGTCAACTCCAAGGTGGGGCCCGAGGTCCGGGCGTACCGGGTGAAGGCGGACGTCCCGGCGTACACCCCGCTCACCCCCGACCGGTTCGAGCGGATCAGCATGCCGGAGCGGTGGCTCTCCGCCGGCGCGGTGACCGACCTGTCCACCCTGAACGGCAAGATCGCCGTCGCCGACCTGAAGAAGGGCTCGCTGCTCCAGCGGGACATGGTCGCCGACCGCCCCGCCCTCCAGGCCGGCCAGCAGGAGATCGCCATCATGATCGACGCCGCCACCGGCGTGGCCGGCAAGATCACCGCCGGGGCCTCGGTGAACATCTACGCCACCTTCGACGACGAGGGGCGCGGCGACAAGGCGGTCGCCGAGTCCCGGCTGATCGTGGCCGGCGCCCGGGTCATCGACGTCGGCAAGCTCACCCCCATCGACGCCCGCCAGTCCGGCGGGGCCGGCCGGACCGTCGGCCAGCGCGAGGCCGTCCCCATCACCTTCGCCCTGACCACCGCCGACGCCCAGCGCGTCGCCTACGCCGAGTCCTTCGCCGAACACGTCCGGCTCGCCCTGCTGCCCGAGGACGGCCCGCCCGCCGTCGCCCCCGGCGAGCGCACCTACACCCTCGACGAGGACAAGAACAAGTGAGGGCCGCCCGGATGATGACCCCAGACCCAGCAGGGAGGGCCGGATGAGCACCCGCATCCTGCCGGCCGTCGGGGACGCCGACGCTGCCCGCTCCGTGACCACCCTGCTCAGCCAGCTCCCGGACGCCGAACCGGTCGGGCCCGTCGGCGACTCCACCTCCCTGATCGACACCCTCGCCCGCCTCGCCGCCGACTCCCTCGAAGACCTCCCCGAGGTCGTCCTGGTGCACGAGCGCATCGGCCCCGTCCCCGCGCTGGAACTCATCCGCGAGGTCGCCCTCCGCTTCCCCGCGGTCGGCGTCGTCCTGGTCACCGGCGACACCAGCCCCGGCCTGTACTCCGCCGCCATGGACTCCGGCGCGCGCGGCCTGGTCGGCCTGCCGCTGTCGTATGAGGAGCTGGCCCAGCGCGTCCAGTCCGCCGCGGGCTGGTCCACCGGGGTGCGCCGCCACCTCGGCCAGGGCGGCGAGACCTTCACCGGACCCGGCGGCACGGTCGTCGCCGTCGCCGGGGCCAAGGGCGGCGTCGGCGCCACCGTCACCGCCGTCCAGCTCGCCCTGGCCGCCCGCGCCGCCGGCCACAGCACCGCCCTGGTCGACCTCGACCTCCAGTCCGGCGACGTCGCCTCCTACCTGGACGTGCAGTTCCGCCGCTCCGTGGTGGACCTCGCCGCCATCCAGGACATCTCCCCCCGGGTGCTCCAGGACGCCATGTACGCCCACCCCTCGGGCCTGGCGCTGCTGCTCGCCCCCGGCGACGGCGAACGCGGCGATGACGTCACCGACCGCTCCGTACGGCAGGTCCTCAGCGCCCTGCGCACCCGCCACGAGGTGGTGGTCGTCGACTGCGGCACCCACATGGACACCGCCAACGCGGCCGCCGTGGAGATGGCCGACACCGCCGTCCTCGTCGTCACCCCCGACGTGGTCGCCGTCCGGGCCGCCAAGCGGATGGTCCGGCTCTGGGACCGGCTCCAGATCCGCAAGGCCGAGGAGACCGTCACGGTGGTCAACCGGCACGTGCGGGCCACCGAGATCCAGCCGCCCCTGGTCGCCCGGATCACCGGCACCCAGGTCGCCCGCACCACCGTGCCCGCGCAGTTCAAGGAGCTCCAGCCGGTGGTGGACGCCGGCCGGATGCAGGACCTGGAGGCGAAGTCGACGGTGAAACAGGCACTGTGGACCCTGGCCGCCGAACTCGGCGTCGTCCGGGCCGCCGACACCGCCCCCGCCCGCCCGCGCGGCGACCGAGGCTCGCTGGGCCTGCGCCGGGGGAGGCACCGGTGAGCGCGGCCCCGGCACGAGCCGCCGGGCCGACCGCGGGTGACCGGGCGCCCGGACGGGCGCGGCGCGGCGCGCGCCCCCGGCCGCCCCGGTTGTTCGGCGGGTCCGGGTCGCCCCGGCCCCTGCCGGTGCGGTTTTCCCGCGGCGTCCGGGCGCCGAGGGTGGGGCCGCTCAAGGCCTTCCGCGGCGACCGGCCGGTGCGGCCTCCTCGTGGCGTCCGGGCGCTCCGGGTGGGGCTGCTCAGGGCCCTTCGGGGGGACCGGCCGGTGCGGCCTCCTCGTGGCGTCCGGGCGCTCCGGGTGGGGCCGCTCAAGGCCCTTCGCGGCGACCGGGGGCAGCTCGCCGTGGAGTTCACCGGGATGATGCCGGTCGTCCTCGGCACTATCGCCCTGCTCTGGCAGACCGCCCTGGTCGGCTACACCTTCTCCCTCGCCGGCAACGCCGCCGACGCCGGCGCGCGGGCCGGGGCGGTGTCCGGCGCGGGCGCCTGCCAGGCCGCCGCCACCGAGGCCGTCCCCGGCGCCTGGACCGCCGGCGCCGCCTGCGGGGAGGGCGGCGACCTGTACACCGCCACCGTCCGCATGAACACCCCCGTGCTCTTCCCCGGCTTCGACGTGCCGATCGAGATCACCGGCCACGCGGCCGTCGCCAGCGAGGAGGCGGACACCCCGTGACCCGCACCGAACGGCCACCGCGCGGACGCGACGACGGCCAGGCCGCCCTGGAGTTCGCCGGCTGGGTCGCGGTCCTGCTGATCGCCGCCCTCGCCGCCGTACAGCTCGGCATCGCCGCCTACGCCGTCCAGCAGGCCGGCACCGCCGCCCGCGCCGGGGCCAGGGTCGCCTCCCAGGGCGGCGACGGCGGCGCGGCCGGCGCGGCCGCCGCCAGCAGTTGGCTGGACCCCCGGGTCGCCGTCCCGTCCGGGGCCGGCGCGGACCAGGTGACGGCCACCGCCACCGTACGGATACCGTCCGTCATCCCGCTGTTCAGTCTGCCCGCCGCCACCCGCACCACCACCATGCCGGTCACCGCCCCGGACCCGGCCGAGTGACCGTGCACCGCACCGGAGGACACCCAGGAGGGCAACGGACATGAGCCTGCGCGCACGCATCGCCGCGCCCGAGCCGGCGGTCGGCGACCGGGGCGAGGAGAACCACCTGGTCGGCGTCTACCGGATCAAGCTCCTGGAGGAGATCGACCTCGCCGAGATGTCCGCGTTGGCCGCCGCCGAGCGCCGGGCCCGGCTCGAACGCGTCCTCGGCCACATCATCAGCCGCGAGGGCCCGGTCCTCTCCTCCACCGAACGCTCCCAGCTCATCCGCCGGGTGGTCGACGAGGCCCTCGGCCTCGGCATCCTCGAACCGCTCCTCGAAGACGCCTCGATCAGCGAGATCATGGTCAACGGCCCCGAGCAGGTCTACGTCGAGCGGCGCGGCCGCCTCGAGCAGCTCCCCATGCGGTTCTCCTCCACCGAGCAGCTCATGCAGACCATCGAGCGGATCGTGTCCACCGTCAACCGCCGCGTCGACGAGTCCAACCCGATGGTCGACGCCCGGCTGCCGTCCGGCGAGCGGGTCAACGTCATCATCCCGCCGCTCTCCCTCACCGGCCCGATCCTCACCATCCGCCGCTTCCCGCGCGCCTTCACCCTCCAGGAGCTGGTCGCCCTCGGCACCCTGGACGAACACCTGGTGATGCTGCTGGCCGGCCTCGTCCGCGCCCGGTTTAACGTGATCGTCTCCGGCGCCACCGGCACCGGCAAGACGACCCTGCTCAACTCCCTGTCCGGGCTCATCCCGGAAGACGAGCGGATCGTCACCATCGAGGACTCCGCCGAACTCCAGCTCCAGCAGGCCCACGTCATCACCCTGGAGGCCCGCCCGCCCAACGTCGAGGGAAAGGGCCGGGTCACCATCCGCGACCTGGTCCGCAACTCGCTGCGCATGCGGCCCGACCGGATCATCGTCGGCGAGGTCCGCGGCGGCGAGACCCTCGACATGCTCCAGGCCATGTCCACCGGCCACGACGGCTCACTGGCCACCGTGCACGCCAACAGCGCCGAGGACGCCCTGATGCGGCTCCAGACCCTCGGCTCGATGTCCGAGGTCGAGGTCCCCTTCGCCGCCATCAAGGACCAGATCAACAGCGCCGTCGACGTCATCGTGCAGCTCACCCGGCACGCCGACGGGGCCCGCCGGATCACCGAGGTCGCCGTCGTCGACTCGCACGGGCGCGAGGAGTACCGCATCGCCACCGTCAGCCACTTCGCCGCCCAGCCCATCGCCCCCGACGGCCGGGTGCACGGCCACTTCGTCCACCACCCGCTGCCCCGCCGCATCGCCGAACGCCTCCACCTCCAGGGCGAGTCCGTCCCCGCCGCCTTCGGCGTCGCCCACTCCGACGCCCAACTGGCCCTGCGCCCCCCCCCGACCCTCGCTTAACACTTAAACACTCACCTGCCCGGGCACCTCTATGAATTCTCTGCTGCTGACGCTTACGTATACATTACACCACTTTCTGCTGCTCGTGTAAGGACCATAAGGATGCAGCTTGTAACTTTTCGTCCTCTCTGCATCTTTCTGTC
>NZ_PVLV01000605.1 GCF_002982015.1 Streptomyces solincola
GCGGCCTCGCCTGCCTCGGCCTTGGCGTTGTTGGCCAGGGCCGCCGCCTCGGCGGCCAGCCAGCGGTTCTTGTCAGCCTTGGCCGCGATCAGGGATGCTTCGGCGATCAGCCTTTGGACCTGGGCGGTGTGCTGCGATGCGAGGCGGTCCTTGCGGTCGGCGGTGAACTGTCCCACGGCCACGAAGTCATGGAGCCGGTCGGCCGGCCCGGCCAGGGCGATCTTCGCCGCCGCCTTCACCTCCGGTCCGGCGGCCGCGTCACTGACCAGCTTGGAGGCCGCGACCTGTTCGTCGGCCAGACGGGTGGAGTACTGGGTGACGCCCAGGAACACCGCCAGCGCCTTGCCGCTGCCATCCGCCAGCGCGGCCCGGGCCGCTTCCCTCACCCCCGGACCACCGGTGTCGTAGATCTTGGAGACGGCCACCGCCATGTCCGCGGCGCCGGCAGTGAACTGCCCGGTGGTGTGAAACGCCAGGATCTGCTCCGAAGTGCCCTTCAACGCCTCCGCCGCCGCTGTGCGCACGGAAGGGTAAGGAGAGTCGTAACTGAGCTGGAAGACCCGCTCACGTGCATCACGCTGGGCGGCTTCCCGCCAACCGGTACGCAGATAGTCCAGGACATCCTGGTCACTGCCGGCCAACGCACGGGCGGCAGCGTCCTGGGCGATCGGACCACGCAGCTTCAGCGCGTCCATCGCCAACCGTCGGCCCTTGGCCGCCACGGCCGGGACGTCCACGTCCGGCCGGGCGGCCTCGGTGGCCAGGGCAGCGGCGGTGGCGTCCAGAGCCCGGGCCTTGGCCTCCTCGCCGGCGGCGTCGGAGATGACCTTCAGCAGGAGGGCTTGACGGGTGCGGGCGTTCTCGATCCCGGCGTCCGTGCGGGTGGCCAACTCGTCGGTCTCGGTCTCCCGCGCGATGGCATAGACCTTCTTCGCCGTCGCCACCGCCGCAGCCGCCGCGTCCGAGGCCTTCTTCGCCGCCTCGGCGTGCTTGGTCGCCTGCGCGGCCGCGGTCGCCGCCTCACCCGCGTGCGCCACCGCCTCCAACGCCGCGGCAGCAGCGTTACGCGCATGCTGCGCAGCCGCGTTCGCGGCCGTACGGGCCTCGAACGCGGCGGTCGCGGAACGGTCCGCGAGTACGGCGGCCCGGTTCGCCGCCGAGTTCGCCGCGTTCGCATGCCGCCGTGCTTCGGCAGCCGCCGCGCGGGCGTCAGCCGAACGGCCACCGGCCGCAGCCGCATAGGTGCCGGCCGCTTCGGCCGCATCCGCGGCCGCGTTCGCGTTCGCCCCGGCACTCAACGCCGCCCGCGTCGCCTTCGCCGCCTGCTGCGACGCCTTGCCCGCCTGCTCCGCCGCCGCAGCCGACCCCTCGGCAAGAGTGGCGGCGATCGTCGCCTGCGCAGCAGCCGTCTTGGCCGCCGTCGCCTTCCCCGCGTCCTTACCCGCGGCGATCGCCGCGTTGTAGGCGTCATTGGCCGCATTCGCCGCCGCAGCCGCCGCACTGGCCGTCTGCGCCGCCGCCAACGCCGCCGTCCGCGCCGCCCGATTCGCCGCATTCGCCGACGCGATCGCCTGCTGCGCCGCCGACGCAGCCGCCCGCGCCGCGTCCGCCGCCTGCTGCGCCTTCACCGACGCCCGCGACGCGTCATCCTTCGCCGCAGCCGTCTCCGCAGCAGCCCTGTCCGCCGCCACCCGCGCCAACTCCGCAGCCGCAACCGCCCGATCGGACGCCTCCTGAGCCTGCTTGGTGGCATCCTCCGCCTGCTTGCCCGCCACCTTCGCCTGCTCGGTCAACTGCGCGATCGTCGCATGCTCCTGATCACGGTTACGGGCCACGAACTGCCCCACCGCCAAGAACTCCGCCACATCCTCCGGCGTACCACGCAACGCCAACTTCGCCGCCGCCCGCACATTCGGACCACCCGAAGCCGTCAGCCGCGACACCGCAACAGCGTCATCAGCCTCCTGCGCGACATACCGACCCTCCTCAAGGAACGCCACCCGATCATCCGGCGTCCCCCTCAGCGCGGCCTCGCCCGCCTCCCGCACCCCAGTACCGCCCAGACCGAC
>NZ_PVLV01000606.1 GCF_002982015.1 Streptomyces solincola
TGGGCTCGGAGATGTGTATAAGAGACAGGGGGAGGCGGGGCCGGGGCGGTAGCGTCGCGACCCGACGATCGGAGCCCCCATGCCGCGTGTGTTCACCGTCAGCGACAGCGTTTTCATCGAGGCCGGCCCGGCCGAGGTCTACCGGCAGCTCTCCCAGCCCGCCCGGATGGGCCGGTGGAGCCCGGAGAACCTGGGCGCCACCGTGCGCGGCGGCGAGCAGGCCGCCCGGGTGGGCCTGGTCTTCGACGGGCACAACCGTCGGGGGGCGTTCCGCTGGACGACCCGCTGCACGGTGACCGCGGCCGAGCAGGACCGGCTGTTCCGCTTCCGGGTGCACGCCATCGGGCTGCGCCGGCCCACCCTGCGCGCCCCGATCGCCACCTGGGAGTACCGGCTGACCCCGGCGGACACCGGCACCGAGGTCACCGAGACCTGGACCGACGACCGCCGGAGCTGGCCCGACCCGGTGGCGAACCTCTTCGACCGGGTGGTGACCCGCGGCCTGCCCTTCGCCGACTTCCAGCGGCGCAACATCCGCACCACCCTGCGCAACCTCAAGACGGCGCTGGAGAGCCCCGACGGCGCTCAGGGCTGAGGAGCACCGGCGTCCGTGGACGGCGGCGGCTCCTCCCGGGAGAACAGCTCGGCGAAGGGGCCGCCTGCGGCGCTCAGTTCGGCCCAGGCGCCCTCCTCCACGATCCGGCCGCCCGCCAGCACCGCGATCCGGTCCGCTCGGCGGACGGTGGCGGGGCGGTGGGCGATGACCAGCGTGGTGCGGTCCGCCGAGGACGCGGCGAGGGCCGCGGCCAGCTCGGCGTCGCCCCGGTGGTCCAGGTGCGCGGTGGTCTCGTCCAGCACGAGGATCCGGGGGCCGGCCAGCAGCGCCCGGGCGAGCGCGACCCGGGCCCGCTGGCCGCCGGACAGGGTGGCGCCCCGCTCGCCGACCGGCGTGTCGAGCCCGTCGGGAAGCGTGTCCAGCAGGGGCTCCAGACCGCAGAGGCGCACCACCGCGCGCAGGTCGTCGCCGGTGGCGTGCGGCGCGGCGAGCCGCAGGTTGTCGGCGAGGGTGCCGTGGAAGAGCGGCGCCTGCTGGCCGACGACGGCCACGGCGGCCCGCAGGTCGGCGTCGGTGAGCCGGCCGACGCCGACCGGCTCGGCGCCGCCGGCCGGCAGGAGCTCCACACTCCCCTCCGCCGGGTCCCAGTAACGCGCCAGCAGATGGGCCACGGTGGACTTGCCGGCCCCGGAGGCTCCGACCAGCGCCACCGTCTGACCAGGCCGTACGGCGAGGTCCAGGCCGTCCAGGACGTCGCCGGCCCCGTAGCCGAAGCGCACCCCGCGCAGCCGCAGGCCCAGCGGCCCGGCGGGCAGCGGACAGGGGTCGCGCGGCTCGGGCGCGCCGGCCGGGGCGCGCAGCGCCGCGCCGACCCGGGCGGCCGCCGCCCGCAGGCCGCCGGCCTGCCCCAGGGACGCGGCGCAGTCGGCGACCGGTGCCAGCGCGCCCAGCGCCAGCGCCATGGCGGCCGGGGCCCACGGGCCGGACAGGCCGCCCGCGGTGACCGCGTGCGCGGCCGTGGCGACCACGCCGACCACCGCGGCGACGACCAGCACGTCCCGGACGGCTGCCGCGCCCGTCTCGTAGGACTGCTCGGCCCGCTGCGCCCGGCCGACCCGGCGGCCCTGCTCCCGCAGCCGCCGGCGGCGCTCCTCCAGGGCGCCGGCGGCCAGCAGTTCGCGCAGCCCGTCGACGGTCTCGACGCTCTGCGCGGACAGCTCCGCGAGCGCCGCCCGGGTGCGCGCCCCGCGCGCGGCCCGCGCGCGACCTTCCAGCAGCGGCGTCGCGACCAGTAGCAGGGCGATCGGCAGCACGGTCGCGAGCAGCCATGGCTCGCGCGTCCCGAGCACCGCCGCGGCCGAGGCGAACACCAGCCCCGAGGCGAGGAGTTGGGCCACGGCGTGGGCGTAGAAGAACTCCAGGGCCTCGACGTCGCCGAGCGCGGTGGCCGCGAGGTCGCCGCTGCGGCGTCCGCCGATCCGGGCGGGCGCGCTGCGGGCCAGCCCGTCGAAGACCCGGACCCGCAGCGAGGCGAGCACCCGGTAGGCCAGGTCGTGGGAGAGGTCCATCTCGCGCCAGGTGGTCAGGGCGCGCACCAGCACCAGCGCCACGAGCGCGGCCGCGACGCCGGCCGAAGGGGCCCGCCCGGTGGTCACGGCGGCGCCCACGGTGTACGCGCCCAGGGTGACCAGCACGACCAGCGCGGCCTGATCGGCGGTGGCGGCCAGGCAGGTGCGCACCACCATCGCCCGGTGTGAGCCGAGGACGGGCAGCAGGGCCCTCAGCGCGCCGGCCGGCGGCGCGGACGTCTCCTTCGTCATGTGCGGGTGGGTGGTCATGCGGCCTCATGCTCCGTCACTCCGTCGGACGCGCCGTCAGTGCGGCCCGCGGCGACCAGGGCGGCGTAGACGCCGCCGGCCGCCAGCAGGCCGGCGTGTTCGCCGGCCGCCTCGACCCGGCCGGCGTCCAGGACCACCACGTGGTCGGCGTGCCGGACGGCGTCCAGTTTGTGGGCGATCACCAGGCAGGTGCGGCCGCGGCAGGCGTGCAGCAGTTCGCGCACGATGCCGGCCTCACCGCGTTCGTCGACCGCGCTGGTGGCCTCGTCCAGGACGAGGACGGGCGCGTCGGCGACCAGCGCGCGGGCCAGGGCGAGGCGTTGGCGCTGCCCGCCGGAGAGGGTCGCGCCGCGTTCGCCGACGACGGTGTCGTATCCGTCGGGCAGCCGGGTGATCTCGTCGTGGATGCCGGCCGCTCGTGCCGCCCGGCGCAGCTCGGCGTCGCTCGCGGCGGGCCGGGCCAGGCGGAGGTTGTCCGCGACGGTGGCGTGGAACAGGTAGCTCTCCTGGGAGACCACCGCGATGCCCCGGCGCAGCGCGTCGAGCCGGTGGTCGGCGAGGTCCGCGCCGGCCAGGGTGATCCGGCCCCGGTCGGCCTCGCGTTCGCGCAGCAGCAGGCCGAGCAGGGTGGACTTGCCCGCGCCCGAGGGGCCGACGACGGCGGTGGTCGCGCCGGCCGGGGCGGTGAAGGTGACCCCGGCCAGTGCGGGCCGGCCGGCTCCCGGATAGGTGAAGTACACGTCGTGGAAGTGCACTTCGGGGGCTTCGGCCCATCCGGTGGACCGGGTGCCGGTGTCCGGTACGACGCCGTCGCCGGTGCGCAGGGCGGTGATGCCGTCGGCGGCGGACACACCGAGGTAGCCGGCGTGCCACTCGCGGGAGAGGTCGCGGATGGGGCGGAAGACCTCGGAGGCCAGCATCAGCAGCAGATAGGTCAGGGTGCCGGTGGTGCGCCCGGTGGCGGCCGAGGCGCAGGCCACCAGCACGGCGGCGGCGGTGCCGCCCTGTACGGCCAGGTCGGTGAGGCCGGTGTCCACCAGCGAGACGCGGAGCTTGGCGACGGTGGCCCGGTGCAGCGCGGCCGAGCGCCGCTCCAGCTTCTCCCGCACCCGGGGGACGGCGCCGGCGGCGCGCAGGGCCGGCATGCCCTGCAAAGCCTCCAGGTAGTCGGCGGCCAGCGCCTCGTAGGTGTCCCAGTGCTCGGCGCCGCGCCGGGCCAGCAGCCGGTCCCACCAGCGCGGCCCGAACACCGCGAGCAGCAGCGCCGGCGCGAGCGCCAGGGCCGCGTAGGGCTCCAGCACGGCGACGACCGCCAGCAGCAGCGGCGGTACGGCGCAGGTGAGCAGGAACTGCGGCAGGTAGCGCGACACATAGGCGTCCACGCCCTCGACGCCGTCGACGACGGTGGCGCGCACCGCGCCGGCCCGGGCGGCCGCCAGAGCGCCGGGGCCGCGCCGGCCGAGGCGCTCCAGCAGCTCGTCGCGGAGCCGCACCCGTACGGCCGCCCCGGCCTGGACGGCCGTCAGCCGCTGCGCGCGGCCGAGCAGCGCGCGGGCCAGCACCACGGCCGCGACGGATGCGAGCAGCGGGGCCAGCAGGTCGGTGTCGCCGCGGGCGATGCGGCCGAGCGCGACGGCCAGCAGGGCGGCCTGGGCAAGGTGGGTGACGGTGACGGCGGCCAGCAGCGCGGTCGCACCGCCCAGCGGCCGAGCCGCGCCACGCGCGGCCCGCAGGAGTTCGGGGTGCAGCATCATCGGCGGTGCTCCCGACCGGAGTGGGACGTCTGGACAGCGCCGCCCGGATCATCCGGGCGACCGAAACGGGGCGCACCGGCCCACCCCCGCGGTCGTCGGCGGCGCTCCGCGCCCTGGCGAAGGGAAGCGGGCGGGCCGGGCGGACCGTGATCCCGGCGAGCGGGCTCGGAGCGTGGCAGCGCCTGAGCGGCGCGGCGGCCGGAGGAG
>NZ_PVLV01000607.1 GCF_002982015.1 Streptomyces solincola
GCACGGCCCCTGGGCGCCCCCGCCGCGTACCGCCCCCTCCGCCGGACCCGACCCGACGGCCTGATCCGGCCCCGGGCCGGCCGGCGGGCCCGGGACGTCCGCCGACCGGCCCGGTGTCAGGCGGACAGCGTCGGGCCGCCCTTGCGGGTGGAGACCCCCGGCCCGCCCTGGCCGCCGGACGCCTTGCGCGCGGCGAACCGGCGGATCAGCGGACGCGGCCACGTGCGGGTGTCCCGCGGCTCCACATACGGCTCCTCGGTCTCCGGCAGGCCGCCGCTGATCGCCCGCTGCCGGGCCAGCTCCGCGTCCAGTTCGAGGCCCAGCAGGATCGCCAGGTTGGACAGCCACAGCCACACCAGGAAGGTGATGACACCGGCCAGCGTGCCGTACGTCTTGTTGTACGAGCCGAAGTTGGCGACGTACAGGGCGAAGCCCGCCGACGCGGCCAGCCACAGCAGCACCGCCAGCACACTGCCCGGGCTCAGCCAGCGGAAGCCCTGCCCGTGCACGTTCGGCGCCCGCCAGAACAGCAGCGCGATCATCGCCACCACCAGGACCAGCAGCACCGGCCACTTCGCCACGCTCCACACGGCGACCGCCGCGCCGCCCGCGCCGATCGCCTCACCGGCGCGCTCCGCCAGCGGCCCGGTGAACACCACGATCACCGCGCTCACCGCGAGCAGCACCATCAGCACCAGCGTCAGGCCCACCTGCAGCGGGGTCAGCTTCCACGCCGGGCGGCCCTCCGGCACGTCGTAGACCGCGTTCGCGGTGCGGATGAACGCCCCCACATACCCGGACGCCGACCACACCGCCGCCACCAGGCTGATCACCGCCACCACGCCGCTGGCGCCGGAGGCGTCCTGCAACTGCTGCACCGCGTTGCCCAGGATGTCCCGCACCGGTCCCGGCGCCAGCTTCTGCAGGCTGTCCAGCACCGCCCGGGTCGCCGACTCGCCGATCACGCCCAGGGCCGACACCATCACCAGCAGCGCCGGGAAGATCGACAGCACGCTGTAGTACGTCAGCGCCGCCGCCTTGTCCGGCAGCTCGTCCTCCATGAACTCCGCGACCGTGCGCTTGAGCACCGCCCGCCAGGAGGACGCCCGCAGCTCCACCGGCCGCTCCACCGCCCCATCCGCCCCCGGCCCGCCGCCGGCGTCGCCGGCCCCGCC
>NZ_PVLV01000608.1 GCF_002982015.1 Streptomyces solincola
CTACTTCCTGGGCGGCGGCTTCCTGGAGCTGTCCGGCCGCTCCGCGCAGCCGCCCCAGCGCAACCTGCGGCTGTGGATGCAGGTGGCCGACGTCCAGGCCGCGTACGAGGAGGTCGCCGCGCGCGGCGCGGACATCGTGCGGCCGCCGCGCAAGGAGCCCTGGGGGCTGGTCGAGATGTGGCTCGCCGATCCCGACGGCGTGGACATCGCCGTGGTCGAGGTGCCCGAGGACCACCCGCTGCGCTACCGCCCCTGAACCCCGCCCGCCGGCGGGCGCCCGAGATAGGCGTGCAGGGCCGCCGAGGCGGCCAGGCAGCGCACGCTGCGACCGGTCACCTCCTGCTCCCGGCGCGCCAGTTCGGCCAGCACCCGCTCCGGGCTGCCGGACTCGCGCAGCCCGGCCAGGACCGCCTCGATCGTCGCCAGCGGCCGGTGGCCCCGCCGCAGCAGCGCGATCACCCGCGCCGCGTGCAGCTCGGCGCGGCCGTAGCGGCGGTAGCCGGTGCCCGGCTCCCGCTCCGGCCGCAGCAGGCCCCGCGCCTCCCACAGCCGGAGCACCGGCGGACGCACCCCCGCCACCCGGGCGGCCTCGCCGATGCGCAGCGCCCCGCGGCCGGAACCCGGCGCCGGCGGGCCGGCCGCCAGCACCTCGGTCAGCGCCGTGTGCAGCGCGGCCAGCTCCGTGCGCTCCCGGTCCAGCGCGGCGTGCCCGGCGTCCAGCGCGGCCAGCGCGGCCGGCAGGTCGCCCGCGTGCACCGCGCGCATCACCGCGCGGGCGGTCGGCCAGCCGTGTCCGGCCGCCAGCTCCCGCAGCGCCGTCAGCGCGGCCAGGTGCGCCCCGGTGAAGACCCGCTGACCGCCCGCACCGCGGCCGGCCGGCGGCAGCAGCCCGTCGGCGGCGTACCCGCGGATCCGCTGCGCCGACACCCCGGCGGCCCGGGCCAGGTCCCCGACCCGCAGTCCGTCCACCGCCACGGCGCCCTCCCTCATGGTTGAGACATTCCGGACACCGAGCGCCGCACTCCGGGGCCGAGTCCGGCCCAACCCTGCCACAGCACTTCAATGGAAGAATGAACACCGAAGCCGGCGGCCCGAGTTCGGGGTCGGCCGGGAAGCGAGCGAATGACGTCCGGGGTGCGCCCGAGGCGCGTCCTGGGCACGTCCGGGGCGGGCCCGCGGACGAGGAGGAGGGCCACATGAGGTTCGTACTGGAAGTCAGCGTCGACCAGGGGAAGATCGCCGAGGACACCGCGGCGGAGCTGGGCCGGATCCTGCGCTACTGGGGAGGCAACCTCGGCCACTACGCGCTGGAACCGGGGGACGGCTCCGTCGTCTACGACTCGGACTACCAGGAGGTCGGCCGCTGGCGGATCGAGCAGGGCGACGATTCCTGACCGATCGGGGTCCACAACCGACCGGTGTGGGTAGGAGGCAGACGACCGGGCTTCCGACTCTGCCCGCCGTGGGTGGCGCGCCCCGGCGAAAGACCGACTCGGGTTGATGCCGGAGGGTCACGTGCGGGATGGTGGGTCAGGACCTGATTTCCAGCGGAAGGTGAGGAGGCCCGCCTGAGGGCGGCCTCGCGAACATGACGACTTTCGAAGGCGCCTCGCGCCAGCCGCGGGGCCTGGTGCGACATGTGGGCGCCTCGTGGATGCAGGCGCCCTATCCCGCCCTGGTCGCCGACGCCGCCGGCGGCGTCGTGCAAGCCAACGCCGCCGCCGCCCGGCTGTTCCCCGGCGCCGTCAGCGGCGCCTGGCTGGACACCGCCGTGCCCGGCTGGCTCGCCGACGCGCACCGCCGCGCGAGCGACGACGGCGCGTCCGCCCGCCCGGTGCGCGGACGCCACGAGGACCTCACCCTGGAGGCGCACCCCACCGTCGGCGCGGACGGCGACATCGTCTGGTGGCTGGTCGACGACACCGACCGGGTGCTCGCCGAGACGGCACTCCAGAGCGAACGCCGGCGCACCGCCTTCCTCGCCGACGCCTCCACCCAGCTCCTCGCCTCGCTGAACGTGCAGCGCTGCATGGAGGTGACGGTGCAGCTGGCCGCCGCGAACCTGGCCGACGCCGCCATGCTCGTCCTGCCCGCAGCCGGCCGGCGCCACCCGCTCGCGGTCAGCGTCGGCGGCGGGCCGGTGCGGCACAGCTCCGCCCGGATCGACCCCGCCGCGGTCTCCGGCCTCGCCGAGGCGCTCCAGGGCTTCCCGCCCGTCCCCTCCCGCTGGATCGACCCGGCCACCCTCCCGCCCTGGGCGAACCCGGAGGGCTTCGACGGACCGGCCGGCTCCGTCGTCGTCACCCCGCTGCCCGGCCACGGCGTCCCCGCCGGGGCGCTGATCCTCCTCCGGCGCGGCGACCACGCCGCCTTCGACGCCTCCGAGGAGGTCTTCGCCCGCATCTTCGCCGCCCGGGCCGGCGCGGCCCTCTCGGCGGCCCGCCTCTACACCGAGCAGGCCGGCATCACCGCCACCCTCATGGTGGAACTGCTGCCGCCCAAGCTCCACCAGGTGCAGGGCGTGGAGTTCGCCGGCGGCTACCGCGCCTCCCGCGACACCGAGCGCATCGGCGGAGACTTCTACGACGTCCACCCCGGCGCCGGACCCGGCCAGGACACCCTCGCCGTCCTCGGCGACGTCTGCGGCAAGGGACTCGACGCCGCCGTCCTCACCGGCAAGATCCGCACCACCCTCCAGGCGCTGCTGCCGATGGCCGACGACCACCGCAAGCTGCTGCAACTGCTCAACGGGACGCTGCTGACCAGCCGGCACGCCCGCTACGCCACCCTGGTGCTGGCCTCGGTACGCCGCGAGGGCCGCCTCACCAGGCTGCGCCTGACCAGCGGCGGCCACCCCCGCCCGCTGATCGTGCGGCGCAACGGCGAGGTCGAGGAGGCCGACACCGCCGGCACCCTGATCGGCGCCCTGCCCGACGTCAACGCCCGCACCGCCGAGATCGACCTGCACCCCGGAGAGGCCTGCCTGCTGTACACCGACGGCATCACCGAGGCCAGGGGCGGCCCGCTGGGCGACGTCCTGTTCGGCACCCGCCGGCTGCGCGAGGCCCTGGCCGACTGCGCCGGCATGCCCGCCGAGGCCATCGTCGAACGGGTCCAGATGCTCGCCGGCGAGTGGATCGGCGACCGGGCGCACGACGACATGGCCGTGGTCGCCATCTCCGTCCCGCACAGCAACCACCTGACGGCGGTGGACGGCCACACCCGGGGCAGGTACACCGCATGACCCCAGCGCTCGACCCACCGGAACACGCCACGGCCGGCCCCGGCCGGCGACCCACCCCGCAGACCGCCCGCGAAGAGCTGTGGGCGGCCGTACGCGACCGCGACGAGCAGGCCGCCGCCGGAGTCGTCTTCGATCTCCTCGACGAGGGCGCCGACCCGGAGCAGGTCCTGCTGGACGTGATCGCCAAGGTCCAGTTCCGCGTCGGGGAGGAGTGGGCGGCCGGCCGCATGACGGTGGCCGCCGAGCACGCGGCGACCGCGATCCACGACCGGATCATCGCCGCCATGTCCCACCGCGCCGCCCCGGGCCGCACGGCCGGCGCCGAGACCGCCGGCGCCGTGGCCGTGGCCTGCGTCGACGGCGAGTGGCACGCGCTGCCCGCCCGCATCCTCGCCGAGGTCCTGCGGCTGCGCGGACACCGGGTCGACTTCCTCGGCGCCCAGGTGCCCACCCCGCACCTCGTCGCCCACCTGCACCAGACCGCCCCCGTCGCCGTCGCCCTGTCCTCCTCCATCCCCACCAGGCTCCCCGCCGCGCACGCCGCGATCACCGCGGTGCAGGCCATCGGCGTCCCGGTGCTGGTCGGCGGCGCGGCCTTCGGACCCGGGGGACGCTACGCCGCGCTGCTCGGCGCCGACGCCTGGGCTCCGGACGCCCGGGCCGCCGCCGACACCCTCGCCCGGGGCGTGCCGCGCCCCGTGGCGCGCGCCATGCGGCAGACCGTCGACGACCTGCCCCACCTGGTCGACCAGGAGTTCACGCTGGTCAGCCGCAGCAGAGCGCAACTGGTGAAGAACACCGTCGCCGGACTGGAGCGGCGGCTGCCGGCCATGCACGCCTACACCGAGGCCCAGCGCGAACGCACCGTGGAGGACATCGCCCACATCGTCGACTTCCTGGCCACGGCCCTCTACACCGACGACGCCGGCCTGCTGACCCGGTTCCTCGACTGGACCGGTGACATCCTGGAGGCCCGAGGGGTTCCCGCCACGGTCCTCGACCCCGGTCTGGCAGTCCTCCAGGAGGAGCTGAAAGACTTCCCCCGTGCCCTGGACTTCCTCGTCGAGGGGCGCGCCGTCCTCGACGGGCGGGGCTCCTGTCCCACCATCCCCAGCCCCGGAAACGAAGCATGACCACGTTCCCCGACGACACCTTCGGCCTTGAGGTCCGCAGCGGCGACGCCATGGACGTCCACGTCCGCATCAGTGGCGACCTCGACTACGACACCGCCGAGGACCTGCTGCAGACCGCCCGCCGGCACCTCCAGGCCGACCGGCCGCCGCGCGACTTCCACCTGGACTGCGAGCAGCTCACCATGTGCGACTCCATGGGGCTCGCCGCGCTGCTGCTGATCCACCGCTACGCGCTCGCCGCCGGGTCGAGGCTGCATCTGGACAACCGCCCCGACCTGCTGGAGCACCTGCTGGAACTGACCGGCACGCTCGACCACTTCGCCCAGGCCGAGCCGGCGG
>NZ_PVLV01000609.1 GCF_002982015.1 Streptomyces solincola
CCGTCGAAGGTGTCCTCGAAGGTGACCGCCAGCGGGGCGGCCGCGGCCCCGGCGGCCGCCCCGCTGGCGGTCACCTTCGAGGACACCTTCGACGGCCCGGCCGGCTCCGCCGTCAACGGCTCCCGCTGGCAGACCGAGACCGGCGACAACGTTGCCAATCACGAGCGCCAGTTCTACACCGCGGGCAACGCCAACGCCGCCCTCAACGGCCAGGGTCAGCTCGCGATCACCGCCCGCCGGGAGAACCCGGGCAACTACCAGTGCTGGTACGGACGGTGCGAGTACACCTCCGCCCGCCTCAACACCGCCGGCCGCTTCACCACCACCTACGGCCGGGTCGAGGCCCGGATGAAGGTGCCGCGCGGCCAGGGCATGTGGCCCGCGTTCTGGATGTTGGGCAACGACATCGGCCAGGTCGGCTGGCCCAACAGCGGCGAGATCGACATCATGGAGAACGTCGGCTTCGAACCGCGCACCGTGCACGGCACCCTGCACGGCCCCGGCTACTCCGGCAGCGGCGGCATCGGCGCGGGCTACACCCTCCCGGGCGGCCAGAACTTCGCCGACGCCTTCCACACCTTCGCGGTCGACTGGTCGCCCGGAGCCGTCACCTGGTCCGTCGACGGCACCGTCTACCAGCGCCGCACCCCCGCCGACCTCGGCGGACGGCAGTGGGTCTTCGACAAGCCCTTTTTCCTCATCCTCAACCTCGCGGTCGGCGGCTACTGGCCCGGCGACCCGGACGGCTCCACCGCCTTCCCGCAGCAGCTCCTGGTCGACCACGTCCGGGTCTCCACCTCCGACGGACCGGCGCCCGGCGGCGGCGCCCTGCGCGGCCTGGCCGGCAAGTGCCTGGACGTCGCCGGCGCCAACACCGCCAACGGCACCGCCGTCCAGCTCCACGGCTGCAACGGCTCGGCCGCCCAGCGCTGGACCGTCGGCGGCGACGGCACCGTACGGGCCCTCGGCAAGTGCCTGGACGCGGCGGCCGGCGGCACCGGCGACGGCACCCGGGTCCAGCTCTGGGACTGCAACGGCACCGGCGCCCAGCGCTGGGCCTACAACTCCGCCGCCCGCGACCTGGTGAACATCCCGGCCGACAAGTGCCTGGACGTCCGGGACAACAGCTCCGCCGACGGCACGCCCACCCAACTGTGGACCTGCGCCGGCACCGCCAACCAGAAGTGGGTCCTGGGCTGACCCTCCCGCCCCACCGGACGGCCGGC
>NZ_PVLV01000060.1 GCF_002982015.1 Streptomyces solincola
GGCGGCGGGGGCGCGGTGGGGCGCAGCTTCAGCCAGACCAGGAAGAAGACGCCGAGAGCGAGCATGCCGAGCCCGGTCCACAGGTTGACGTTGACGCCGACGGCCTTGTCCAGGTCGGCGTCGGACGCGGTGAGGCCGGCGATGGTGACGATGATCCCGTAGATCGTGAACAGGCCCCCGATGATGCGCCGGATGTCGAACAGCCGGGCGGCGGTGGCGGACTTGCGCTCCAGTTCGGAGACTTCGCGCTGCACGTCGGACATGTCTGGTGCCTCCGGGGCGGATCAGAGGGAGTACGGGAGGTACAGGGCGGCGGCCAGGACGACGGCGCCCCAGCCGAGCAGCGCCGGGCGGCGGTACCAGGCGTCGTCGCCTTCGGCGGGCGGCTCCTCCATGCCCGGCGAGCGCGTCCCGTACACGAGCCCGGCCAGCTCCGCCTCGGGCTTGGGGGCGGTGAAGAGGGTGACGGCCACCATGACGACCGCGCCGGCGACGAAGCCGACGATGGCGGAGACGAAGTTGGCGCCCTGGTCGGTGGGGATGGCGATGACGCCCTGCTTGTAGACGACGAAGTAGTTGACCATCGCGGCGCCGGTGCCGGCCAGCAGGCCGTAGAAGCCGGACTTGACCGAGGCGCGCTTCCAGAACATGCCGATGATGAAGACCACGAACAGCGGCACGTTGAAGAAGGAGAACAGGGTCTGGAGGTAGCCCATGATGTTGGAGAAGCTGGCCGCGAGGAAGGCGGTGCCGATGGAGGCGACGACGCCGATCGCGGTGATCAGCCGGCCGAACTTCAGGTAGTAGGCGTCGGGGCGGTCCGTGACGACGTACTTCTGCCAGATGTCGGTGGTGAAGACGGTGTTGAAGGACGAGACGTTGGCGGCCATGCCGGCCATGAAGGCGGCGAGCAGGCCGGTGACGGCTATGCCGAGGACGCCGTTGGGCAGCAGCTCCGACATCAGCAGCGGGATGGCGTCGTTGTAGGTCAGCCCGGAGCCGTCCATGCCGATCCCGGGTACGAGCGCGGCGGCGACCAGGCCGGGGATCATCACCACGAAGACGATGAACATCTTGGGGAACGCCGCGATCAGCGGGGTGCGCTTGGCGGCGGAGAGGTTCTTGGCGGACAGCGCGCGCTGCACCTCGGCGAAGTTGGTGGTCCAGTAGCCGAAGGAGAGCACGAAGCCGAGGCCGAGCACGATGGTCAGCCAGTTCGCGCCGAGCGGGTTGGCGTCGCCGATGCCGGTGCCGCCCCAGGCGGAGAGGAAGTCCGCGCCGTGCTGCTTGCCGAGGGTGTCGGTGAGGCCGTCCCAGCCGCCGACCCGCTTCAGGCCGAGGATGGTCAGCGGGATGAGGGCGGCGAGGATGACGAAGAACTGCAGCACCTCGTTGTAGATCGCCGAGGACAGGCCGCCGACGGTGATGTAGGCGAGCACGAAGAAGCCGGCGACCACGATGGAGACCCACTGGGGCCAGCCCAGCAGCGCCTCGACGACGATCGACAGGGCGTAGAGGTTGACGCCGGAGATCAGGATCGAGGCGAACGCGAACAGCCCGGAGCTGAGCAGGTGGGCCGGCTTGTCGAAGCGGTGCAGCAGGAACTCGGGCACCGAGCGGACCTTGGAGCCGTAGTAGAACGGCATCATCACCAGGCCGAGGAAGACCATGGCGGGGATCGCGCCGACCCAGTACCAGTGCACGACGGCCACGCCGTACTGCGCGCCGGTGGCGGCCATGCCGAGGATCTCGGTGGCGCCCAGGTTGGCGGCGACGAAGGCGAGGCCGGTCACCCAGGCGGGCAGTGAGCGCCCGGAGAGGAAGAAGTCGAGGCTCGTCTTGACGCTCGCCCGGGCGGCGAAGCCGATGCCCAGGACCACGACGAAGTAGATCGCCAGGATCAGGTAGTCGAGCCAGTTGGTGGGGAGCCGTAGCTCTGCGGCCAGCACATGCATGGGTACTCGCTTCGTCGCGGGTGCGGAACAGCCACGGAACCTACGCCTCTGTGCGACGAAAATGAACAGATGTGCTCAGCTTCTTTGTTTGATTGTGATGGTGAGCCCGTCCCGGGGGTGCAAATGTCCGAGGAAAGCGCTTACCGTAGCGCGGACGTGGCGGGTGCGACGCGGCGGAGGCACCCGCTTCGTTGACGTGCCATGTGGGTGGGTGTTTGATTGTGTTTGGTTTTGGTCTGTGTGGTGGTATGAGGAGCCCGGAGTGAAGAAGACGCCGACCCGACTGGCCGACGGCCGTGAGCTGGTCTACTACGACCTGCGCGACGACACCGTGCGCGACGATCCCGACCCCCGGCCGCTCGACGCCGTCGCCACCACCTCCGAGATCCGCCGCGACCCGCTGCTCGGCGACTCGGTGGCCGTCGCCTCGCACCGGCAGGGCCGCACCTACCACCCACCGGCCGACGAGTGCCCGCTGTGCCCCTCCGCCGGCGGCCGGCACACCGAGATCCCGGCGCCCGACTACGACGTCGCCGTCTTCGAGAACCGCTTCCCCTCCCTGGCCGGCGACTCCGGGCGGTGCGAGGTGGTCTGCTTCACCTCCGACCACGACGCCTCCTTCGCCGACCTCACGGAGGAGCAGGCCGCGCTGGTGCTGGAGGCGTGGACCGACCGCACCGCCGAACTGTCCGAGCAGCCCGGCGTCGAACAGGTCTTCTGCTTCGAGAACAGGGGCGCGGAGATCGGCGTCACCCTCGGCCACCCGCACGGGCAGATCTACGCCTACCCCTTCACCACCCCGCGCACCGAGCGGATGCTCGACTCGCTGGCGGCCCACCACGCCGGGACCGGCCGCAACCTCTTCGACGACGTGCTCGCCCGCGAGGCCGCCGACGGCGAGCGGATCGTGCTGGACACCGCGCACTGGACCGCCTTCGTGCCCTACGCCGCGCACTGGCCGTACGAGGTCCACCTCTACCCCAAGCGCCGGGTGCCCGACCTGCGGGCGCTGGACGACGCGGCCCGCGCCGAGTTCGGAGGCGTCTACCTGGAGCTGCTGCGCCGCTTCGACCGGATCTTCGGCGAGGGCGAGCCGCCCACCCCGTACATCTCCGCCTGGCACCAGGCCCCGCTGCGCGATCCGCGACGCGGGGGTTTCGCCCTGCACCTGGAGTTGTTCACCGTACGGAGGACGTCCGGCAAGCTGAAGTTCCTCGCGGGCTCGGAGTCCGGCATGAGCGTGTTCATCAACGACGTGCCGCCCGAGACCGCGGCACGCCGACTGCGAGAGGTTGCGAGCACATGAGGTATCTGGTGACGGGCGGGGCCGGCTACGTGGGCGGAGTCGTCGCCGCCCACCTGCTGCGGGCCGGGCACGAGGTCACGGTCCTGGACGACCTCTCCACCGGCTTCCGGGCCGGCGTCCCGGCCGGCGCGGACTTCGTCGAGGGCCGCGTCCAGGACGCCGCCGAGCACATCGACCCCTCCTTCGACGGGGTGCTGCACTTCGCCGCGTTCTCGCAGGTCGGCGAGTCGGTGACCGACCCCGAGAAGTACTGGTCCAACAACGTCGGCGGCACCCTCGCGCTGCTCGCCGCGATGCGGGACGCCGGGGTGCGCAGGCTGGTGTTCTCCTCCACCGCCGCGACCTACGGCGAGCCGGTCTCGGAGAGAATCGCCGAGACCGACCCCACCGCGCCCACCAGCCCCTACGGGGCGTCCAAGCTGGCCGTCGACCACATGATCACCGGCGAGGCGCGGGCGCACGGCCTGGCCGCCGCCTCGCTGCGCTACTTCAACGTCGCCGGGGCGTACGGCGGGCAGGGCGAGCGGCACGAACCCGAGTCGCACCTGATCCCGCTCGTCCTCCAGGTGGCGCTGGGCCGCCGCGAGTCCATCAGCGTCTACGGCGACGACTACCCGACCCCGGACGGCACCTGCGTGCGCGACTACATCCACGTCGCCGACCTCGCCGAGGCCCATCTGCTGGCCATGGACGCGGTCCGCCCGGCCGAGCACCTGATCTGCAACCTCGGGAACGGCAGCGGCTTCTCGGTCCGCCAGGTCATCGAGACGGTACGCGAGGTCACCGGCCACCCGATCCCGGAGACCGCCGCCCCGCGCCGGGCCGGCGACCCGGCCGTGCTGGTCGCCTCCGCCGACGTCGCCCGCGACCGGCTCGGCTGGCGGCCCCGCCGCGCCGACCTGGCCGGCATCGTCGCCGACGCCTGGGAATTCGCCCGCGCGCTGCACGGGGTGCGCGCGTGAGCGGGCCGCCGGTGGGGGCCCCGGCCACCCCGGAGGAGTCCGCGCGCGCCGTCGCCGAGGGCTTCACCCGGCTCTACGGCTCCGCCCCCGAGGGCCTCTGGGCCGCACCCGGCCGGGTCAACCTGATCGGCGAGTACACCGACTTCAACGACGGCTTCGTGATGCCGCTGGCGCTGCCGCACACCGCGGTCGCCGCCGTCTCCCGGCGCACCGACGGCCGGCTGCGGGTGCACTCGGCCGACTCCGCCGAGGGCGTGGTCACCCTCGACGCGGCCGGGCTGCGGCCGGAGGACGGGGCCGGCCGGGTACACGGCTGGGCCGCGTACCCGGCCGGCGTGGTGTGGGCGCTGCGGGAGGCCGGGCACCACGCCGTCACCGGCGGCGCGGACGTCCATCTCGCCTCCACCGTGCCCACCGGCGCGGGCCTCTCCTCCTCGGCCGCCCTCGAGATCGTCGTCGCGCTCGCGCTGAACGACCTGCACGGGCTGGGGCTGACCCGCCCCGAGCTGGCGCGGATCGGGCAGCGCGCCGAGAACGCCTTCGTCGGGGTGCCCTGCGGGGTGATGGACCAGACGGCCTCCGCCTGCGCCGCCGAGGGCCACCTGCTGCACCTGGACACCCGCGACCTCTCCCTGCGCCAGGTCCCCTTCGACCTCGCCGCCCAGGGCCTGGCCCTGCTGGCGGTCGACACCCGGGTCAAGCACGCGCTCGGTGACGGCGCGTACGCCGAGCGGCGCGCCGGCTGCGAGGCGGGCGCGCGGGCGCTCGGAGTGCGCGCCCTGCGCGATGTCGGGTACGCCCGCCTGCCCGAGGCCCTGGACCGACTGGAGGACCCGACCGTCCGGGCGTACGTCCGCCATGTCGTCTCCGACAACGAGCGGGTACGCCGGACCATGGCGCTGCTGGACGCGGGCGACGCCCGCGCGGTCGGTCCGGTGCTCACCGAGGGCCATGTCTCGCTCCGGGACGACCTGCGGGTCTCCGCTCCGGAGCTGGACCTGGTGGTCGAGGCGGCGAACGCGGCGGGCGCGCTGGGCGCGCGGATGACCGGCGGCGGCTTCGGCGGCTCGGCGGTGGTGCTGGTGGAGAGCGGGGACGCCGAGGCGGTCACCAAGGCCGTCGAGGACGCCTTCGCCGCGGCCGGCCACACCGCCCCGCGCGTCTTCCCGGCCATCCCGTCGGCGGGAGCGCGGCGGGTGAGCTGAGGAGCGGACCCCGAGGGCCGCCTACGGAGGTGGGCACTTCCTGCGGGGGCGGGGGCTTCCTCTTCACG
>NZ_PVLV01000610.1 GCF_002982015.1 Streptomyces solincola
GGGTGTCGCCGCGGCCCGGACCCGCCCCGCGACCGCCGTGGTCCGGGCCCGTTCGGGGGCGGCTAGCGGTAGTCCTCGGCGGGCGGGGGCGTGCCGTCGCGCATCGCCAGGAGGTAGCCCCAGGCGTCCGGACGGGAGCCGTCGGCGTCGGTGAAGCCGTACTCGCGGGCGAGCTGCCCGCTGGAGAGCGACTGCCCGCTCCAGCGCTCCCGGGCGGGGTCGGCGGCGAGCGCGGCGACCGCGCGGCCGACCAGCACCGGGGACTCGGCGATGGCGAAGGTCGGCTCCTGGGCGATGCCGTCCCGCCAGGTCTCCTCGGTGACGCCGAAGTGGTCCAGCATCTCCTCCGACCGCAGGAAGCCGGGGGTGAGCGCCACCGCCGTCGTCCCGGTGCCCTTCAGGTCCGCGGCGAGGGCGAACGCCATCCGGATCGGGCTGGTCTTGGCCAGGTCGTAGTAGAAGTTCTCCCGGAAGCGGGGGCCGTTGTACTCGGCGGTGCCGTCGGTCATCTCCACCAGCAGCCCGCCGGGCCGGCGCAGCATCAGCGGCAGCGCGATGCTGCTGGTGATGGCGTGGCTGCGGATGCCGAGGTCCAGCATGCGCAGGCCGACGTCCAGGTCGGTGTCCCACATTCTCGTGTTGAACTCCAGCAGCCGGTCGCCGCCCCACAGGCTGTTGACCAGCACGTCGAGCCGGCCGTGCTCCCGGTCGATGCGGTCGACGAGCGCCCGGACCTGGTCCGGGTCGAGGTGGTCGGCGGGCACGGCGACGCCCTCGCCGCCGGCGGCGGTGACCAGTTCGGCGGTCTGCTCGATGGTCTCGGTGGCCCGCCCGACCTCGCTGACCTTGTCGCGGGTGGTGCGGCCGGTGGCGTAGACGGTGGCGCCGGCGGCTCCGAGCTGCACGGCGATGGCGCGCCCGGCGCCCCGGGTTGCCCCGGCGACGAGGGCGACGACGCCGGCGAGCGGTCCTTCCCGGCGGTCGTCGGAGGGGTGGTCTGGGCGGTGGTCGGTCGTCATGCGTCCGACGATCGCAGCGATACCCGACACCTGCTGTCCGGTATTCCGCCGAACCGGTCGGGGCGCCCGTCGCCGGGCGGATGGGGCACTCCGGGTGCGCCGCCCGGGCGGAGACCCGATGCTTGGTGCCGTGATGGACGAGACGGAGTTCTGGGAGATCGTCGACTCGACCCGGGAGGCCGCCGAGGGCGACCCCGAGGACCACGCCGAGCTGCTCGTGGAGCGGTTGCTGGGGCTCGACCCGGACTCCGTGCTGGACTTCGCCCGCCACTTCGAGGCCCGCTACAACCGCGCGTACACCTGGGAGCTGCGGGGCGCGGCGGCGGTGCTGCTGGGCGGTGCGGGCGACGACGCCTTCGACTACTTCCGCTGCTGGCTGATCGGCCAGGGCCGGGAGGTGTTCGAGGGGGCCGTCCACGAACCGGACGCGCTGGCCCGGCTGCTGGACGGCTTCGACGAGGAGATCGACGGGGACGGCGAGGAGCTGGGGTACGCCGCCGACGAGGCGTACGAGCAGCTCACCGGCACCGACGCACCGGACCTGGGGATCGCGCCGCAGCCGCCGGAGCCCGACGGCGTGCCGTTCGACCCGGACGACGAGGCGGAGCTGGCGCGGCGCTTCCCCCGGCTCTGGCAGCGCTTCGGCGGCTGAGGCCAGGCGCGCCGGCTCAGCTCGGCGGCGTACCCGTGCCGGCGGTGTCCGGGTCGAGCGCGCGCCCCATCAGCACCCCGTCCACGAGGACGCCGCCGGGCGGGGCCGGGTCGAGCGCGCGTCCCATCAGCACGTCGTCCGCGGCGGCCCCCCGGAGCAGGAACTCGCCGGGCAGGACGCCCTCGACGGCGAACCCCTCGGAGGCGTAGAGCGCCCGGGCGGGGGCGTTGTGGCCGAGGACCCGCAGGGTGATCCGGACGGCCCCCTGCCGGGCGGCCTCGGCGCAGGCGGCCCGCAGCAGGGCGCGCGCCACTCCCCGGCCGCGGGCCCGGTCGGCCACCGCCAGGCCCTGGATGGCGCGCACATGGGCGTTGGAGGGCAGCGGGGTGGGCGGCACCAGCCGTATGTAGCCGGCGATCCGGCCGTCCTCGTCCTCGGCCACCAGGTAGTGCTCGGGGCGGTGGGCGGCGTCGAAGAACGGGTCGTACGGCGGCTGCGGCGCGGGCTGCACCGAGTGCAGCGTCGACCAGGTCGCGCGGTCCAGTGCGCCCAGTCGCTCGGCGTCCTCGGCCCGGGCGGGCCGGATCGGCGGCCCC
>NZ_PVLV01000611.1 GCF_002982015.1 Streptomyces solincola
TCCCCGTCCTCCCCATCGCCGTCGCCGTCATCCTCCCCATCGCCGTCGTCCTCCCCGTCCCCGTCCCCGTCGGCGTCGCCGTCGTCCTCCCCGTCGCCGTCGCCCGCCGGAGCCGGGCCGTTCGGGGCGTACCTCGACTTCGGGCCGGACGGGATCAGCCGGATGGCCGGGCTGCGCGACTGGCTGGGCGGCGCCGAGCCGACCGTCGGGCACACCTACCTCCCGGGCGACGTCTGGACCAACATCGAGGGCCGCCCGGGCTTCCTGGAGGACTGGGCCCGCTGGCGTCGGGAGCGCGAGGACCGGCTCTTCGTGCTGAACGTGCCGATGGTGGAGCGCAACGAGAGCAGGCTGCCCGACCAGGTCGTCCGGCAACTGCTGCGGCTCGGCGCGGACGGCCGCTTCGACCGCCACTTCACCGCGCTCGCCGAACGCCTGGTCGCCCTGGACGTGCCGGACACGGTCGTCGTCCTCGGCTGGGAGATGAACGGCACCACCTACTCGCACCGCTGCGGGCCCGACCCGGAGGCGTGGAAGGCGTACTGGCGGCGGATCGTGACGGCGATGCGCGCGGTGCCGGGCCAGCGGTTCCGGTTCGACTTCGCCCCCAACCGGGGGACGGACGCCATCCCGTGGACCGAGTGCTACCCGGGCGACGACGTCGTCGACATCATCGGCATGGACTCCTACGACCAGCCGCCCGGCGAGTCCTTCGACGACCACGTGAAGCAGGAGTACGGGCTGCGCCACCACGTGGAGTTCGCCGCCGCGCACGGCAAGCCCGTCTCCTACCCGGAGTGGGGGCTGTTCCGGGGCGGCGACAACCCTGCGTACATGCGGGCGATGCTGGACTGGTTCGCCGAGCACAAGCCGGTCTACCAGACGATCACCGACTACTGCCCGCACGGTGTCTGGCAGTGCGGCGACAACCCCCGCGCCTCCGAGGTCTTCCGCACGCTGATGACCGAGCGCTACGCCCCCAGGCCCGGCGACCCGGAGCAGCCGGGCGAGCCCGGGAAGCCGGAGGAGCCGCAGGAGCCCGGGTCCCCGCAGCCGAGCCAGCCGACGCCCGAGCCGACCGAGCCGCAGCCGACCGAGCCGCAGCCGAGCGAGTCCGCCCGGCCGCCCGCCCGGCCTGCGGACTGCGTGCCGCTCGACCTCGGGCCCTGGGTGGAGAAGTGGCTCGGCCGCCGGCTCTGCCTGAAGCTAGGACCCGCCGACGGGAGCGACGGCCGCTGAGCCGTCGGCTACCGCCGCCGGATCCGGCGGACCCAGTCCCGGTCGCGCAGCGCGTCCGCGGCCCGCCGCCGGGCCTCGGCGTACCCGGCGCGCAGCAGCAGACCGGGGCCGGTGCGCCGGGTGGACATCAGCAGCCGCCGGCTGACCGCCGGGTGGGGCCGCCAGTGGCTCTTGTACGACTCCCGGCCCCGCAGCAGGCTGAGCACCGTGCGGCCGGCGGTGCTGCTCTCCCGGGCCCCGTTGCGCAGCAGCAGGGTCGCCACGTCGGCCTTGCTGGAGCGCAGGCGCGGGTCCGCCCCGTAGAGGTAGCCGCCCGAGAGCAGCGGGGAGAGCAGGGTGAGGTCGGCGGCGACCACGTCCCCGTCGAGCCGGAACTCCGTCAGCATCGCGTCGCCGGACTCCACCATGGCGCTGACCGCCCGGTGGAGGTGCTCGCGGAAGCGCGGGCTGAGGTGCTCGGGGTTGAGGCCCCGGCCCTCCCACTGGCGCTGGTGCAGCCTCAGCAGTCCGCCCAGCGCCTCGGGCACCTCCCCGGGGCGCACGGCGCGCTCCTCGATGCCGAGCCGGTCGAGGCGGCGCAGCTTGGAACGGGCCCGCTGGGCGCGCGCGGAGGGCAGCCGGGCGACCAGCCCTTCGATGGGCAGCGCCGGCAGCTCCATGCACACCGAGTCGTCGGTGCGGTGGCGCGGGCCGGGCCAGGCGGCGTAGACCCGGTGGGCGGCCGCCCCGTCCCGTACCTCGCGCAGGTCGACGACGGCGGTGCGGGCCATCCGGTACAGCGCGGCCGTCAACCGGCGTACCGCCTCGTCGGCCTGCTCCTCCGGCAGCTCCCCGCACAGCAGCACGTCGGAGAAGTCGGTGATCGCCCCGCCGAGGTGGGTGAGCACCGGGACGGGGCCGGGGACCAGCCGCAGCGGGGCGGCGGCCACCAGGCGCCCGGCCCGGCGCACCAGGACGACCCGGAGCCGGCCGGGGGCGCCGTACGAGGTCCACCAGGAGTGCAGCCAGGAGTGCGACTGGAACGGCGTGGCCGTGGCGCAGCGCCGGTAGAGCGCGGTCCACTCCCCCGCCAGCCGTCCGAACGCGTCCCCGTCCCGGCAGACCTCGGTGTCCCATCCGGTGGCGCTCATACGCCCACTCCCTCGGTACGGGGGGCGGTGGCCGCCCGGGGCAGCGGGCCGCGCGCGGGGGCGGCGGCGTACCACTCGACCGGCGGCCGGCGGCGGGGCCGCACCAGCAGGGCGAGCGCGCCGAGCAGGCCGCCCGCCGAGCCGCCGACCAGCGCGGACAGGGCGGGGGAGGGGGAGACGGGGGCGGCCGGGACGGCGGCCCGGGGGAACTCCAGCACCTTCACGCCGGGGCCGGCCTGGGTGGCGGCGCCCTTGG
>NZ_PVLV01000612.1 GCF_002982015.1 Streptomyces solincola
CGTGGCCGGACTCCCCGAGGCACCGACCCGCGCCCCCCCCGCCCCCCCGGCCCCCCGCCGCCCCTGCCCCCCTGCCCCCGCCGCCCCGCCGGCCCCGTGTCCATCTCGCCTGGGGCGTCGCCGCCGTCGCCTTCGTGACGATCATCGGCGCGGCGGGCTTCGCCTCGCTGCCCGGCCTCCTGATCGAGCCGCTGCACGGCGAGTTCGGCTGGTCGCGCGGCACCATCGGCTTCGCCGTCTCGGTCAACCTCGCCCTCTACGGGCTGACCGCGCCGTTCGCCGCCGCGCTGATGGACCGGTTCGGCATCCGCCGCGTGGTCGCCGCCGCCCTCACCGTCATCGCCACCGGCTCCCTGCTCACCGTCTTCATGACGGCCGCCTGGCAACTCGTCCTCTTCTGGGGCGTCCTGGTCGGCCTCGGCAGCGGCTCGATGGCGCTCGCCTTCGCCGCGACCGTCACCGGCCGCTGGTTCACCGCCCGGCGCGGCCTGGTCACCGGCGTCCTCACCGCCGCCGGCGCGTCCGGCCAACTGGTCTTCCTCCCCCTGCTCTCCTGGCTGGTCGAACACCACGGCTGGCGCCCCGCCGCCGTCACCGTCGCCCTGACCGCCCTCACCGTCGTCCCGTTCGTCTGGCTGCTGCTGCGCGACCACCCCGCCGACGTGGGCCTGGCCCCCTACGGCTCCGACACCCTCGTCCCCAAGCCGGCCCCGGTCCCCGGCGCCGCCCGCCGCGCCCTCGCCACACTGTTCCGCGCCGCCCGCACCGGCCCCTTCTGGCTGCTCGCCGGCACCTTCGCGATCTGCGGCGCCACCACCAACGGCCTGGTCAAGACCCACTTCGTGCCCGCCGCCCACGACCACGGCATGCAGGTGACCGCCGCCGCGTCCCTCCTCGCCGTCATCGGCGTCTTCGACATCGTCGGGACCGTCGCCTCCGGCTGGTTCACCGACCGCTTCGACACCCGCCGCCTGCTCGCCGTCTACTACGCCCTGCGCGGCGTCTCGCTCCTCTTCCTCCCCATGCTGCTGGCCCCCGCCGTCCATCCCCCCATGATCTTCTTCATCGTCTTCTACGGCCTGGACTGGGTGGCCACCGTCCCGCCGACCATCGCCCTGTGCCGGGAGCACTACGGCGAGGACGGCGCGATCGTCTTCGGCTGGGTCCTCGCCTCCCACCAGGTCGGCGCGGCGCTCGTCGCCTTCCTCGGCGGCGTCGCCCGCGACGTCTTCGGCAGCTACGACGTCGTCTGGTACGCCTCCGGCGCGCTGTGCGCGGCCGCCGCCCTGATGGCCCTGGTCCTCCGGCGCCCTATGTCGGCCGCCGCGCCCCGACCGGCCGGGTAGCCCGGTTCAGCGCGCGTCCCGCCCCCGCCGGGGCGCGGCCCGGCGCCCCCGCCCCGCCGCCTTCGCCGCCCGCCGGTCCCGCCGTACCGACTCCTTCGCCTCCCGGCGCACGATCCGGGCCGCGATCCTCTCCCCGTCCCGGGCCAGTTCGCGCAGCATCCCGCTGATGGGGTTGGTGTAGCCGGTGAAGTACAGCCCCGGCAC
>NZ_PVLV01000613.1 GCF_002982015.1 Streptomyces solincola
GAGCGGGGGTAGCTTCCCCCTCACGGCGGCGGCCGTGCGCCCGGGGCGGTGCGCCCCGGGGACGGGGGCCGTGACCGCGGCCGGTTTCCGCCCTCCCCCGACAGGGGGTTCGACACTTGGGGGNNCCCCGTCGTCCGGCACCGCCCGCGGCAGGGCGGTGCGCCCCGCCGTGCCGCGGGCGGTGCCGGACGACGGGGAGCCGCCGGTGGACGGCATCTCGCTGGTCGCCGGGGTGCGCCGGGCGAGACCGGAGGCCCGGGTGGTGGTGCTGGCCGACCGGGACGAGGCGCGCCGGGCGGCCGTCGCGCTCCAGGCCGGGGCGTCGGCCTGGGTGGCGAAGGACTGCTCGCTACAGCGGCTGCTGGCGGTGATCCGCGGGGTGCTGCGGGACGAGACGCATCTGCCGCCGGCGCTGCTGACCGGGGTGCTGCGGGAGCTGACCGCCGAGCGGCGGCACCGCACCGAGAGCGAGCGGCTGGTGGAGTCGCTGACGCCCAGGGAGCGGGAGGTGCTGCGCTGCATGGTGGCGGGGCTGGGGCGCAAGGCGGTGGCCGAGCGGCTGTTCCTGTCCCCGCACACGGTGCGGACGCACATGCAGAACGTGCTGGGCAAGCTGGGGGTGCACTCGACGCTGGCGGCGGTGGCGCTGGCCCGGCGCGCCGGAGTGGGCCCCGCGCCGCTGGCCACCGCCCCGGCGGGCGTCCCAGGTGGCCCGGGGGTCTCAGGGGTCCCGGGGGTCTCCGGCGTCCCGGGCGTCTCAGGTGGGGATGTTGTCGAACGGGGCGGTCAACTGGCGTAGCAGCGCCGCCAGCTCCGCGCGCTGGGCGCGGGACAGCTCGGCGAGGATGGCCCGCTCCTGGTCGAGCAGTCCGGCCAGGGCCTGGTCGGCGCGGTCGCGGCCCTCGGCGGTGAGCCGGACCAGCACGCCGCGCCGGTCGCTGGGGTCGGGCAGCCGCTCCACCAGGCCCTTCTTGGCGAGCCGGTCGATGCGGTTGGTCATGGTGCCGGAGGTGACCAGGGTCTGGGTGAGCAACTGGCCGGGGGAGAGCTGGTAGGGGGCGCCGGCGCGGCGCAGCGAGGTGAGGACGTCGAACTCCCACGGCTCCAGGCTGTGCTCGGCGAACGCGAGCCGCCGGGCGCGGTCCAGGTGCCGGGCGAGCCGGGAGACCCGGCTGAGGACCTCCAGTGGTTCCACGTCGAGGTCAGGGCGCTCGCGGCGCCATGCGGCCACTAGTCGATCGACCTCGTCCTCCATGTCGATCAGTGTAGGGGATCTGTCGACATGAAGTCTCTTGACATCAAGAGATTAATTACCGGACCGTGGGGCATGGTCAGCCCGAAACGCCGTTCCGTTTCGGCCATTTGATGCTGCAAGGGGGATCGAACATGCATTCCGCTCCGGTCTGGGACCCAGACCAGTATCTGCGTCACGCCTCCCACCGAACCCGCCCGTTCCTGGACCTACTGCACCGCATACCCGATCTTCCGGCCACCGCACAGGGCAGGCCCGCCCGAATCGCCGACATCGGGTGCGGCCCCGGCAACGTCACCGCCCTGCTCGCCGACCGCTGGCCGGACGCCCGCATCACCGGCTACGACCTCTCCTCCGAGATGCTCGAACAGGCCGACAAGCACCACGCCGGGCCCACCGCCGGCGGCGGCTACCTCGACTTCCGGCCCGCCGACGCGGCCCACTGGGTCCCCGAGGAGCCCTACGACCTCATCGTCTCCAACGCCGCCCTGCAATGGGTGCCCGGCCACGCCGAGTCCTTCCCGGCCTGGCTGGACGGCCTGACCGCCGGCGGCGTCCTCGCCTTCCAGGTCCCCGCCAACTACACCGCCCCCAGCCACGCCCTGCTCGGCGAGCTGTGCGAGTCGCCCGAGTGGCACGACCGGCTCGCCCCGCACGGCCGCCGCTTCGTGCACATCCTGGACGCCGCCGGCTACCTCGACCGGCTCACCGCGCTCGGCTGCGCCACCGACGTCTGGGAGACCGTCTACTCCCAGTTGCTGCCGGGCCCCGACCCCGTACTGGACTGGGTCAAGGGCACCGCCCTGCGGCCCGTCCTCACCGCCCTGGACGGCGACACCGACGCCATCGCCGCCTTCCTCGGCCAGTACCGGGAACTGCTGCGCGCCGCCTACCCGCCCACCCCGCACGGCACCGTCTTCCCCTTCCGCCGGA
>NZ_PVLV01000614.1 GCF_002982015.1 Streptomyces solincola
CGACCGCCTCGGCCGCCGTGCCCGAGGCGGTCCACCAGCTGATCGGCCCGGGCCTGTGCGCGGCGCTCAGCACCTACTCGACCTTCTCCTACGAGACCCTGCGGCTCGTCGAGACGGGCGCCGGCCGGATCGCCGCCGCCAACGTGCTGGCCTCCACCGCCGCCGGACTGGGGGCCGCCTGGCTCGGCGTCACCCTGGCCCGTGCGGCCCTGGGCTGACCGGCGGCTGACCGGCGCACACGCCGCGGGTCAGCGGCGGATCAGCCCGAGGTCCGCCGCGGCGGCGACCGCGGCGGTCCGCGACTCCACGCCGAGCTTGCCGAAGACCCGCCCCAGGTGCGACTTCACCGTCCCCTCGGTGAGATGCAGCCGGGCGGCGACCGCCTGGTTGGACAGGCCCTCCGCGACCAGCGCCAGGACCTCCGTCTCCCGGCGGGTCAGCGACGCGGCCGGGGCGCGCAGCCGGTGCATCAGCCGGTCGGCGACCCTCGGGGCCAGCGCGGTGCGGCCGGCTGCGGCGGTCCGGACGGCCGCCGCCAGCTCCTCGGGCGGGGCGTCCTTGAGGAGATAGCCGGTGGCCCCCGCCTCGATGGCCGGCAGGGTGTCGGCGTCCGAGTCGTAGGTGGTGACGACCAGCACCCTCGGCGCGCCCGGCCGGGCGGTGATCTCGGCGGTGGCCTGCGCCCCGGTCATCCCCGCGCCGAACCGCAGGTCCATCAGGACGACGTCCACCCCGCCGGCCAGCGCCCGGACCACCGCCTCCTCGGCGGTGGCGGCCTCGGCGGCCACCATGATGCCGGGCTCGGTCTCCAGCACGGCCCGCAGCCCCGCCCGTACCACCGGGTGGTCGTCGGCCAGCAGCAGCCGGATCGGGCCGGGCACGGTCACCGGTCCTCCCCGTCCGCACGGGGGAGGCGGGCGGTCAGCACCGTGCCCCGGCCGGGCGCGGAGGAGACGGTGAGCGTCCCGCCGAGTGCGTCCACCCGGGCGCGCATCGCGGCCAGCCCGTAGCCGCCGCCCTCCGGCCCGGACGCCGGCAACCGCTCCGGCGCGAAGCCGCGCCCGTCGTCGGCCACCTCCACGGCGGTGTGGTCGGCCCGGTGGCTGAGCGTCACCTCGGCCGTGGCCGCCCCCGCGTGCCGGACGGTGTTGGCCAGCGCCGACTGCGCGATCCGCAGCAGGGCGACCTCGTGCGCGGTGGGCAGCGGCCGCGCGGCGCCGCCGCACCGGAAGCGCACGGTGATCCGGTGCCGCGCGGTGGTGGTGGCGCACAGGCGTTCCAGCGCGCCGGCCAGAGTGGTGCCGTCCAGCGCGGGCGGGGCCAGCGCGGCCACGAACCGGCGCGCCTCGGCCAGGTTGTCCACCGCCGTCTGCCGGGCCTGCCCGACGTGGCGGGCGGCCGCCTCCGGGGCGGCGGGCAGGGCACGTTCGGCGGCCCGCAACAGCAACTGGATGCTGGTCAGGCCCTGGGCCAGGGTGTCGTGGATCTCCCCGGCCAGCCGCTCGCGCTCGCCCAGCACCCCCGCGGTGTGCTGGGCGAGCGCCAGCTCGGCGCGCGTCGCGGTCAGCTCCTCGATCAGCCGCCGGCGCCGCTCGCTCTCCCGGTACAGCGCCTGGTAGCCGCGCACCACCGCGACCGCCACCGCCGCGCCGAGCGACGGGCCGATCACCGCGGCCGGGGTGAGCGCGCCCGCGTGCGCGGCGTAGGCCGTGATGCCGGCGGACGCGGTGGCCACAACCGCGGGAAGGGCGGCGCGCCGGGGGAGCAGGTGGAGCTGGAGGAAGTACAGCGGGAAGGCCAGCCACACCCCGTCCGCGGACAGCGCCAGCAGGAGCAGCCAGGCCGAGGACAGCGCGGCGAGCCACACCGCCGCGCTGTCCTCGGCCTGGCTGCTCCTGCTGGCGCTGTCCG
>NZ_PVLV01000615.1 GCF_002982015.1 Streptomyces solincola
CGCTGTCCCCGGTGACCGTCTCGCCGACGCCCGTCGCCACCGCCCCCCCCGGCGCCACCCTCGCCGCCCACCGCCCCCTCCTCCGCCGTCCCGGCCATCGCGCTCGCCGGCGGCGCGGCGCTGGTCGCGGGTGCCGGAGCGGTATACGCCGTACGCCGCCGCCGGCCCGCCACCGAGGACTGACCGGACTCGACCCGACCCGACCCGACCCACGCCCTACGCCGCCGCCAGGCCACCGAGGCCCGACGACCGGCCCCCCGCCACCGCAGCCTCCCGGGAGGGGATCGACGATGACCGATCAACCGCACCCCCTGCCGCAGTCACCAGCGGAGCGCCTGCCGGAGCGTCTGCTGAAGCATCTGCCGGAGGGCCTGGCCGAGGCGGCCCGCCGGTACGCCGACGGCCGCTTCGAGGAGGCCCGGGAGCTGCTGGTGGCGCTCGCCGCTGCGTACCCGGACGACGCCCAGACCGCGTACCGCGCCGCCTGCGTCCACGACCGGCTGGGCCTGGAGGCGGAGGCGGTGCCGTACTACGAGCACTGTCTGCGCGGGGCGGACCTGCCGGAGGATTCGCGGCGCGGCGCGCTGCTCGGACTGGGCAGCACGTACCGCGTCCTCGGCCGCTACGAGGAGGCCGTGGCCACCCTTCGCCAGGGCGTGGAGCGTTACCCCGCCGACGGTGCGCTCCGGGCCTTCCTGGCGATGGCGCTGCACAACACGGGCGCCCACCGCGAGGCCGCCGCACTGCTGCTGAAGACGCTCGCCGAGACCAGCGAGGACCCGTCGGTACGCACGTACCGCAGGGCCATCGAGCACTACGCCGACGACCTCGACGCCACCGTCTGACCGCCCCGCTCACACCCCTCGCGGGCCCCGCATCCGCTCCTGCGAGGTGATCACCCACCCCCGCCTCGCACTCGCGATGACCGTTCTGCGCGGTTCGCCGGGAATGGCTAGCGTCCCGACCCGTAGGGACCGCATCCACGTCGGCCTGGCTCCCCGAACTCTCCCGAGTTCTCCGAGCTTTCCGAGTTTCCCAAGTGAACGAATGAGGCATCACCCATGACCCTGAGCATCCGCAACCAGATCTCCGGCACCGTCTCGTCCATCACCGCCGGCGAGGCCATGTCCGCGGTGAGCGTGCGTCTGGTGGGCGGCCAGGACATCACCGCCGCCATCACCACCGACGCCGTCAAGGACCTCGGCCTGGCCGAGGGCTCCTCGGTGAAGGCCCTGGTCAAGTCGACCGAGGTGGCCCTGGCGACCGCCCGGGTGGACGGCGTCTCGATCCGCAACCAGATCGCCGGCACGGTGACCGAGGTCGTCACCGGCGGCGCGATGGGCAGCGTCAAGGTGGACGTGGACGGCGCGGAACTGACCGCGGCGGTCACCAAGGACGCCGTCCAGGACCTGGGCCTGGCCGCCGGCTCCCCGGTCGTCGCCCTGATCAAGTCCACCGAGATCTCCCTCTCCGTCGCCTGACGCCTGACCCGATTCCGTCTGGTCAGGACCAGGACCAGGACCAGGACCAGAGTCAGGATCAGGGCTGGTCGGGGGCTGTTCAGGGCCGGACCGGGTACCCGCCGGGAGGCCTGCTCCCTCCGCGCCGACGGCGCCCGGGGAGCGGGCCCCCGCGAGTCACCGCACCACCCGAGGAGGCCCTGTGCACCCCGTGGACTTCGCCCAGCGCACCATCGACCTCGCCCGCGCCAACGTCGACGAGGGCGGCCGTCCGTTCGCGACCGTCATCGTCCGCGACGGCGCCGTCATCGCGGAGAGCGCGAACCGGGTGGCGCAGACCCACGACCCGACCGCGCACGCCGAGGTCCTCGCCATCCGCGAGGCGTGCACCAGGCTCGGCACCGAGCAGCTCACCGGCTGCACCGCCTACGTCCTGGCCCAGCCCTGCCCGATGTGCCTGGGCGCCCTTTACTACTGCAGCCCCGACGAGGTCGTCTTCCTCACCGAACGGGACGCCTACGAGCCGTACTACGTCGACGACCGCCGCTACTTCGAGCTCTCCACCTTCTACGACGAGTTCGCCAAGCCCTGGCAGGAGCGCCGCCTCCCCATGCGCCACGCCCCCCAGGACGCCGCCGTCGACGTCTACCGCCACTGGAACACCCGCAACGGCGGCCACCGCACGGTCACCCTGGTCTGACCGCTTCCGTGCACGTCGTCTCCGTACACGTCGTCTCCGTACATGTCGAAGGGCCCCACCGCGGACGGTGGGGCCCTTCGACATCGTGCCCGGTGAGGCACTGGCGGAGGATACGAGATTCGAACTCGTGAGGGGTTGCCCCCAACACGCTTTCCAAGCGTGCGCCCTAGGCCTCTAGGCGAATCCTCCGCCGGGAACATTACATGACCGAGAGGGGTGCTCGCGAACTCGTTCAGGGCAGGTCACCGGAGGTCGGTGCGGGTGGGGGGAGGCGGGTGTGGACG
>NZ_PVLV01000616.1 GCF_002982015.1 Streptomyces solincola
GCGCGGCAGCGGGGCCGGGGACGGTCATTCCGGGTCCGGCGATCTCCCGCCAGAAGGCGGGGCCGGAGGCCGTGGCGGGCTCGCCGTCCCGTCGCGACCGGCACCAGTCGACGATCTGCGCCGGGGTGGGACGCCGCTCGGGGTCGGGTTCGAGGCAGCGGGCGAGCAGGGGGCGCAGCGGGTCGGGCAGGCGGCTCAGGTCGGGTGACTCGTGCACGATGCGGTAGAGGACGACGGGCGCCACACCGTCGCCGTAGAGGGGTTCGCCCAGTGCCGCGAAGGCGAGGGTCTGGCCGAGGGCGAAGACGTCGGTGGCGGGGGTGACCTGGCCGGCGGTGGCCTGCTCGGGGGCCATGAAGTGGGGTGTGCCGACGGCGGAGCCGGTGGCGGTGTACGAGGTGAGGTCGGCGGCGACGGAGATGCCGAAGTCGATGACGCGGGGGCCGTCGGCGGCCAGGAGGACGTTGGACGGTTTGAGGTCGCGGTGCACGAGGCCCACGGCGTGGACGGCCTGGAGGGCTTCGGCGATGCCGGCGGTGAGGTGCAGCAGGGCGGGCGCCGGGAGCGGTCCGCGGCGGGCGACGGCCTGGGTGAGGGAGGGGCCCGGTACGTACAGCGTGGCGAGCCAGGGCGGTGCGCCTTCGGTGTCGGCGTCGACGAGTTCGGCGGTGTAGGCGCCGCGGACCCGGCGGGCGGCTCGCACCTCGCGGCGGAAGCGCCTGCGGAAGTCGGGGTCGTCGGCGAGCTCAGGTCGTACGACCTTGAGCGCCACCGGGCGGCCGCCGGGGGTGTGGGAGAGGTAGACGCGGCCCATGCCGCCGGAGCCGATCCGGGCCGCGGGGCGGTATCCGGCCACGGCAGGCGGGTCGTCCGCCTGGAGCGGCTGGAACACCGTCGTGGTGCTGCTCATCAGTGTGTCGTCCCCCGTGCTGCCCGGCCGGCCGGCGGCCGTTCCCGGCAGCAGCCTAGAGGGGGCGGGTGCGGGGGCCGGCAGCGGCTGAGCGCAGGCCCGGCGGAACCGGGCCGAGGCCCACGGTCCGACGGGGGCGGGATCGGCGCATACGGCCCTCGGCGGCGCGGACAGGGGCGGCCGTGGGCTCACCGACCGAAGGCTTGGCCGCACAGACCGCTGATGCCCGGCGTCACGACGCCCTGGGAGGCCCGGCACACGTCCCGCATGCCGGTCGGCGCACCCGGCCGCAGCCGGGGCGGCGCGTAGCGGGGAGGCACGTAGCGGGGCGCCGGGCGGGACGGCCGCCGGGCCGGTTCCGCCGAGCGGCCCGCCGACTCCGCCGCACGCTGCCCCGCGCGGCGCGGAGCGGCCTGCGACGGCCGGGCGCTACGGGCCGGCGGACGCCACCCGGGCGCGGAAGCCGGTCGCCGCACCATGCGCGGGGCGGTGGTGCGGCGCGTCCCTGCCGCCGGCGGCAGGGACGGAGGGATGGTCGCCAGCT
>NZ_PVLV01000617.1 GCF_002982015.1 Streptomyces solincola
GCCGTAGCGGCGGTGGACCGCCTGCTTGGTGACCCCGAGAGCCGAACCCACCGCGTCCCACGAGAAGCCGAGCGAGCGGTCGAAGTCCACCGCGGCGGTCACCAGGGTCTCGACGCTGTCCCGCAGCTCCTGCGCGAGGCGGACGGTCGGCGCGGGGGCCCGCCCGTAGACGACGAACCCGGTGGCGGGTCCGGACCGGCGTGGACGGTAGACGTTGCCGAGCTGTGCGGTGAGCGTGCGCAGGGCGTCCACCTGCCGGCGGACCCGCTCGATGTCCCGCACCAGCAGGTGCAGGCTGGCCCGGGCCTGGGCGTCGTGGGTGGCGTGGTCGGCCATGGGGAAGCCTCTCGAACCGGCGTCGGAAAGGGCGCGCCGCGCGACGCGGCGGCCCTTGGTCGGTCAATCCGCCTTGACCAACGCGCCACGGTCGGCGGGGTCACGCTGCGGGGGCGTATCCGCATATGCGCGCGCCGCCGGACGCCCGCCGCACTCCCGGGCGCTGCGGCGCCGCGCACGCTCGCGGCGGCCCGCAGGCGGCCCGCGGGCCGCGACTAGACTGGTCGCCGCCCATCGCCCGACCGCAACAGACAGGCAGCCAGCCCCCGATGAAGCTCGTCTTCGCAGGCACCCCCGAGGTCGCCGTACCCGCTCTGGACGCCCTGATCGCCTCCGGGCGGCACGAGGTGGCCGCCGTCGTGACGCGGCCCGACGCGCCCGCGGGGCGCGGGCGCAAGCTGGTGGCCAGCCCGGTCGCCCAGCGGGCCGAGGAGGCCGGCATCGAGGTGCTCAAGCCGGCCCGGCCGCGGGACGAGGACTTCCTGGCCCGGCTGCGCGAGATCGCGCCGGACTGCTGCCCGGTGGTGGCGTACGGGGCGCTGCTGCCGAAGGTCGCGCTGGACGTGCCGGCCCGAGGATGGGTGAACCTGCACTTCTCGCTGCTGCCGGCCTGGCGGGGCGCCGCCCCCGTACAGCACTCGATCATGGCGGGGGACGAGACCACGGGCGCGTCCACCTTCCTGATCGAGGAGGGGCTGGACTCGGGCCCGGTGTACGGCGTGGTGACCGAGGACGTGCGGCCGACCGACACCAGCGGGGACCTGCTGACCCGGCTGGCGTTCGCCGGGGCCGGGCTGCTGGCCGCGACCATGGACGGGATCGAGGACGGCGCGCTGCACGCCGTGCCCCAGCCGGCCGACGGGGTCAGCCTCGCCCCGAAGATCACCGTGGAGGACGCCCGGCTGGACTTCGCCGCGCCCGCGCTGCGGGTGGACCGGGTGGTGCGCGGCTGCACGCCCGCCCCGGGCGCGTGGACGGTGTTCCGCGGCGAGCGGCTGAAGGTGGTGCAGGCGCTGCCGGCGCCGGAGCGGACCGACCTCGCGCCGGGCGAGCTGGCGGTGGCCAAGAACAACGTCTGGGCCGGCACCGGCTCGCACGCGGTGGAGCTGCTGTGGGTGCAGCCGCAGGGCAGGAAGCCCATGCGCGGCGCGGACTGGGCCCGCGGGGTGCGGATCGCCCCGGGGGAGAAGCTGGCGGCCGGGGACGTAGGCTGAGAGGGTTCAGCCTTTTCGATTCGCGGAGCACCTTTTGAGCGAGCAGTCCCGTCGCCGTCCCTCCCAGCCGTACCGCCGCCCGAAGAAGGACCCGGTGCGGATGCTGGCCTTCGAGGCGCTGAGGGCGGTGGACGAGCGCGACGCCTACGCCAACCTCGTCCTGCCGCCGCTGCTGCGCAAGGCGCGGGAGAACGAGGGGTTCGAGGCGCGGGACGCGGCGCTGGCCACCGAGCTGGTGTACGGCACGCTGCGCCGGCAGGGCACCTACGACGCGGTGATCGCGGCCTGCGTGGACCGGCCTCTGCGCGAGGTGGACCCGCCGGTGCTGGACGTGCTGTCGCTCGGCGCGCACCAGTTGCTCGGCACCCGCATCCCGACGCACGCGGCGGTGTCGGCGAGCGTGGAGCTGGCCCGGGTGGTGCTCGGCGACGGGCGCGCCAAGTTCGTCAACGCGGTGCTGCGGCGGATCGCGCAGCGGGATCTGGACGGCTGGCTGGCGGAGGTCGCGCCGCCTTACGAGGAGGACGCCGAGGACCACCTGGCCGTGGTGCACTCGCACCCGCGCTGGGTGGTGTCGGCGCTGTGGGACGCGCTGGGCGGCGGCCGGGCCGGCATCGAGGACCTGCTGGAGGCCGACAACGAACGGCCCGAGGTGACGCTGGTGGCGCGTCCCGGCCGGATCGACCGCGACGAACTGCTCGCGGCGGTCGGCGAGGACGCGCTGCCCGGGCGCTGGTCGCCGTACGCGGTACGGCTGGCCGAGGGCGGTGAGCCGGGCGCGCTGGAGGCGGTCGCCGACGGGCGGGCCGGCGTGCAGGACGAGGGCAGCCAGCTCGTGGCGGCCGCGCTGGCCAACGCCCCGATCGAGGGCCCGGACCGGCGGTGGCTCGACGGCTGCGCCGGGCCCGGCGGCAAGGCGGCGCTGCTCGGCGCGCTGGCCGCCGGGCGCGGCGCGAGCCTGCTGGCCGCCGAGAAGCAGCCGCACCG
>NZ_PVLV01000618.1 GCF_002982015.1 Streptomyces solincola
GGACGTGCGCGGCAGGCCGCCCCCCGCCCCGACGGCGGCGCCCTGCCGCGCACGTCCTCCGCCGAGACCCTCGCCACCGTCCAGGCCGCCGCCCTCACCGGCTCCGCCGTCTGGATCGGCTACGTCAACGCCGACGGCGCCGCCAGCCAGCGCGTCATCGCCCCGGTCCGCGTCGAGGGCGGCTTCGTCACCGCCTACGACCACACCGCCGACGAGGTCCGCACCTATCCCCTGCACCGCGTCACCGGCGTCGCGGAACTGGCGGAGGACGCCGACTGACGCCCCCTCCCGCCCCCCGCACGTCACGCCGCTTCCCTTTCGCCGCCGATGCGCGACACTGGTTGTTTGGCCGCGTACCGAGGCCGGTGGGAAAGGGTGAGGCGTGAACGGACCGCTGATCGTCCAGAGTGACAAGACGCTGCTGCTGGAAGTGGACCACGAGCGGGCGGACGCCTGCCGTCGGGCCATCGCGCCGTTCGCCGAGCTGGAGCGGGCGCCCGAGCACATCCACACCTACCGGGTCACCCCGCTGGGGCTGTGGAACGCGCGGGCGGCCGGGCACGACGCCGAGCAGGTGGTGGACGCCCTGGTGGAGTTCTCCCGCTACCCGGTGCCGCACGCGCTGCTGGTGGACGTGGCCGAGACGATGGCCCGCTACGGGCGGCTGTCGCTGTCCAAGCACCCGGTGCACGGGCTGGTGCTCACGACGACCGACCGGCCGGTGCTGGAGGAGATCCTGCGGTCGAAGAAGGTGCAGCCGCTGGTGGGCGCCCGGATCGACCCGGACACCGTCGCCGTGCACCCCTCCGAGCGCGGGCAGATCAAGCAGACGCTGCTCAGGCTGGGCTGGCCGGCCGAGGACCTCGCCGGGTACGTGGACGGCGAGGCGCACCGGATCGACCTGGCCGAGGACGGCTGGGCGCTGCGGCCCTACCAGCGGCAGGCGGTGGACGGCTTCTGGCACGGCGGTTCGGGCGTGGTGGTGCTGCCGTGCGGCGCGGGCAAGACGCTGGTGGGCGCGGGCGCGATGGCGGAGGCCAAGGCGACCACGCTGATCCTGGTCACCAACACCGTCTCGGCGCGGCAGTGGAAGCACGAGCTGGTGAAGCGGACCTCGCTGACCGAGGACGAGATCGGCGAGTACAGCGGGACCAGGAAGGAGATCCGGCCGGTCACCATCGCCACGTACCAGGTGCTGACGACCCGGCGGAAGGGCGTCTACCCGCATCTGGAGCTGTTCGACTCGCGGGACTGGGGCCTGATCGTCTACGACGAGGTGCACCTGCTGCCCGCCCCGGTGTTCAAGTTCACCGCCGACCTTCAGGCCCGGCGGCGGCTCGGGCTGACGGCGACGCTGGTGCGGGAGGACGGCCGCGAGTCGGACGTCTTCTCGCTGATCGGGCCGAAGCGGTTCGACGCGCCGTGGAAGGAGATCGAGGCGCAGGGGTACATCGCGCCCGCCGACTGCGTGGAGGTGCGGGTCGACCTGACCGAGTCCGAGCGGCTGGCGTACGCCACCGCGGAGACGGAGGAGAAGTACCGCTTCTGCGCCACCACCGCGACCAAGCGGAAGGTGACCGAGGCGCTGGTGGCCCGGCACCGGGGGCAGCAGACGCTGGTCATCGGCCAGTACATCGACCAGTTGGACGAGCTGGGCGAGCACCTGGGCGCACCCGTGATCAAGGGGGAGACGAGCAACGCGCAGCGGGAGAAGCTGTTCGACGCCTTCCGCAACGGCGAGATCAGCGTGCTGGTCGTCTCCAAGGTCGCCAACTTCTCCATCGACCTGCCGGAGGCGACGGTCGCCATCCAGGTGTCGGGCACCTTCGGCTCGCGCCAGGAGGAGGCCCAGCGGCTGGGGCGGGTGCTGCGGCCGAAGGCGGACGGGCACGAGGCGCGGTTCTACTCGGTGGTCGCCCGGGACACCATCGACCAGGACTTCGCGGCGCACCGCCAGCGGTTCCTGGCCGAGCAGGGGTACGCCTACCGGATCGTGGACGCGAGCGAGCTGGTCTCCGGCGGCGACCAGGACGTGGACCTGAGCGGTACGTGAGGGACACGGCCTGAGCGGTACGTGAGGGATGCGGGGCGGGGCGGGCGGGGCGGTCAGCGGCGGCGTACGCCGGTGTCCTGGCCGTACTCCCCGAGCACCACGACCCCGAACGCCGCCTCGGCGAAGACCTTGAGCGCGCGCAGCGCGTTGCCGAGGCGGTGGGCGGGGTGCGGCACGGCTCCGAGCGCGGTCGCTCCGGAGCGGCCCGGCGGCGGGTCGGTCTGCGGGGTGGTGAAGGCTGCTGTGGTCATGCCTCCATGGTGGACACCGGTTCCGCCGTCCACATCGGTCCTGCGACCGAACCGCCGCCACCCGTCCGTACGACTCCGGGTGGCCGCCGTCCGTCTGCGGTGCTACGAGCCTGCTCCCGCCCCGTAGGTCGTATCCCCTAGGGGGTCAGCCGGCGCTCCAGCAGCCGGCCGGGCCAGGCGCCTTCCGGGCCGGCCCGGAAGGCGGTGGTGGGGGTGAAGCCGTTGCGCTGGTAGTAGGCGACGAGCGCGCCGTCGGCGCCGGCCCAGCAGTCCACGCGCAGCAGGCGTATGCCGGCGCGGCGGGTCTCCTCGGCGGCGTGGGCGAGGAGGGCGGCGCCGATGCCGAGGCCGGCGTGGTCGCGGTCGGTGACCAGGAGGCGCACGTAGCGCTCGGGCTCGCCGGCCGGGGGGACGGGGAGGTCGGGGCTGGGCCCGGTGTGCAGGACGAGCGCCCCGACGGGCACGCCGGCCAGCTCGGCGAGGTAGGGGGTCTGCTCGGTGGTGTAGCGCTCGATGCGGGCCGGGCCCTCGGGCCGCTCGGAGAGCGGGACGGTGCCCCACTGCTCGGTGTTGCCGCGGGCGTTCATCCAGCGGATGGCGCCGTCCATGAGGGCGAGGACGGCGGGCGCGTCGGAGCGGTCGGCGGGGCGGATGCGCAGGTCGGGGGGCATGGGTGGGGAGCCTAGGC
>NZ_PVLV01000619.1 GCF_002982015.1 Streptomyces solincola
GTGTCATCCGCCTGTGGACAACCGCAGGCGAATTGCCGGGTACGCCGTGTTTCGGGTGGGTCGCACAGTCGCCGGACCGGCCGGGGGAAGGCCGGGCGAAGGTCCGGCATAGGCCGAGGAAGGGGCCGGGGGAGCGGGCCCCCGGTGCGCGACCGGGGGCCGGGGGGCGCTCAGACCGCCGGGGCGACCTCGTTCAGCAGGCCCGTCTTCACGTCGAAGACGAAGCCGCGCACGTCCTCGGTGCTCAGCAGGAACGGCGAGGTGCGCACCCGCTGCATCGACTGCCGCACGTCCTGCTCGACGTCCCGGAACGACTCCACCGCCCAGGCCGGACGCTGACCGACCTCGCGCTCAATGTCGTGCCGGAACTCCTCGGTCAGCGACTCCAGGCCGCAGCCGGTGTGGTGCACCAGCACCACGCTGCGGGTGCCCAGCGCCCGCTGGCTGATGGTGAGCGAGCGGATCACGTCGTCGGTGACCACGCCGCCCGCGTTGCGGATGGTGTGGCAGTCGCCCAACTCCAGGCCGAGCGCGGCGTGCAGGTCGATCCGGGCGTCCATGCAGGCCACCACGGCGACCTTCAGGACCGGCCGGGCGTCCATGCCGGGATCGGTGAAACCGGCGGCGTAGGTCCGGTTGGCTTCGACGAGACGGTCCGTGACCGAGCCGCCGTCGGCGGTCGCGGAGGGGGCGGGGTGCGCGGAAGCGGAAGTCGACATGGCTCCGACGTTACTGGTCAGCGCGGCGGGCGGCGCGCCGTGGAGGGGGACGAAGTACGCCGATGCGGGCCGCTGTGAGGCAATCCACAGACGATCCGCGACCCTCCCGGCCGGCCGCGCGCCACGCGAAGGGCGGTTGGTTGACCGCGCGGGGCGGTGGACTAGAGTGACCGCAGTTCACGGAGACCATCCAGCGGCATCCCCGGTGCCCGGTTCCTCCCCCCGCGTGCGCGGCGGAACGTACGGCTCGGCCCCTCCCGCTCGCCGGACCGGCCGACCCCTCCCGGCGCCGGCCCGCCGCTCCCCCGGGCGCCGACCCCGAGGCGTGACGCCGGGCCCGAATCCTGAGAGGGCGCGCCTTGACCCCCCCGTCCCGACACGTCCCGGTGATGCTCCAGCGCTGCCTGGACATGCTGGCCCCCGCTCTGGGACGGCCGGGCGCCGTCGTCGTCGACTGCACCCTCGGCCTCGGCGGCCACAGCGAGGCGCTGCTGACCCGCTTCCCCGAGGCCAGGCTGGTCGCCCTGGACCGGGACACGGAGGCGCTGCGCCTGGCCGGCGAGCGGCTGGCCCCCTTCGGCGAACGCGCCACCCTGGTGCACGCGGTCTACGACGAGCTGCCCGAGGTCCTGGACCGGCTCGGCCTGCCCCGCGTCCAGGGCGTCCTGTTCGACCTCGGCGTCTCCTCCATGCAGCTCGACGAGGCCGACCGCGGCTTCGCCTACGCCCAGGACGCCCCGCTGGACATGCGGATGGACCAGACGACCGGCGTCAGCGCCGCCGAGGTCCTCAACACCTACCCGCCCGGCGACCTGGTCCGCATCCTGCGTGCGTACGGCGAGGAGAAGCAGGCCAAGCGGATCGTCTCGGCCATCGTGCGCGCACGCGAGAAGGAGCCGTTCAGCCGCAGCGCCCGGCTGGTCGAGCTGATCCGCGAGGCGCTGCCGCAGGCCGCCAAGCGCACCGGCGGCAACCCGGCCAAGCGCACCTTCCAGGCCCTGCGCATCGAGGTCAACGGCGAGCTGTCGGTGCTGGAGAGCGCCATCCCGGCCGCGGTGGCGGCGCTCGCCGTCGGCGGCCGGATCGCCGTGCTGTCGTACCACTCGCTGGAGGACCGGCTGGTCAAGCAGGTGCTCAGCGCCGGCGCGGCCACCACCGCCCCGCCCGGCCTGCCCGTCGTCCCCGAGCGCTACCAGCCCCGGCTGAAGCTGCTGACCCGCGGCGCGGAGCTGCCCACCGAGGAGGAGATCGCCGAGAACCGGCGCGCCGCCCCGGCCAGGCTGCGCGGCGCCGAGCGCATCAGGGAGGACGATCGGTGAGCGCACCGGGCGGCGGCGGCCAGGGAGCTGAGGAGGAGCGGTGACCACAGCGGGACCCCTGCGGGGACGAGCCGGCCGACTGGCCCGGCTGATGCCGTCCGGGCCGAGCACCGCCGCCCGCACCCCCTTCGTCCTGCTGGTGGTGCTGCTGCTGGGCGGCGGGCTGATCACCCTGCTGCTGCTCAACTCCTCGCTCAACCACGGCTCCTTCGAGCTGAGCGAGCTGAAGAAGCGCACCACCGAGCTGACCGACGAGGAGCAGGAGCTGCGCCGCGAGGTGGACGGCCGGTCCGCGCCGGACGCCCTGGAGCGCCGCGCCCGGCAGCTCGGCATGGTGCCCGGCGGCAGCCCCGCCTTCCTCGACCCGGACGGCGCCGTGCGCGGCAAGCCGAGCCGGGCCACCGCCCAGCCGCTGCCGCCCTCCGCCGCCCCGGAGACGGCCGCCGGCGCCCCCTCGGCGGCCCCCGGCACACCACCGGGAGCAGTCGGTACGCCGCCGGGGGCCGACCCCGCCGCCGTACCCCCGCCCGGCACCGCGACCGATCCGCAGACCGCCGGCCGGCAGCCCGTCCCCGTCCCGGGCGCCGTGCCGGGGC
>NZ_PVLV01000061.1 GCF_002982015.1 Streptomyces solincola
ATGATGCCGTACGCCCGGATGTCGGCCCGCTCCCCCAGCGCGGCAAGGTCCGCAGCCTCGGAGAGGCGGCCGGCACGTGCGGCATCGATGGCGGCCTGGTGTTTGGCTGTCCATGGTGGCCACGGGCGCGGTCGCCGGTTCGGAGTGATGCGGGCGGGCGGCGTCGGGGTCGTCGGGCTCCTGGTCGTACGCCAGCAGGGCGTCCAGGCCGGTACGGCCCGACCGGCTTGAGGCCGGGCCCTCTTCGTCGTCCTGGCCCTGGGGGCGGTGCCGGTCGTCGCCCTGGCCGCCGCCCTCCTGGCCGCCGTCGTCCTCCTGGGCGTGGTCGTCCTGGGCACCGCAACACCCGCGAGCCGCTCCTGCCCCTGCGGCTGTTCCACAACCGGAACTCCTCCGCAGCCGCCACGGCGGGCGGGGCCATGGGAGCCGCCATGGGCGGCCTGTTCCTCCCCCTGATGATCTACCTGCAGAGCGACCTGGGTTACAGTCCGCTTGCCGCCGGAGCGGCCACGGTCCCCATGTTCGCCCTGTCCTCCGTGTGCGCCCGCTTCGCGGGCAAGTGGTCCGACACCACCAGCCCCCGAGCCCTTGCAGCCCTGGGCTTCGCCCTGCTGATCGTGGCTACCGGCTCCCTCGCCCTGCTGCTGCACCCGGGCGTCGACATCTGGGCACTGATGCCCTCGCTCCTCGTGGCGGGCATCGGAGTGGGCCTGGTCTCGGCCCCGCTCGCCGGAATCGCCACGCGAACCCTTGAGCCCTCCCTGATCGGCGCGGCGTCCGGAGTCTTCAACACCACACGCCAACTCGGCGGAGCAGTCGGCAGCGCCGCCACCGGCGTCCTCCTCCAGGCCCACCTCGGCAGCACCCCCACCACCGCCACCCAAGCGGCCCTGGCCTTCCCCGTGGCCATGCTCCTGATCGGCCTCGCATGCTGCGCCGTCGTCCGGCCAGCTCCCATCACGCCGACTGCCTGAGAAGACTCAGAAGCTTCAGTAGCGCCCCCACCTCAGGCGGGGGCGCTACTTTGCGATATGCCTTGATCGTTTCCGTAGTCCGGAAAAGCTCGGTCGCGGTGGCGGAGGCAGTCGCGCACCTGGTCTACGACGCCTGGGGCGGCGCCTACGGCGTGGACGTCGAGCGCAAACAGGCGGATCCCAGTTCTGCCGACCAGCGGCCTGCGCAGCTAGGTAGCCGCGCCCACCCTCCACGGCGGGGTGAGCGCGGTCGTTACCCGCATGTCCAGTGCCAGTTTGTCAGCGGCACGCGGCGCAGATCCGGTGCAGCATACGAGCGGCGAGACGCGGCGCGCGGACAGGGCGAGCAGTCAGGCGGATACGCCTGCGTCCGGGCAGGTGAAGCGGGGCAATGGATGACGGCAGCCCTCCAGCACGGCCTTGAGCACCGCTCCGCCGGCGTCGATGGCCTCGCCTCGGGCCTTCATCGTCCGCCACGCCCGCGTCCGACACGCCGCCGAGCAGTACCGGCGGCTCCTCCTCGACCCATCCGGGAGAAACCCCCCTCACTCACGCCACCAACACAACCGCACAACTGTCAACGGAGTAAGCCACCCACCAGGCCAAACAACCAGTGACACTCACGCGGCCACCCACTGACACACCAACGCCGCCCGTCAGTTCTCCGGTCTCGGCGTTGGTGCCAGTAGGTCCCGAAGATTCGGGCTCGTCCCCGCGCCGCTGGCTACAGCCCTGGTCTTAGCCGCTGACCACGAAGGTGTCTTTGTGCGCGACGTAGGTCGCGAAACCCTGCGCGTCGCGAGTGACCGCCTTCCCGGTGTTGGGGTCGTACATCAGGTACTTGCCCTGAGAAGTCACGACAGCAGCCTCGGCGTGCTGAGAATTGCCGAACCAGATCTGGGTGCCTGCGGCGAATGCGCCCGCGGCGACACTGTGGTTGATTTCCGCCCGCGAGACCTCATGACCTCCCAGACTCTGGCGAGCGTACGCCACCTGTGCCGCCAAGCCGCCTTCCCCGGCCCACTTTCGTACGTGGTCAGCCGCGTCGATTCGAGTGCTCTCGTCGAAGTTCGCGAAGCGAAGGCCGTTGGCGTCGTGTCCGTGCCGCAGCCAGTGCACCGACATGTAGGCGCAGTGCTGGTCGATCAGGAAGTACCCGGACGGCGGATTATTCGAACCGACCCAGTAATTGTCCGCGAAGTCCGTGTACAGACCAGGGTTGGGTCCCATGCTCTTTGCGAAGGTGTAGGTTGGCTCGCTCTTCTGTACGACAGTATCCGACTGTCCATCACCGTTGTACGGAAGTGCCTGTGCAGTCCCGGTGAGACCGGCACCGGTCACCGCGGCTACAATCAGGGCAGATGCCACTATGGAGCGCTTCATTGATCAGCTTTCCTTGTTCGCTTGCCACACCCTTTACGGATGCTTGGGCGCAACTTTACGACTTCCGTCTCCACGGCACGTCAATTGGAGACTAACGCTCCATTAATTCCATTGTGTTGTGGTCGTGTGCTTGCGCATGGCTCCGCGGAGGGCAGATGCTGGAGTTGGGCAACGACTGCCGCCCGCATCACTCGTCGGAGCGACGGGGGCTCCTTCTGCGGCGCGGTCACCGCGACGTCGCTGGAGAGGGAGACGACGCCCTGCGAGGTCTCCACCGTGATGTCCGCCCCGGGAATCCCCTTATCGGTCATCAGGTCGGCCTTCACCTTGGTGGTGATCCAGGCGTCCGAGCCTTCTTGCTTCACGTCCATTGTGCGGTCCATGGTTTTCTCTCCTCTCACACACGCACCTTGCGTGACAGTCAATGACGCTACGTCACGGAGAGTGAGGGTGGTCTGACTATTCGCGCCTCCGGGTGAACCGGTCGGAAGACGCCGCGGCCGCGTGCGCAGCCCCGCTACCAAGATCCTGCTGGATCTTCGAAGGGACCCACGCCCGTGCAGCTCCAGCCACCGCTCGATCACCATCAGGCGCGCCAGGTCCGGCGGTAGCTCCAGGTGGCTGGCCAGGACGTCGTCCCGGTGCCGCCCTGGGTCGGCGGGGCCCGGGATCACTGCCCGGCTCCGGCTAGCGCTTGGGCGATCTCCTTCAGTTCCATTCGGGCCGCGGGTGTCCCGGCCGGGCCGGCCCAGTAGGGGTGCGCGGCGATGCGGCCGGACAGCTCCAGCAGCTCCCGGCGGGTGGCGGTCGGGCTGGCCGCAGGCTCGACGAGGGCGAGGCGGCGGTAGGCGGCGTACCAGGCGGTTTGCGCGTGGAGGAGGTCGGGAGGGAAGTCGTGCACGTCCATACCCCGATTAGAAACCTTGTTCGATTTTTGAGGCAATAGCGACAGGTGCGACGACCTGGCGGGGCGCTGGTGTCCCGTGCCACCGAAGGGTGATCGTTGTCGGCGAAGCTTGATCAGTCGCGCGTCCGTGCCGTCGAAGGTTGAGCGAGGCGACGAGGTCCGTGAGGCGGACGGTGCGGGAGGGAAGGCGTGTGGGGACTCTAAGGAGGTCCTGATGAGGGCTGATCGGCTCGGGCTGGCGGAGGTGCTGGCGGCGGAGGACGCTTCCCCGGTGGCGTCGCTCGATGTGGTGGCGCGGAATCTGCGGGAACGTTTCGGCGCTCGGTACGCGTCGTTCCTGTTCACCGATGTGGTCGGCCGGAAGGTGGTGCGGGTCTCCGAGGAGGCGGACCCCCAGCAGGGCCGTGGGGCCGAGCAGATCCCGCTGGCCGGCAGCATCTACGACCAGGTGCTGCGCACTCAGAAGCTTGTCCAGGAGGACGGAGGCGGCTCCGGGCAGCGGGTGCTGGCCCCGGTCACCAACCGGGGCGACACCATCGGGGTGCTGGAGCTGTTCCTGCCCGAGGTCACCGACGAGGTGCTGGAGCAGGTGGAGGAGGCCGCGCACGCGCTGGCGTACATCGTCGTCACCGACCGGCGCTTCACCGACCTGTACCACTGGGGCCAGCGCACCACCCCCGTCACCCTGGCCGCCGAGATCCAGCGCCAGCTCCTGCCCACCGCCCCCTCCTGCGAAGCCGCGCAGTTCACCCTCGCCTGCGCGCTCGTCCCCGCCGACACCGTGGCCGGCGACACCTACGACTACACCCTCGACCACGACACCCTGCACCTGTCGATCACCGACGCCATGGGCCACGACACCGACTCCGCCCTTCTGGCCACCCTCGCCGTCAACGCCTCCCGCGGCGCCCGCCGCGCCGGCGCGGACCTGGCCGAACAGGCCCACCAGACCGCCCAGGCCCTACTGGACCGCCCGGGCGTGGTCTTCGCCACCGGCCAGCTCGTCCGCATCGCCCTGGACGGCTCCGGCGCCCAGCTCGTCAACGCCGGCCACCCCTGGCCCCTGCGCCTGCGCGACGGACAGGTCCACCGGGTGGACCTGGAGGTGAACACCCCCTTCGGCGTCCAGTCCCCCCGGCCCTACCGCGCCCAAGACCTCGACTGCCGGCCCGGCGACCGGTTCCTCTTCTACACCGACGGCATGCAGGAACGCCAAGCCGCCGAGGTCGACCTGCCCGGCCTGCTCAGCGCCACCACCGGCGAACACCCCCGTGAAGTGGTCCGCATCCTCGCCGCCGCCGTCAGCGACGCCTGCGACGGACACCTTGCCGACGACGCCACCCTCATCTGCCTGGACTGGCACGGCTCCCACCCCGAAGGCCGCCACACCTCCGCCGGCGCCGACACCTGAACCATCACCCGCTCAACCCCCGCGGCACATGCCAACATCCCGATCAAACTTCGTCGGCGCACGCTCAAGGTTCGTTGTCACAGGGCAGTGGTCAGCGTTTGACGCGGCTGCGCACGGCCAGGACCGCCAGGCCCAGGAGGATGGGTTCGACAAGGCGAGAGGCCATCTCCCTGTAGGTGCCGGCGGTGGTGAGGTCCTGGCCGGAGGAGCGGAAGACCACCGAGTTGATCACGACCCGCAGCGCCTTCTCGAACCGTTCGGTCGTGACCCGGTCGGGCAGCAGGCCGGCCTGGTTGACCGGGTCGGGCGTGTCGGTGGTGAGGGCGACCTGCTGCCCGGCGGCGGCCTGACGCCCGCTGACGGTCGGCTTCGGGTCGTCGGCGGGCAAGCCCCACAGCACCATCACCGCGATCGTGGCGGCCATCACCGCCCCAGCCATCTCAGCGCCCGGGAGGCGCGCAGCCCGTACCCGGACAGGGCCCAGTAGGCGCTCAGCAGCATTCGCTCGCCTCGGGGGCGGGTGGTGTCGTGGCGGCGCATGTCGCACTCGCCGTAGTAGAAGTCGGCGGCGTCCGGTTCGTTCTTGCCGTCCTCCAGCGACTTGCGTATCTGCCGGTACAGCGCGGCCACCGCGGCCGGCGGCAGTTCGGGTGCGTCCTGGAGCGGGGTGGTCCAGCCGCGCGCCAGCGCGGGGCGGCGGGCAGTACGCACCCGCCAGTGGTGCTCCTCGACCAAAGTGTTGCGCCGGCTCCACCGCCAGGGGAAGCGCGAGCCTCGGCCGGCGGGGGCGGTGGCGAAGGTGCACCAGCCGTCCACGCGGAGCTGGTCGAGGTGAACGGCACCGGCGAACCGGCACACGCTCAGGTCGAAGGTGTACAGCGCGAGGTGCGCGGCATCAATCCCGCCCAGCGACCTCAGACACACACCGGGTTCCTGGCCGGACAACGCCCCCTCCGACAGCGAACCGAGGGCATATGAGCGAGAGAAGGGATCGGGGCGGGCGGCGATCACCACGGGGTACTCCCACACCGCGTCTCCCAGATCCACCTCGGCGTAACGCAGGTGCAGCACGGCGGTCGAGACCCACCGACTCCGCCAGCAGCTCACGTTGCGTACAGCGATCTCCACTGTCACCGGTTGATCGAACACCACAGCGTCGAGCACGACATCCCAGTTGCACACCAGCGGCCCCAGACGCGATGCCGTCTCGAAGCGCGCCCTGTCGAACCTGAGGTGGCCGGTGAAGACCGCATCACCGAAATGGGTGTCGCCCGAGAAGGTCACTTCGTCGCACCAGGCGACGCGCGTGACGCTCACCTGGTCGAACCAGGCGGTGCGAGCGAAGGTCCTCGGGAGAAGCTGGTGATGTCGAGGAAACGCGCTTGGCTGAACCAGGCTCCGCTGGTGAAGGCCGCCTCGCCGAAGTGGGCGTCGCCGGCGAAGATCACACGGGGGAACCAGGCGATACCTGCGAAGGTCGTCTTGGTGAACCTGGCGTCACCGGTGAAGTCCGCCTCGTTGAACCAGGCATCGCCGTCGAAGGTCGCGTCACCGAACTGTGCGTCGCCGATGCGGGGCCTACCGGTGGCGAGGTCGCTCAGGGCTGCGAGCAACCGGGTCAGCAGGTTCTCGGTGAAAGAGGTGCCGCGGTGGTCCATGCTGGCGCCTGGGGCCGACCCGTTCAGGTGGTGTGACCGGCCACGAGGATGCCGCGACAGCCGACGGGGTCGGTGGGGGCCGCGCCGTGTGCGCAGTGCGGCCAGGGCGGGGCCGCGGACAAGGGGTGCGGGGGCGTGCTCATAGTGTGGCGGCTCCATGGGGGGCCTCGTGTTCCGGCCGGTCATCGGGCGGAGACGGATGGAGCGCTTCCGGGTCGGAGCCTGCCGTAGTGGAAAGGGGTGGGTTGTGTGCCCGCTCCGACGCGGTGTGGGGCTGTGCACAGCCTCGAGTCACGAACTCCCGGGTCCACTCCGGCAGTCAACTCGGCGAGGCGGCCGCCGAGGAAGACGGCTGCCACCGGCGCAGGAGACCGCGGCGGACCCCGCGAGGAAGGAGGAAGGCGCGCCCCTCGTCAACGCCGGGAGGGGCGCGCCGTGGTGTGCGGGGTCAGTCCCAGTAGAGGTCGCGGCGCATCGGCCCTCCTCGGTAGGTTACGGCCACGGTAGGCGGCGGGCCCGGCCGCCGCCTACCCCGTCTTGGGAATGCGCGCCCGCGGGGTCTTCCGCCTGCTGCGCAGCGCCGCTACACGGGCAACCGGAACCCCGACCGCCGCGGCGACGTCGCGCTCGGGAGAGCCACGTACGGCTGCACTGTTGTCGAAGTCTGCTTCACCAGCCAGGACACCGTGGCACCACGGCACGCCATCGATCACGAACGTCTGCTTTTGACGAACGGGGCCACGGGTGCCGCCACCCGCATCCGCGTGCTGGCCGGCGGACAGTGCGACTGTGGAAGGCGGCTGCTCCTCGCCCCGGAGGCGAACGTACCCGCCCGCTACTGCTCCGCCCCTGGACGACCCGCGCGATGACCGCGTCGGGGACCGGGTCCGGCACGACGACCTGCCGCTCGCCGATCATGCAGAGCGCGTGCGTGCCGTCCCTGAGCACGTCCGTGACGCTCAGGCCCGGCTCCTGCACCGCGGCGCGCAGGCGCTGGAGCGAGACGTACCGTTTGGCTCCCGCCTTGAGTCCTGCGTTGACCTCCTGGGCGGCCACCCACTCCTCCAGGCTGACGACCGGCTCGTAGGTGATGCGGGGCGACCAGATCCACTCCGAGATCGGATTGAGCTGGCAGACCCCGGGGCGACCGGTGCGCTTGGCCTTGCGGTTGTAGACCTGGTAGCCGGTGGGACGAGGTCTGGGACGGCAACAACCGAGTCACCCGGCTCGGGGAGCTCCGCCCTACAGGGCCGCGGTGCAGCGGCGGTCGCCGGTCAGGCCCGGCGGCCAGGAGGGTTCACCGGCCGAAGGTGCTGCTGCACAGGCTGCTGATGCCCGGGGCCACGACACCCGTCGAAGCGCGACAGACGTCCCGCAAGCCGCCCGGCGCGGCAGGCCGGGGCCGGGGCCGCACGTAGCGGGGGGCCGCCGGGCGGACCGGGCGCCGGCCGTCGGCACCCAGCGGCGGGCCGGCTTCTGCGCGCGCTGGGTCGAGCGGCGCGGCGCGGCCTGCGGCTGCCGGGCGGGGCGGGCCGGCGGACGCCCACGGGCCTCGGCCGCCGACCGGCGGACCGTGCGGGGGACTGCGGCGCCGGACGGCGCAGCCGCGGGCGACGCGGGGGGCGGCCGGTGAGGGCTGGATGGTCGCCAGCTCCTCGCGGGCGAGCGCGGGCAGCGGCTCGGGGGCCGGTAGGGCGCTGGCGGTTCGGCCGCCGGCGCGGAGGGGGCGGGGCCGTCACGGTGGTGCACGCGGTGAGCACCGCGGCCGCCATCGCGAGCGGGACCAGGAGCAGACGGTGGCGCATGTCCCCCACTGTGCTCGCCTTTCGGGGCGGGGCCGAGCACGGCACGCGGTCAGTCGGCGGGCAGGCGCTCGCCACTGTCGGCATCGCGGGCGGTGCCGTCCGGGGGATAGATCCGCCCGACAGCACCTGATCTTTCGTGTGGTGCAGCCACGCGCCCAGTGCCGCTTGCAGCTCGACGACCGCAGCCCGGTCGAGGACCTCACCCATCGACCCGACGTGCAGCCGCACACCCTGGTCGGTCACCACCCAGCTGACGGGACGCCGGCGCGCCGGAGTCAAGGAGGAGCCGTCCTCAAGGGCGCGCAGCATCGCGGCAACCCGGGGCGGGAGCGCACTCTGGCGGGGCACAGAGGTGGGGTGCTCGCGCCGGGAGGCAGGCCGAGCGCGGCTCGGAAGGCGGTGATGGCCGCTTCGAGCGACTGCGGGGTGGTGGGGCCCGCGCCGATGAACGCCGCAAACAGTTCGCGGCTCACCGCCAGGGTCAAAGGCCGACTCTCGTCGTACTCCAGCCGTACCACCGACGGCGGGATGAGGATGCGGGTGTAGCCCATGTTCGTGTACGCAGTGTGGTGCTGGCGCAGATTGGCGATGGGCCGGGCGAGTGGGTGCTCGCCTCGAGAACTGGCGATGGAGTTCAGGTGCACCGCGGGGGACGGCTCGGGGTTGGACATGCGGGGAGACCTCCCGTAGCGGCCCTGGGCCCGGTGCAGGTAGCCGCCCTCCGTCACCAGAACGGTGACCTGCCGGGTCACGGCGTCGTTGCCCAGCCGGAAGGCGACGGTCAGCGTCACGACTGCGGGAGCGCAGAGGGGGAGACCGCGGTCTGGTCGACCAGCGCGGCGATGAGCTTACGGGCCCTGGCCTTGGTCAGCCGCCTTGCAGCCGTCGCGCAGCGCTGCCGGGGAGCGCGCGGGGTGATACCGCTGCCCGAAACCACCGTGGCGAACTCGACGTCGAACCGCTCCTTGCCGACCTTCTCCGCCCGCGGTCAGGTACTTCACCTGCGCCTCGGTGGCCGGTTCCACCTTCGCCTTCTCGGCACGCTCACGCAGTGGGCCATGGACCCGCTCGTTCTCCGATCTGGGCTTCCAGCCGGTCGCGGGCCTCGGTCTGGGCAGCGATCCGTTCGTTGAGGACCGCCAGCCGTTCCAACGCGACCCGCAGGCCCTTCTCCGAGGGCGGTGCGGCGGCCACATCGCCGTCCAGGCACGGCAGGAACACCCGCACGTCGTCCAGGGTGAGCCCGGCGGCCAGCAGGTAGCGGATGTTGCGGACCCGCACCACCGCCCGCTCGTCGTTAGACGCGGTAGCCGTTGGTGGCCCGCTGCGAGGAGATCCTGGTGCGGTTCACCGCTGCGGCGCCGCGCGTCGACATGCTGGTCGCGATGTCGGTGGCGCTCGTGTGCGGTCTGGGGTGGGTGTGGGCCACGTGCCGGGCGCCCATGCCGGAGCCGGGCTCGCCTGCCCCCGGGTTCGATCCTCGCGGGCGGCGGCGGCCGCGGCTTCGGCGGCGCCCCGGCAGCACCGCCCCGATGAGGGACTCGGACGCTCCCGGGGCGGCCTTGCCTGCACAATCCATCGTGTCGGGGAAGGCGGGTGCCGCCCCCTGGCTGTGCTGATCACACCGGGCCAGGGGAGCGACGCCCCGCAGTTCATCCCCGTCATGGACCGCATCCGGGTCGGCCGACTCGAAGGCGGTCGGCCCCGCACTCGGGCCTGATCATGTCGGCGGGGACAAGGCGTACTCCTCCCGCCGAAACCGCCGCTACCTGCGGCGACGCAAGATCAAGCACACCATCCCCGAGCCGAGGAACCAGCGCGCCAACCGCCAGAGCCAGGGCAGCAGGGGCGGTCGGCCCACCGGTGTCGACAAGACGATCTACAAAAGGAGGAACGAAGTCGAGCGTACGATCAACGGCCTCAAGAACTCCCGGGCCGTGGCCACGAGATACGACAAGCGCGCCTACGTATTCCACGGCACCATCACCGTCGCCTCGATCCGACTCTGGCTCCGCCCATGACCTGCCGGACAGGCCCTAAGGGGCGATGAGTTCGACGACGACGTCGTACACCCCGGGGTTCGGTGTGATCGGCTGCTTCGTCTGCTCTCGTGCGGCCTGCGTGCGCGACGCGAAGTCAGGGTCGGCGGTGGCGGCCTCCCATGCCTCCTGGCTCTCCCAGTGGGACACGTTGACGAGCTGGAAGCGGGAGCTGGAGGAACGGGCCCTGTGCATACGGGAGTCGATGAAGCCCGGCTTGTCCCGCATAAGCAGGGCCCGCTGCTCGCACTTCACGACGAACTCGTCGAGCTCGGCGGCGTCGATCTCGAAGACGTTGATAAATGTGACGGACGAGTCTGATGAGTGGGGTGCCTCGTTACGCTGGGTTTCTATGGTCATGTCGGCAGCCTAAATGACGCATCCCAACTGGGCGTCGGCCGTCCCTGATCCGCCGGGCAGGCCCTAGAAGCCCGTGGGAGGTTGCGCGCCTCGGCCGTGTCTCTGTGATGTGTCGATCGGTTGATCGGACATGTCTGTCCGCCTGGTGATCAGTGCTGCGATGTGGGGCCGGATCGAGCCGTTGATGCCGCCTGATCCCGCGCGGGGACGGCGGTGGGCTGACCATCGCCGGACTCTGGAAGCCATCGCGTGGAAGTACTGCACAGGCTCGCCGGGGCGGGACCTACCGGAGGAACTCGGGCCCTTCCAGACCGCGCACAAGCGGTTTCTGCGGATGGCGCGGCCGACGGAACGTGGAGTCGGACTCTCGCCGCGGTCCCGGCAGGGGCGGACATCGGGGGCGACATCGGCTGGACGGTCTCGGTGGACTCCACCGTGTGTCGGGCCCACCAGCACGCTGCCGGCGCCCACAATGGGCACCGGCCGGTCGGGGCGAGCCCGACGACCACGCCTCGGGACGGTCGCCGCCGGTCGCGGCGATGAACTCGGCGCCGCCGCAGGCTAAACCGTCCGCGACCGAGCGTGTCATCCGCCGCGCCGCAGCCGGTTGCGGACCTGGTCCACGGGCTGCGGGTCTATACAGGTAGCCGGGCCGGCGAGATCGACTCCCGAGGTTACTGGCGCGTGTCTCCCTCGATTGTTCGGCTGTTGATCACCGGCAACATCCGGAACGACACGGGCGACTGGCCACCTCCGGCCCAGCTGCCCACCACCGGCGAGGCGGTCGGGGCTGGCGAAGGCAGTGAGGTCGGACCGCTCGCCCGTATCCGGCGGCCCGATCCCGCGGCGCGCGGGGGCGAGGAGAGCGGCCGTGCACGACGGTCGGTGGCCTGCGCTGCCTTCACGGCGGCGTCACCCTGCGTGCTCCGCGCGGGTTCGCGGCGTGGCGGGAGGGAAGGGGGGCTGAATGGGACAACGGATGGAAGGGTGGACCCGAGCCGGGCTGTTCACCCGCGGCTTCGGGCCCGCGCCGCGGGCGGGTGGGCCGAACGTGGTGCTGGTGCACGGTCTGGGCCTGTCGGGGCGGTACTTCGTACCGCTGGCCAGGCGGCTCGCGGCGCGCGGGGCGAGTGTGCTGGTACCGGATCTGCCGGGCAATGTGCGCTCCCGATCGGCTGCCCGGCGGGCGCCCGAGGTGGTGGAGCTCGCCGGTGCGCTGCGCCGCTGGCACCGGGAACTGGCCCTCGGGCCGAGCCTGCTGGTGGGCAATTCGGTCGGGTGCCAGGTGGTCGCAGCCCTCGCGGCCCGGGAGCCCGCCTTGGTGGAGCGCCTCGTGCTGCTGGGTCCGGCGCTGGAACCCGGGGCGGCCGGCCTGCGGCAGTGCGGGCGGCTGGTGGCGGACGCTCCCCGTGAGCCGCCCGGCCTGCTCGCCGTGGCGGCCTCGGACTACCTGGTGACCGGGCCCTTCCGCTTCGCCGCTTCCTTCCGCCACGCGCTGCGGGACGCGGCCGAGTCGTTCGAGGTGCATCTGGCCCGTGTCGTCGCGCCGACGCTCGTCGTGCGGGGCAGCGGTGACACGATCGCCTCCCGAGACTGGACCCGGCGGGTGGCCGGCATCGTCGGCGACGGGCGGACGGCCGAGGTCAACGGTGCCGCGCACGCGGCGCACTACAGCAGGCCGGGGGCCATGGCCGCTCTGATTGAGCAGTTCACCGCAGGAGAGTGCGCATGATGGCCGACAGACCGCCAGGACCGTATCGGCGCGGGCCGACGCCTGGGGCCGAAGCCTCCGCCGCCCCTCCTCCAACCCGTGCCTGGGCCTGAGCGATCGGCTTCAGCTCCATCCGCGCCGCGAGCGTTCCGGTCGGGCCGGCTCAGCAAGGGCACCCGACGTGCCGGCCGGGCAGCTTCAGCAGTCGAGGTCCCGTATCGACCATCTCGGCCTCGTGGTCGGGTTGCACCTGGCGGCGCGGTCAGCGGTCAGTACTGTGCAGCGTCTGCGAGGGCGGGACGCCGTACACCTCGCGGTAGGCGGCAGCGGACCGGCCCTGGTGTACGGAACCCCAGCTCGCCGCGATCGCGCCGATGTTCGCGGTACGGGGGTCAGCCGCCCGCAGCTGGGTGCGGACGCGCTCCAGGCGCAGCCGGCGCAGGTAGCCCAGCGGCGTGATGGAAACCTGATGGCGCAAGGCGTACTGGATGGCCCGCTCGGTGACGAACGCGGCGGCGGCGATCTCGGCCAGGCCGACGGCACGGTGGGCGTTGTTCTCGACGCAGGCCATGTCCCGGCGCAGAGTCTCGGTGCGGGCGGACCGGCTGTCGGGCCGGTGCCCGACCGCGACCGCGGTGGTGCGGGGCAGTGAGGCGTGGGTGACGGCGGCTATTGGCCGCCGCAGGCACCGGTGGCGGCGACCTCGGTCAGCAGCACCGGGTCGAACATGGCCACCGTGCAGCAGGCGGCACAGCCCTGACCGGAGTACGCCTCGCCAGGCTGGGCGGCCAGAGACGACTGGCTTGGTCCGTAGACCTTGCGGCGGCCGCCGGAGACGACGGCCACGGTGCCCGCGTGCGCGGTCAACAGGACGACCTTGTCGGCGGCGCCGGCCTCATGAGCCACCGTGTGGTCGGCCTCCAGCCGGTCGACGCTGAAGCCGGACACGGCCGTGCGGCCCCGACCTGCCGGAGCATCCCTCGGCGGCTATGCCGCGGAGGGCCGAAGGGTGGGACCTGACGGACATCTCTTTCATGGACCTCGCCGGCCTGCACCTGCCTGGACCGGTTCGGTTCACCGGCACCCGCCCGGTCAACCGCGTCGCGGACCAGCGCCTGGGTGCCGCGATCGTCTACTTGCGCGACAAGTGCTGGGAGAGCCCGAGGCCGGCGGCCTGGTCACCGCTACCGCCGTGCGGCGCGCGTCCGCGAGCTTGGTCAGACTCCATGTTGAAAGGAGCAGGTCGTGTTCGGTCGGCTTGGACTTCGGTGCAAGGAGCACGGCCAAGCCATCGTCCTTCCCGGCGCCGCGGTGCACGGGATGGACGTCGGGCGGTGGCAGAGCGGCAGCGACAGCCCGCGGTCTGGACCGGCCGACCGCCCAGCAGCGGGAGCAGCGGGAAGACCTGGGCGTCACACCACTCCCGCCCGAGGCGGCCGAGCAGCCGGGCCCCCGGCACCGCCCCGGTCCCTGCCAGGTCCGCGGTGGCGACCGGGGCGTTCGATCGGGGCACCGCCGCCCCGGCCCAGTACCGGGCCGGACCGGGACGGTCATCATCCCCCGGCAGCACGTGGAGCGTTCGGAGGACGGGACGGAGTTCCGGTCCGGGGTGTGGCTGTCCAACACCAAGACCCGCCGAGACAAGCAGCGGGGGCGTCTCGCCGCACTCGCCTCACACGGACTCGCCTGGGCCGCCGGCTTACGACCGACGGAAACATCCGGCATCCACTCCCACACTACGCAGGCAGAAGCAAGGGGCGGCCGCTCACCACCGTCAGCGGCCGCCTCTGTGCTGACCGTCTCGTCCGACGTCTTGGCAGTCGACTCTCTCGTGCCGCAGCCGGCAACGTCTGCCCCGTGGTGACGTGACGTGCCGTTCCCACGCAGACTCGGGCGACGAGGCGTTGCAGCGCCACGCGAGTCGGATAGCGCTGAAGCGCGACGCCAGCAGGCTTCCCTACCGACGGGCGGTTTCATGCACGCTGAGCAGCAACCCGTCCTCCATTACGGCAGTCACCACCCGCACATCCACGACTGCGCCGTCCACGATGTGGCGCTCCAGGAACCGGTACACCTCAGGGGTGATGCCGGTGACGCCCTCAACCTCGATCGACAGACCAGGCTGGCTGCCGCCCGCACCGCGTAGGGATTCTGTCAGCGTCTCAAGGTCGAGGATCGCTCCACCTGTCGTCACGAGCATGAAGGACTCGTGATGTGCGCCGAGGAATGCGTCGAGGCTCTCGGCCTCTGCGTCTCTCAGCCACGCAGTCAGCTGGTCATGGTGTCGAGTCAGAAAATTCTCGCTCATCCCCCAACTGTGGCAGTTGCCGCCTACCACCCGACGGGCAGGGAGCGGTATCACACCAGGCCGAACGTTGCCTGGTGCGGCACCGAAGGCCTGCGGAGGAGGATGCGCGCCTCGGCCGGCGCTCCTCCACCGCGCTGCTCGCCCGGCGCGCCGGGCTGGTCCACCGAGAGGTCCCGCCTTGATGAAGAGATACCCCAGTCGCTTGACACGCTTGCCAGCACGTCGAACGCCTGGCGGACGGGGCCGAGGAGCCGGTGCGCTCGCGGCCGTGAGCGGCCGCCCCTCCCTGCTGCACGGCTTGCCCGCTGTGGGCGGGAGTTGCATCGCTTGGTCGCCGGCCCTGCACGGTGCTGCCCCCGGTGATCGACGTCCGGAGGGGACACCTTCTTCCGTCAGATCCTTGGAGGACCCCACATGATGATCGACCTTCTGACCGTGTTGCCGATCGCCGTCCTGACCGCCCTGGTCTGCATCATCGCCCTGTTCCGAGCCGAGCGCGGCCGACACCGTAGCCGTGCTGAAGGCGCCGCCCGAGGTGGTGGCCACCCTGCTGCACTTGCGACGCCGCCGGTGAAGGCCCACCGCGCCCGCCGCACCTGGGTATGCGTGGGCGGCCTGCTGGCGGTGCAGGGCCGCCCAGGACGTGTCGGCGGACGCGGACCCATGCCGGGGTTCGAAGAGTGGCGATGCCGTGCGAGCAGTGCGCGTACGGTGCCGGAGTGATCGGTCCACTCCGAGCACGCCGACTACACCGCCACCCTCCTCGCCGCGTGCCCGCCGAACGCTCGCCGCGACGCGTACGCGATCACCGCTGAACCGGGGAGCGTCCGTGCCTCCGACCCCCACTCCCCCGGCACGGTCGAACACCTCTGGCTCGGGACCGGCAGCGCCCTCGCGGGTGACCCCGACACCCCCGTGACCCTCTCCCCCGGCGACTACATGTTCTACCCGGGTGATCGCCCGCACGTCTTCCAGGCACTCGCCGCCGGCACCACCGCCCTCTTCCTCATCGAACACGCCTGACCTTCCCGTGGCGGCAGCGGCCCGAGACCACCGGCCGTCCGGGTGCTCGTCACGGATCTCACCGCGCTGTCCGAGTGCGGTGGCACGCCCAGGTGCGGAATCGTTCAGGATTCGGGAGGGGACGGGCCTGTCGTCGTGCCTTGTCCTCGCGTAGGACGTGTGTTGAACGTCGTGTGTTGAGCTGCTGATGGAGAGAGGTGGTGCGGTGTGGTGAATGGTGAGCGTTGGACCAGGTCGGGAGTGAGGCTGCGCCGCGCGTCGCAGAGTAGGGAGGGCTGGAACTGGTTGTTCGTGCCGGGCGGCCCCGGCCTGGGCTCGCAGTCCGTGGCCGGCCTGGCGCGCGCGGCAGAGGTGCCGGGTACGGCGTGGTTGGTCGACCTGCCGGGAGAGGGGTCCAACCGCGGTGTGCCGCAGGTGCCGGACCGTCCCTACGAACGGTGGCCGCATGTCCTGCTGGAGGCGGTCGAGGCGTTCGACGACGTGGTCATGGTTGGGCACTCCACGGGTGGCATGTTCCTCCTCGCCCTTCCCGAGCTGGAGGCCCGGCTCGCCGGGCTGTGCCTGGTCAGCAGCGCCCCGCACGCCGGATGGCGCCAGACCTTCAGCCAGTGGGCCGAAGCCCATCCCATCCCCGGTCTCGGCCGGGCGGCAAAAGCCTACGCACAGGACCCGAACGACGACACCCTGCGCGCGCTGACCCTGGCAGCCGCGGAGTGGAACTTCACCCCGACCGGGCTCGCCGCGGGCCGCGCACTCCTCGAGAACCTGCCCTACTGCCACGCCGCGGCCGCCTGGGCCGACGCGCACTTCGACGACACCTACCAAGCCCGCTGGAAGCCCGGCAACGGCGGACCGGCCACCCTGATCGTGAGCGGCGCCGAAGACCACGTCGTCGACCAGGGCCTCTGGCAGGACGACGAAGCCTCCACCCACCCCCGCGTGCTCCGGCGCACCATCGAGGGCGCGGGACACTTCCCCTGGATCGAGAACCCTCAGGAGGTCCGTGCCGCCTTCGCCGATCTGACGGCCCTCCTGGCAAGCCGCAGGGCCCGAGGCGGGTACACCTCCGCACCGTAGCGGGCGCCAGGACCGTCGGACCAGCCCGGACCGGGCCAGTCGGGGGCGGCGGGGCAGGCCATCTCAGCGGCCTCCCGCTCCGGAGCATCCCCGCGCTCGCACCGGTGTGCCGGGATGCCTCCAGCACTGCAGCAGTCGGCCGACTCGGCGCGCTGCGGGCCGCCGAGCGGGCCACCAAACGCACCAGCCTCGCCAGGAGAACCTGTCGGGTGGCCGGTCGCCAGCGGCAGGGTGGCTCCGGGGTCGATCCGGAACCGGACGTCGCCGGCGCTGGCTTCCTCCGTCGCCTGGACCTGGAGTGACCTCAGCGGGACGATCGGGTTCACCTGGTGGGACGCTACGGCGGGGTGTACGCGAGATACGCCGCGATCCGTCAAGCCGGGACCGTTGCGCCGGCGCGGTGCCGAAGTCGAACCGCTTCGTTTCCGGCACGAGGGTCATTCCTGCCTCGGCAAACGGTGAGAACCCGACGGCGAGCCGGACGCTCAGCTCGTGGCCGCCCTACGTGTGGTGCGGCCACGACTGATCCCCGCTGACCATCCGCCCGCGGCTCGGCAGAGCGGCCATCGCGCCGGCGGCGGCCCGGCACGGCCATGGCCACGGCCACGGCGGCGAGCGGGAGCGCCCGCGGTGAATCTGGCTCGGGCATGAGACCTGAGGCGGATCCGCCCCCTCCCGCATCCGTACACGCGACTGCCGCTGGGAAATGGCGAGTTGCGGTGAGGCGCTGTCTACCGTTCCGTTTCATGCAGCACCGATGTCGCGCCACCGTCTCCACCCAGCTCGGATCGTTGCTCTTGCTCGCGTCGGGCCGTGCGGGCGTTGCTTCGGCCGCACCCGTGCCCGTCTCCTCCGCCCGTAGCGCGTCGGAAGCGGGGACCGAACTGACGCGACCTGCGGGCCGGTACGCGGTCGGAACGCAGGTCCTGCACCTGTCGGACCTTCGGCGCCGCGACCCGTGGGTGCCCTCCTCCGCCAGGGAGCTGATGGTGTCGATCCACTATCCCGCCCGTGCCGGGGCGGGCGCCGCGGCGCCGTACATGACGCGGGAGGAGGCCCGGCTGCTGCTGGAGGCGCGGGGCCCGGCCGGTGTCGTGCCTGCCGATGCCGTCAGCGGTGTACGGACCCATGCCCGGCCGCTTCCCGCTGGTGCTGCTCTCGCCGGGATTCTCGATGCCCCGCAGCACGCTCACGACGCTGGCGGACGACCTGGCGAGCCGCGGGTGCGTCGTCGCCGCCGTGGACCACGCCTACGAGGCCGTCGGCAGGGCCTTCCCCGGTGGTCGTGTGCTCACCTGCCTGGCGTGCGAGCAGGTCGCCACCGATCAGGAGCGGGCGCAGGTGGCCGTCGGGCGAGCCCGTGACCTCTCGTTCGTCCTCGACCGGTTGACGACGTTACGGACTACGTCCGGCACGCTTCACGGGCGCAGCGCCCTCCCCTTCGGCCGCATGATCGATTTTCGGCGGATCGCGCCGGCTGCCTGGCTCCGCACCCTCGGCCTCAACCCCGACCCCATGAGCGAAGACATCCACCTCCTCGGCTCTGCGGCGACCGGGTATCGGCCGGCCGACCGCGGCACCGGGGCGCAGCCCTTGCACGCCCGGAGGCCGCGGCTACCTGTCCGTGCCGAATCCGCCCTACCTGCCCGCGTCAGGAGACCGCGATGGCCTACCGCTCCTACCCGTCCCGTGAGCAGGCGCGGAACGAGCTGGCGCGCAAGACATCTGCGGCCCGGACAATGGAGCTGTCCGTCGCCCTGACACCATCAGTCTCGGCTTCGAGCGCATGCGGCAGGTCCTCCAGGAGGCGTCCGGCAGGCTGTACGCCCGGCCCGCGCCTTGACCGCCTGGCACACTGACCCCGCCCCCGCCGTTCCCCGAGACGGCGGGGCCGCGGCATGTCCGCCTTCGACCACGGATGGGCCACAACTTCATCGAACCGACCACGCAGACGATCAGTTCGCGCTACGTTCACGCTTCCTCCGCATCACCGCCACCACCTGCACGGAGCCACGCGTGAACCAGCCCCCGAACTACCCCCCGCCCCACGGCCAGCAGCCACCCGCCGGCCGGGCCCCACCCCTGCAGAAGCCCAAGACCGGCACCGGCGCGACGGGCGGCATCGGGTGGGGCGGCGCCCACCGCCGCCTGCTCCTCATCGGGATCG